>DAIEHI010000064.1 GCA_027355725.1 Acidimicrobiaceae bacterium
GGCCAGTATCCGAACCGGTCGCTGGGGTCTCCAGGGCCACCAATGAGTCCGGGTCGACATATGTGCAGTCGAGATTCGAGTGCGGCGCGACAGTACTCCTCACAGGCGACCTTCGATTCGCCGTAATTGGCCAAGGAGGAAACCTCGCGCGGTGAGAGGGCGCTAAGGAGGGTTGCTGATTCATCGAGTTCCCCCCCACTGTTATCGGCGTAGACCGAACAGCTCGAAACGTAGGTCCAGTGACCTGCGCGCTCGCCGAGGACCTCCAGGGCATCTCGCACGTACGAGGGCTCCCAACTGACGTCCATGACCGCGTCCCAGTCACCGCCGAGTCCGTCGTAGGCCACTCGCCCCTCGCCACGATCAGCCCGCACCAGCTTCGCTGGCTTCGGCGGTACTTCGGACTCGCCACGCGCGAGACACGTCACTTCATGGCCGCGAAGCACCAATTCGGCGACGACCGCCGATGAAAGAAACACCGTTCCGCCGAGCACCAAAATCTTCATGCACTCTTTCTAGTCCCGTCGCTTCATACCCAAGGCCCGCGACACGGCGCTCGCTGCCATGACGAACCGGTCCTCGCACGTGCCAGGTGTCATTTTCAAAGCCTTCGCTATAGCACGGTGACCACTCAGTGAGTTCATACTGTGAGATAACTGACGAGTAGCAATACCCGATGCAATGAATGCCGATTTCGAAGATTGTTCACAATTTTTCTTCGGCGCGTGTTGCGTTCGTGTGTATCATTCGCAAAGGATTTCTATACAGCCAGACGGTTGTAACAGAAAAGTTCGTAAGAGACGTGAGGTGAGGCATGGCTGAGCTAGCGAGAGATGGGTGGCCCGCTGCGGTCTCTGTCGCCACTACGACACCCGAAGCCGCCCAACAGTTGTGGTCCGCATACTTCGAGACCCGTTCTGTCAATGATCGCAATCGACTCGTCGTCTTTTACGCACCACTCGTCAAGCTCGTAGCGAACCGCGTGGCGCGACGCATGCGATCGTTTCAGACCGTAGAAGAGCTCTGCTCGTGTGGTCAGTTTGGCCTGATCAACGCCATAGAACGCTTCGATCCGGCTGGTGGTTTCCAGTTCGCTACCTACGCAACGATACGCATTCAAGGCGCGATAATTGATGAACTTCGTCGCGATGACATCTTGCCCAAGCGCATGCGCGCGCGTGTGCGCACCTATCAAGTCGCACGCGAGTCACTCGAAGCGGAGTACCGTCGCACACCGACGTTGAAAGAAGTCGCAACGTACCTCGGCGCATCGGTCGCAGAGATCATGGAACTCGACGATGTGGCTGCGACGTCTAACTACCTCGTACCACTCTCGATGGTCGGTGAGGGGCCTGCGGGACTCTTGACCGGATCGGGCATCGAGCCAAGTGACGCCGCCGACCTCGCCGCCATGCGCGACGCAGTGAAGGCGGCACTGCTTCGCATCACCGAGCGTCAACGTCAGGTCCTCGTGCTGCACTACCTCGAAGGATTCCAAAAGAGCGAGGTCGCCGACACGTTGGGCATCGATCGCTCGAGGGTGACCCAGCTCATCCAGCAAGGACTCAGGAACCTGCGCGCTGAACTGCGCGCCGAGGTCGAATAGCACTCCTGTTCTGAGAAGTACTTGGTAGATGCACTGAGCCAGGTAGATCCAAGCTCCGTGGTCCCAAGCGCATCACGACCTCGGTATCCTCTAGCGCACCACTATTCGGGCGGTTTGGCTCGGGCGTTCGCTCGACGAGCACCGTACGCCGCCCACGCAGCCGCGTCAACAGTCGTCTCGGGCGTGGCGGTGGCCGATTCCATGTTCGCCTGACGAATCCGATCGAGCACCTCTTTACGGTCAATACGGACCTGCTTGGGTGCTTCAATGCCCAGGCGAACTCGACCATTCGCCGAGACGGAGAGCACGGTCAGCACTACGTCATCACCGATGAGGATCTGTTGTCCGACTTCGCGTGTTAGAGAAAGCATGAGGTGTCAATCATCTCATTCAGCGGGGAAGGGCGCGCGAATGCTCCAGCCGACTTCTTGTTCAGTCGTCGCCGGCACGATCTGATCAGCGGCTCCGGTTCGCCGGTTGTAGACAATGGGCGAATACAGGTTGACCGTCGAATTGCTGAGCGGCTCTTTAGGGTGCACGATCACGAGCAGCGCAGCGTCATCGGGCTCGGTGAGTTCAAGTTCAGCCACCACCGGGTCTTCAATGTGGACCTCGTACTCGGACCAGAACGCCCCCGGCGACATCACGAGCAGCACCAGGTTGTCGATCGGCACATTCTCTTGGACGTAGACCGTGTCCGCGCATCGAAGACTCGCGAACACCTCTGCACCCGGCTCGCCGAGCGGCTCGATCGTGAAGTTGCGCGCGCCCTTGAATCCAGGAAGGTCGTGATGGAACTTCAGGGCCATCCCCTCAATATGGATGGGAGCGGTGGCGCTCAGCATGCTGCCTTCTCTCTCAAGTTGAGCCATTGTAGACCTCGTCGTAGACGCGGCGGGCGAGGACGTGGTGGGGGGTGGCTTGATCATGCGATGAACTTCATCAGTGTCTCGGGGATTGCCTGAGACGCGGCCCACAGCGCGGCCTGGTAGCTCGCAGTGTCCAGTCCGAGCTGTGAGGTGGCCTGGGCGATGTTCACGCTCTTCAGATTGGCCGAGTTCGCCTGGACGTTACTGAGTTGAGTCGTGAGCGAAGCGTTGGCCATGGACGCAGCTTGGGTGGCGTTACCGAGTACGACGCTCGCCTGCTCCGCTGACGCCACGTTCGAGCTCAGGGCCGTGATCGCCGTCGAGATCTGCGCCGAGGTCGGCGTTCCGCTCAACAGCGCGTTCGCCACGGTGCTCAGGGTTGAAAAGACGTTCGCGGCGCCCGAGCCGAACATTGAACTACCCGGCACCGAGAGCGGCACGGTCTGACCAACGCCCGAGCCGGCGCCGATCACGACACTCGGCGTGTCGGCGTTTCCGAGGTAATTGCCGTTCGCGTCATAGGCCAACGGGTTCGATGACGTACCGCCGAAGAGCGCGCGGCCGTCGTACTGGGTATTGGCCAGTTGCAGCAGGTTCGACACCATCCCCTGCAGTTGACGTCCAATGGCCTGGTAGCTGCTTGCGTTCTGAGAGCCCTGGCTCGACGCCTGCAATAACAGCGTGTTCGCCGAACTCATCACCTGCAGCGCGCTGTTGGCCGTGTTGTTCGCCGTGCCGAGCCACGATGATGCGCTCTGGGCAT
The DNA here is from genome assembly GCA_027355725.1 of Acidimicrobiaceae bacterium. Lineage (GTDB taxonomy): Bacteria > Actinomycetota > Acidimicrobiia > Acidimicrobiales > RAAP-2 > RAAP-2. The sequence goes on from DAIEHI010000064.1 coordinate 3,239, forward strand.
TGGCCTGGTAATTCGAAAGTTGGGCCGCTTGGCTCGAGAGGGCGAGCACCTGGGTGACCGCAGCCGGATTGTCCGAGGGCTGGTTGAGCGCCTGACCCGACGCGATCTGCATCTGCAGGTTGGCGACATCGTTCACCTTGGATGACAGCTGGTTCGCAAGTGCCTGGGTGAGCGCTAGATCAGAGATCGACACGTCACACCGCCGCGATCAAGGATTGGAAACAGGCATTGATGGCGTTGATGACCTTGGAGTTGGCCTGGAACGCATTCTGAGCAGTCAAGATGTTGACCTCCTGGGTGTTCTGGTTCACACCTGAGATGGTGGAGAGATTGTTGGTGGCGGTCGTCAAGAGACCCTGGGCGGCCTTTGATGTGGTGAGCGCACTGGCGGCCTGGCTGCCGAGTGCTCCGATCATTGACTGGTAGTTGGCGTCGGGACCCGTTGTCGATGTGGCGAGCGCCGCCATTGCTTGGGCGTTGGAGCCGTCGAGCGTGGAAGTGCCGATCGCGTTCGAGTTCGTCGCTCCTGGGGCGGCCGCGGTCGCGACGAGCGAGGGGTCGGCGACCAGAGCGGGTGCCACTTCAATGGTGGCGGCTGAATTGATCGCCGGCGGACTCGTTGTGTAGGTGCTCGAGGAGCCGTTATCCACAAAGATGTTGGGTAGCGCCGTCGCCCCACCCGCGATTGCTGAGCCCGGGACACCCGCTGCACTGAGACCGTTGGCCTGGACGGTGTTGACACCGGTGGCGAGCGCGTCGGCGACGGCATTGAGCTTGGACTGGTACTCGGGGATCGTCGAGTTCACCGCGGTCAACGTCGCTCCGATCGATCCCCCCACGCTCACCGAGACACCGTTGGACGTCGAGATCGCTAGATTCCCAGTGGCTGCGGACCCCGTGGTGCTGAGCGTCTGGGCGATGTTGCCGCCAACGAGTTGCACACCGTTCGAATACAGCGCCACCGTGCCGTGGGGACCGTTGGTGCTCGTGAGACCAATGAGTCCCGCGAGGGTGTTGACCGCGGCGGTGCTCTGGTCCACCAACGCGTTCGAGTTCTGACCACTGACCGCACCCGCGACGATCTGGGCGTTCAACGACGCGACCTGCTTGAGCAGTGAATTGACCTGGGTGAGCGTCCCTCCGTCACCCGAGCCCGAGCCAACGGAGGTCTGCAGCGAACTCGCGAGCTGGCTCAGTTGATTAGAGCTCGAGTTGAGTGACGAAGCGAGGTTCTGGGCCGCGCCGACGACTGACTGCTCCGCGCCGACTTGACTCGGGTTCGACGCCAACGTCGCGACGCTCGACCAGAAAGTGTTGAGTTGTGATGCGATGCCGTTACTACTCGGTTCGGGAAAGACGGTCTGGATCGATGACATGACCTGATTGGTCTGAGACGCAGCCCCCTGGACGCCGGCGGCCGCGACACTGACGGCCGCGTACACCGCATCGCTCAGGCGCGTCACCGAACCAACGATGACGCCTTGACCCGTCGTGAGCGGCCCCGAGGCCGCTTCGGGCGAGAGGTTGACCTGCTCGGTCGCGTACCCCGGCGTTGAGACGTTCGCCAGGTTGTTAGAGGCAGTGTTCAGTTCAGCCGAGCTGGCAGCGAGTCCGCTCGCCGAGATCGACAGGCCCATGTCACTCATATCGCCCCCTCCACGAGCACTCCCCCACGCGTGGTGGGACGCCCATAGGTTGCTGATGTATCGGTACGAAGGAATGCGAACGCCTCTTCGGCGAGCGCGACGCGACGCCCCATGGCGACCGCAACTGTCTGGGAGAGACCTTGGATCTCAGAGACGATCTCGATCAGACTCCGGCGTCGTTCGAGCAACAGGTCGCTCCACCCGGCACTGACGTAGGTCGCAATCTCGTCAACACGCGGCATCGAGTCGATCTCGAACTCATCGGCCACCCGCTCGGTCACCGTCGCGCGAACGATTTCGGCCAGACGCAGGGCCTCGTAGGCGACTTCAATCTCGCGCACGGCCAGTGGCAGAGCCGCCGTCTGGTCTGCACCCGCAAGTGCCCCCAGCACCACTATGCGATAGCGCAGGACCGCCAGGAGTTCGAGGTCGTGATCAAGGGCTTCAACGAGCTCGACGAGAAGGGTATCGGTATCCACTTCAAGTGATAACGACCCGTCGAGGCCCAAAATTGAGGGGCTAGAGCATCATTTCGTCGTCGTGTTTCCTGCTCCTCTCGACCCGTGCTTGCATGCGCGCGTAGCGCACCAGTACCCCGGTCGTGAGCCAGACCAGTGCACCGATCACGACCAGGAACTGGGCGAATCGGGTGAGGAACTGCAGTGCTGACAGGTTTTGGTGCAAAAAGGCGAGAAAGCTCGGGATCACGGCCACAATCGACAGCGCGATCGCTATCGCCGGCCGGTATCCGCGAATATCGGCAATGAACGCCTGGTACGAGCGCGGTTTCAACCCTGCTCCATCATCGCTTCAAGTATCAAGACCACCCACCTGAGCACTGAGGTCTGGTGCCCGTCGAAGAGCAGGATGGGCAGATCACCGAGCAACTCACCCGGTGAGGTGGTCTCAGCGACTCGATAAAGCGCCAGGACGTCGATGCAAGCGAGTTGACGTCGCCACGAGTGCACATCAGCGCGTTTCGCGGTCGCCGAGACCGTTGCGACCACGAGGTCGGGTTTCAAGCCGTCGATCCACGCGGCCACCTCGGCGAGCTCGCGCGAGCGAAGCGGCGCTTCGATCATCACCACGCTTGACCGCGATCCCCGCCGACGAGTGACGCGCTGTCGGCTGGCACTCGTGCACTGCGCGTCGATCAGATCCGACGCGTCGAGGTCCATGAGTTCGATGAGACGAAGTCCGGCCGCTTGGACGTCGCGGCGCGTACCAACAACGACCACGAGCGAGCCCTCACCAGTAGGCAGCGCTGGGACCGGGGGCAGACGCGAGAAACTGCGCACCAAGCCGTCAAGGGTCTCTTCGGACTCTTCGGGCCAGAAATCACTTGGGACGCCGTAGTCCGCGACGAACGCCCTCAGTCCCGCGATCCTCTCTGGCCCGGGCTCGACTCGTGAAGGTGGCACCACGGCAAAGACCGCGGGGCGCACCACTGGCGGCGTCGCGTCGAGGTAGGGCTGAGCGGGCTCGCGTGGTCCCTCGCTCGTCGACGGCTCGGGGTTGAGCGCCGCTTGGGCTTGGGCGAGTACGTCGATGAACGCATTCTCGAGCACGTTCGTCGAAGCCAGTGACACCTCGTCTCTCGTTGACTCCACGAGATCCGAGAGCGAGACACTTCGCGCGGACGGCCACGTCACGTCGTCTTCAGCGTCGACGAACTTGGTGGGATCGTAGGACCACTCGGCGATGGTCGAACGCGCGTGCGCGGCACGTGCGACGTTGTCCGCGCGCGAGGGCTCGGGAGCCTCGATGCCGGCGACGAACACCTCTTTGGCAAAGAAGCCGAAGAGTCCCCCGCGACGTGCCTTCCAGCACCGCACGGGTGCCGAGGTGCCCAGCTCCATTCGTGCCAGGCGCACCGCCTCCTCTGACGTTCGAGCTTCGAACTGCACGACGGGTCCCTTAGACTGTTGCGGCCACTTCACCATTCACGCTCCCTACCGTTGAAATTGACATTGTTGGTCCGATCTCTCCCACACCGATGACGCCCAAGCGCGGCAGGCTCGGCGCCAGAAGTCGCTTGAGCGCCGGTCGAAGTCGCGTCGCACACACGAGCACCGGGTTGTGGCCGCGCGCTTCGGATTCGCGAACGAAGTGTCCGACGTTTCGAGCAATCTCCTCGGCCTCGTGGGCCGCGATGGCGAGACTTCGACGACCACGATCACTCACGCGAAGAGCACCTATGAGTCCTTGCTCGAGCACGGGCGACAGGGTGATCGCCGAGAGGCGTCCGTCACGCTCGAACAGCGAGCCGATGGTCGTTGCGAGCGCGACGCGCGCCGCCTCAAGCAGGCTGTCGGCGTCTTTTTGTGGACCTCGAGCTTGCTCGGTGAGCGCCTCGACGATGCGCACGAGGTCACGCACCGGCACGCCTTCTTCGAGCAGCCCTCGAAGCACGACCTGCACGTCGCCGAGGGTGAGGTTCGCTGCGGCCATCTCTTCAAGTACGACGGGGTTCGAGGCCTTGATGGCGTCGAGCAGCAGTTTCGTGTCCTGGCGCGACAAGAGCTCGCCGGCGTGTTCACGAACGATCTCTGCGAGGTGGGTCGTCACGACTGCAGAGCGGTCGACCACGGTCACCCCCGCCACCGCCGCCTCGTGACTGAGGCCCACCGGGATCCACTTGGCGCGACCCCCAAAGGCCGGGTCGCGGGTGTCGAGACCGCTCAGTCCATCGAGGTTCTCGCCAATGGCGAGCAACTTACCTCGCGGCGCCTGACCCCGAGCGACCTCAACGCCGTGCACACGAATGGCGTATTCGTCGTTGGGCAAGTCGAGATTGTCCCTCGTGTGCACGCGTGGCATCACGATCCCGAGCTCTTTGGCGACGTTTCGACGAAGCGCCCTCACGCGGTCAAGCAGGTCGCCGCCGCGTTCGCTCTGCACCAGGTCAATGAGGTCGACGCCCAACTCGAGACTGAGCGGCTCGACCGCCATGCCCGCGGCGAGGGTTTCGGCCGACTCATCGAGGACATCGGGCGTCGGCGCATCAAGCGCACCACTCGCGCCACCTTGGACGTCCTTGGGCAGGCGTGAGCCGAAGTAGTAGACCAGTCCACCGACGATGACAAAGGGAACCTTCGGCAGTCCCGGCACCAGCGCCAAGGTCGCCATGACCACCCCGGTGGTTCGTACAATGCGCCGAAAGCGCGAGAGTTGCTGGACGACGTCGTGACCAAGGTCGTGCTCGGTAGCGGACCGGGTGACGATGATGCCCGTCGAGAGCGACAGCAACAACGCGGGCACCTGGGAGACGAGGCCGTCACCGACCGACAACAGACTGTAGGTGTCGATGGCGTTGGACATCGTCAAGTGGCGCTGGAGGATGCCGATCGCGAGCCCGCCGATCAGGTTCACCATGGTGATCACTATCGCCGCCACTGCGTCGCCTCGAACGAACTTCGACGCACCATCCATAGCTCCGTAGAAGTCGGCTTCGTCAGCGATTTCGCGCCGACGTCGCTGGGCTTCGAGTTCGCTGATCGCACCCGATGCCCGGTCGGCGTCGATGGCCATCTGCTTACCGGGCATGCCGTCGAGTGTGAAACGTGCGGCCACCTCAGCCACACGTCCTGAGCCCGAGGTGATGACCACGAACTGGATGATGATCAGGATGAAGAAGATGACGAGGCCGACGACGATCGATCCGCCGACGACGAAGTGTCCAAAACTCGACACCACCACTCCGGCGTAGCCGTGCAGGAGGACCTGTCGGGTCACCGCCACGTTGAGCGCCAGGCGGAACATCGTCGCTATCAGCACCAACGTGGGAAAGACCGAGAAATCGAGGGGCCGCTTCACCTGCATCGCCGTGAGCAGGACGAGCACCGATCCCGTGATGTTTCCCGTGATGAGCAGGTCGATCACGAACGTGGGCAGTGGGATGATCAAGACCACCACGACCGCCACCACCGACAACGGCACGGCCATGTGGATGACGTGCTTCCATCGACCCTCTTGGGCGTTGGGTGAAATGCGGGGTCGACTGATCAGGGACATTGAACTCCAGGACGTACCGTCCGCTCGTGTCCGTCCCTGGACGCTCTCTGGCCTTCCTAAGCCTGATGGTATTACGACCACTGCGGGCTCAGAATTGAGGGGTGGTGACAATATTATTAGCGCCGATTTCAACAATGGCCCCGAGTCCAGCCTCAACGCGGGAACGCACGCCTTTTACCCCGTAATCGCTTGGCCGGTGACGGTCTCAGTCGACCATGACGTGGACCTGTCGAAACACGCGCGCCGAGGGCGAAAGCGAGTACACGAGCGCCAAGAGCCGAGCAACCGACGCGTAGAGGACCGGTGGCACGACGTCATCGACTTCACAGGACTTGTGCAGCGCCCGAGCGAGCGGCGGGTTCTCGACGATCACCACGCCACAGGTACGTGCGTGCTCTCTGATCAGCATCGCGTTGTAGTCAGCCCCCTTGGCAACGACCCTCGGCGCCCGATCGACGCGGCGATTGTAGGCAATCGCCACGGCGTAGTGGGTTGGATTGGTCACCACGACGTCGGCGGAGCTGACTGCGGCGAGCATGTGCATTCGAGAGATGCTGCGCGCCTTGCTCCGAAGCGCCCGGCGCACCTCAGGATTTCCCTCGCTCTGTCGGTATTCGTCGCGGATCTCCTGTTTGGTCATGCGAAGGTCCTGTTGGTACTTTCTTCGTTGGAAGTAGTAGTCAACAGCAGCAATGGCGAGCGCAATGACACCGATGAGGCGAAGCAGGCTCACGACCGTCCCCGAACTCGCCGACAGCGTCGCCTGCAGCGGCAAGGTCGCTCCGCCCAGCACGTTCATCACCAATTGGTGCATGATCAAGTAGCCAACGACCGTGAGGACGATGATCTTGAGAAAGGTCTTCGCGAGCGTCCAGGCTCCCTCGGCCGAGATCATCCGCTTTATTCCAGCTTTTGGCGAGAGGCGAGAGACCTGCACGCGAAGCGCTTCGGGCGTGATGCGAAGTCCCACCTGCGCTACGGCGATGACAATGGCGAAGATGCCACCGGTCAACAAGATCGGCATCGCAGCGAAGGCCGCCGTTGCGAGCCCGTGTCCCAACAGTCCCACCGCATCGCCGACGCTCGGGTGACCCATGGTCTGGGTCGTCAGCACCGCGAAACCACTGATCCGATTGGCCGCGATGCCACCGAGCCACGGCAGTAGGGACGCTATGAGCAGGCTGCTCGCCCATCCGCCCAGCTCCTGGGACCGTGCGACCGACCCCTTGTCACGCATCTCCTTCTTGTGCTTCGGGGTCGCCTTTTCAGTGCGCTCGGACTTGTTCGCCATCAGCCACCACCAAAGAGCTGTGACATGGCTCGGCTCACCATGTTCATCACGTCATTGGGTAGCGCAATGAGCGCGATGCTCACGCCGATGATCGCTACCAATATCTGCAGTGGCATCCCGAAGACGAAGACGTTGACCTGGGGGGCGGCCTTTGAGAGCAGCGCCAGCAGGATCTGGGTGCAGAAGAGCACCGCCACGAGCGGCGCCGCGATCTCCATGGCTGCGGCGAAAAACGCCGCGACGTCGCTCGTCACACTCTGGGCGAGAGAGCCCATGGCGACCTTGGGAAAACTGGTGCCAATGGCCTCATAGGAACGAAGAAAACCCCCAACGATGACCGTCGCGGCCCCGGTCGTGAAGAGCAAGGTCGTCACGACCAGGTTGTAGAACTGTCCAAAGATCGGCGACTGCTGTTGGGACAACGGGTCGATCGCTTGGGGCAGGTTCATCCCCGAAAAGAGGTCGACGAGTCGTCCGGCGTTGGAAACAGCGTTCACGAACAGTGAGACCACGTAGCCGAGTACGAGACCAACGACGACCTGGACCACCAGTTGGACCATGACTTGAGCGTCGCTTTGTGGAAGGACGTCGTGTTGCAGGGCCCCGGCGGCGAAGTACGCGAGTGAACCCGCGAGTCCGATCTTCATCATCCTCGGGATCGCCGCGTTGGAGAAGGGCGGACAGATGCTCACCCACGCTATGGACCTCGCGAAGGCGAGCGCCAGTGCGACGACAAAGCTCGACGAGAGGCTAAAGCCCATCAATGCCCCGTCGTGAGGCTCGGAATCGAGTTGTAGAGATGCTCGGTGAACGCCACGGTGATGCCGAGCATCCAGTGTCCGAGCACTAAGAGGACGACGCCAATGGCGACGACCTTGGGTAGAAAGGTCAGCGTGAACTCCTGGATCGAGGTGACCGCCTGGAACAGAGCGACGATCATGCCCACGACCAGACTGACCACGAGTACCGGTCCAGCCAACTCCGCCACCAAAAGAAGCGTTTGGGACGCTAAGTGCAAGACCGTTGAGGAATCCATCTCAGTGGTTGAACGAGAGTAGGAGCGAGTGGACCACGAGAGTCCAACCGTCGACGAGTACGAAGAGCAGGATCTTGAAGGGCAGCGCGATCAGCGTGGGCGGCAACATGTAGATGCCCATCGACATCATGATCGCCGACACCACGAGGTCGATGATCATGAAGGGAACAAAGATCATGAAGCCGATCAGGAACGCGGTCTGGATCTCGGAGAGCACGAAGGCGGGGATCACCGTCGTCAACGGCAACGACTCGGGGTTCGCGGCGCTCTCGTGACGAAATGAGGTGAACATGCTCAGTTCTTGGCTCTTGGTCTGCTTGAGCATCCACGTCTTGAGGGGTACTTCACCGAGAGCGATTGCCTGGGTCGCAGTGATCTGACCGTGCTCGTAGGGCTGGATCGCGACGTGGTTGATCGTCGACATCACCGGCGCCATGATGAACAACGAGATGATGAGCGCGAGGCCCGCGAGGACTTGATTGGGTGGGACCGTCTGGGTTCCGAGGGCGTTTCTCGTCAACGCGAGCACGATGAAGGTGCGCGGGAACGCGGTCATCAAGACAAGCACCGACGGTGCAATGGCCAGCACCGTGAAGACCACGATGATGAGCACCGACGTTGAAGGATTCTTCAGTCCACCCACGTTGACGTTGATGCTCGAGTTCGCGGCGAGCAGGAGTGCGCCGTTCATCGCTCAACCCCGTTGCGGTGATGTTCTTCGTACAGCATGGGCATCCCCTAAGGGAGTGCTGGGGCGTCAGCGCCGCACAGTCAACTCCCGTAGACGGTCGACGAAGGCATCCCATGCCCCTGGTGCGTGTACTTCAGTGTCCAACGCCGTCCCTGGCGTTAGAAGATCTTCAGGGCTCTCCGACGATTTCGTCGGGGGCCTCTCGAGAGTGCCGTCCCCGAGGTCAGCGAGCATGGTCACCTGTTGTGCACTCTGGCCCACGAGGAACGTGTGCTCAGCGACTCGAACCAGATAGAGCGAGGAATGCTTGCCCAGAGAGCGGCGGGTGACCACTTCAAGTTGACCAGTGGGTTTGGCAACGAGCTTTCCCCCGGCGACTTGGAACCGACGTGCGACGCGCGCCAACACGAGGAGCAGCCCAATGACCAGTGCTAACACCAGCATTGTTCGTGCGAACTCGTAGATCGACGCGCCCATGGTCTAGTTGCCCTTCTCCGAGAGGATCTCGGTAATGCGAACGCCGTACTCGTCGCCGACCTCCACCACTTCCCCGCGCGCGAGTACCACCTCGCGATTGAGCACGATCTCGATGGGCGCACCGACCGCCTGGTCGAGTTCGATAATGTGGCCCGGGCGAAGTTCACCGAGTTCACCAAAGGAGAGACGGGTCTTGCCAATCCACGCCGACACCTCAACTGAGACGTTGCGGAACTGATTCTCACGCACCCTCATCCGGTCCTCGTCAACACCCTTTGGGGCGATCGGTGCATCGCTCGACGCGCCGTCTGAACCATTGATAATCGTCATCTCGCGACCTCCTCTTTGATCTCGCACGCCTTGTGGACACCGGAACTGCACATGTCGGCGAGCCCTATCAGCAGCCCCTCTACGCGAACCTCGAGGGGTCGTCCCTTGGGGTGTCCAAGACCCAGGCTGTCACCAACACGAAGCGTCAATAACTGCGCCGGCGTCGTGACGAAGCTCGGGAACTGAAAGACCAACTCGAGCGGTACCTCGTAGAGCCTGCGGCGGGTGTCGAGGGAGAATGAGTCGTCGCGCTCCTCGCCACTCGAGACCGATCGGGCCGCGAGCAAGTCGAACAGTAGTCGCACCATGGGATAGGGCAAGCACAGCACCGCTGGGCGCATTGGTCGTCCCGCGGTCGTCAGATCGAGTCGAATAGCCACGCACGTTTCTTGAGGACCCGCAATCGACACACTCTCCGCAGTCTCATCCTGGCTCTCGAGCAGTGGCGTAATGGTCTGGATTCGCGTCATCGTTTTGGCGAACTCGACGATCAGATCCGTGATGATCGGGGCGAGGAACGCCTTGTCGATCTCGCTCGGCGTGCGACCGGTGAAGTCATCTTCGCCCGTACCCGCGAGTCGCAGGTCGACAAACGCGAGCACCTCATCTGTCGGAATCACCAAGACGCCACGGCCCACGAGCGGCGCCATTGAAAAGGTGAAGAAATGCATGTTGTCGTGGAACTCTTCTGCGAGGTCGCGCCACATCACCTGATCGAGGGAGTTGAGATCAAACGTGCACGGTCGGTGCAGTATCGCGCTCAGTCGCTGGGTTGCCGCGCGGGTGAAACTCTCAGACAGTCCGTGGAGGGTCTGGAGGTCTTGGCGTTCTAGAAGATCGGTACGACGAAAGTCATGGTTGCGTACCTCTTTAGTGGTCGGGCTCATGTTCTGCTACCTGTGCCCTCGCCTACGGAGCCAGCTTCGCGGTGGGACTCACCACGATGTTGACTCGCCGATTCTGCGCCTGACCGGCGGGCGTTGAGTTCGTTGCGACCGGATGGTACTGGCCGTAGCCGAGCAGGATCAGTTGCGTTGGTTTGACGCCGTCCCCGGTTGACATTCGAACGACCACCGACGCCGCGCGCGCTGCTGAGAGTGCCCAGTTGTCCGCATACGGTCCCGACACGATGGGTCGATTGTCCGTGTAACCCGCCACTTCGATCGCATTGTCGTACTTCTTCAACACTTGAGCCGATGCGTCCACGATCTTGTAACCGCTCGGTGACAGCTGCGCTGAGTTGGTGACGAAGAACGTCGAGTCCGCGACCAGTCCTTCGGTCAGTCCCGTCGGAGTGATCGCGAAAGTGACGTCCTGTAACAGCCCCTTCGCCTTCAATGCGGAACTCAGCGCTTTTTCGATCTTGACGAGCTGAGTGGATGGACTTGACTTCGAGTTGGTGACCGCCGTGGTGCTCCCGTGAGGAATGTGGAAGAGCTTCGAATGCTGCACAGACTGCTTGAACTCGCGGAACTTCGCCTGGTTGAGACTCGAGATCGCGTACAGGACAATGAACAACACCAAGAGCAGGGTGATCATGTCCGCGTAGGTCAGCAACCACCGCTCGGCGTTCTCTACTTCGTGCTCGCCGTGGGTGTCCCCGCGACGACGATTCGCTCTGCGGTAGGGAGCTGTTCTGGTGCCGGGTTCCTTCACGCTCACGCCGCCGCATCCGGAGCCTCTCCCCCGTTAGCCCGAGTCGCGCTATCGCCTCGTTCTGACGGTGCGAGGAACGCATCCAGTCGGTCCCTGAGTTCTGTGGTCGATGCGTTCAATTGCATCGTGAGCAAGCCTTCGATCACCATCTCGCGATAGGTCACCTCTTCTTCTGACACCCGCTTCAACTTGTTCGAGATCGGGAGCCACACGGCGTTGGCGAGCAACACGCCCCAGAGTGTCGCGGTGAATGCGGCCGCGATGGCCGGACCGAGTTTGCCCGGCGAACTGAGTTGCCCGAGCACTCCAATGAGGCCAATGATCGTGCCGAGAATCCCAAAGGTCGGCGAGAAGCCGGCCATGTCTGCAAAGAACTTGGTAGCCGCCTGATGGCGCACGCGAAGTCCGTTGATCTCGGCGGCCATCAACTCGTGCACCCGCTCGGGGTCAGAGGTCGAGATGATGAGCTGGATGCCCTTTTTCATGAACGAATCGTCGGTCTCGAGCTCTTCGAGCACCAACGGATTCGAACGTGCTTCTTTGGCCATTGCGAGCAGTGCGTCGATGGTCTCTCGGATATTGGGGCCTTTTCCGGGCTTTAGTACCTTGAGCAGTGCCTTAGGGATCGTCTTTAGTCGGCGCACCTCGAAGCCCGCCATTGAAGCGCCGAGACTCCCCCCGACCACGAGTAGCAAAGAGGAGACCTTGATCAAGGAGCCGGGGTTGCCGCCGTCCATGGTCATGGCGCCCATCACCGCCATGATCGAGATGAGGATGCCTAACGGAGTCATGCGCCGTGCACCTGGGTCAACTGGGTGATCTCGCGGGTCATTGCGAGCGGTGAGGACTCCTCGTACTCACCGTCGGGGCGGTCGAAGACCCGACGCAGCAGCGCCGTCTTCTCGGCACGAATCATCTCGACCACGGTCGCCGGGTCGTCGGCCAAGATCATGTGCCCGCCGTAGCGTAGATACACCGCTGATTGGCCCCCCGACGCGTGCTCGACGCGTTCGATGAGATCCTCATTCAGGTGCATCATCGCGCCGTCAAGTTTCTTCACCGCGATCAAGGCTGCTCCGTTCGGACGTTGGGGGTCATCTGTATCTGATAACGGACCAATCCGACGAAGAATTGAGAGGTGGGGCGAACTGAACACCACCGCCCGGTTCTGCGGTCTCAGCTGGATGATGTTGGAAGGTGCTGGCTTTGCGCGTATTCTCCCCGTTCGCCCGACCACCATCCACTTCATGATCAGGGCTTTTATAAGTAAGAACTTAAGAATGTGTCCCCCACCCCGCCCGTGACTAACCGACCTGCATCAGCGAACCGAGCACCGTTTGAGTAGTGCCGATCACCTTGGTATTGGCCTGATAGGCGGTCTGGGCTTCGATCAGGTCCGTCAACTCAGTTGCCAGGTCGACGTTGGAGCCGACGACTGCGCCACCTTGGAGCTTGCCGAGCCCGTTGGATCCGGGTTGACCGACTTGGGGGTTACCAGATGCGACGGTTGACATGAATGACGTCTGGCCCATGTTGGCCAAACCGCCCGGGTTCGCGAACTGCGCGAGGGCAATGGTCCCAAGGGTCGCGCTGCCGCCATTTGAGTACGTGCCCGTGATGACACCATCGGCCCCGATTGAGTACGACGACAAGGTGCCAGCGGCGTTGCCGTCCTGGGAGGTGACGAGCAGCGTCTGCGCACCAGCGAACTGGGTGACCGCGGTTTGAGAGCCGACTGCAGGAAAGTCGACATTGGGCACCGCTGTCCCGGACCAGGTGTAGTTGCTTGGCTTGTTGTCGATTGGAATCGACGTCTGGCCCGCCGTGACTGCAGTGCCGTTCAAGGTCTTCAACTGACCAGTCCCGTCGAACACCAGTTGCTGAGGCGTGTTCCACAGGTTCGCGGTGGCTCCGGTCACTGTTCCCTGCATTGCCCAGCCCGTCGCCGTGCCGTTGGTGTTGAGCGTCGGCGTCAGGGTCAACGACAGCGGTACCGGGTCACCGAGCGAGTCGTACATCGTGGTCGTGATCGTCACCGGCCCGCTCGGATTCGAGGGCAGGTTGCCGCCAAGGACAACGTTCTGAGTCTGCGCGGGTGCCCCTGTGGAGCCAACGATGATGCTGATCGGTGTCAAGGGAGACGTCGTTGGCTTACCCGGCGCCCATCCCTGGACCAGACCACCGGTGTTGGTGGCCAAGTGACCATTCGCGTCGATCTGCAGGTCGCCGTTCAAGGTGTACTTGGTCTGTCCACCGTCAGAGACGACGAGAAATCCGTTCCCCTCAATGGCGACATTGGATGAGACACCGGTCTGGGTGATTGGGCCCGCCGAGAAGTCAGTCTGAATGGCCGCGATCTGGGCACCGGCGCCAACCGCAGAAGGGTTGGTGCTCGCCAGAGTCGTTCCCACCGCGCCACTCGCCGGTTGGAGTTGTTCGGTCAGTACGTCAGAGAACTGGGCTGTTTGGGTTGAGAATCCGTCAGTCTGGGAGTTAGCAATGTCATTACCGATCGTGTTGAGGTCGGTCTGCATGATTTCAATTCCCGAGGCGGCTGCTCCGAGTGATGGGATTGGCATGATGTCTTCCTTGTGGTTAGTTGGGTGATTGGTGTACTTATTTGTTGGGTAGTGCGTTATTGAGCTTGCGATGCGGGTACTGCTACTAGGCGGTCGTGGTCGTCGTTGAGGTCGTTATTGGTGAGGCCGTTGAAGTCGAAGTTGTACCGGTCGTGGTGGTCGTTGGTGTGGAGGATGTCGATGAGCCCGCCGCACTCGCAGCGATGTCGATGTTCTTCACCGCCGAAAGATTGATGACGTTGGAACCCACGTTCAAGGTGGGTCCACTCGAGCCGTTCGTGACACCGGTGACGACGCCGGTGATCTCGGTGCCGTTGGTATCGACCCCCGTCACGGTCTTTCCCAAGAGTGAAGCGGCTTCGCTGATCTGAGAGCTCGACGAGACGGTCTGCAACTGCTCGACTTGTGAGAGCTGGGCGATTTGATTCATGAAGCTCGACGAACTCGCTGGATTGAGCGGATCCTGGTACTTGAGCTCATCGACGAGAAGATTGAGGAACGTACTTCCCTGCAAGAGTCCCGCCATGCCACTGGCCGCTGGTGCGGCGGGTGCTGCTGCGTTGGAGTTGAGACCAACGGAACCAGTCGAAGGAGTGATGGGCATGGTCATGGTCGATTCCCTTTCGCGACACAAGCGACGTTGTGAGCCGTTGATCGATGCCGCCGCGTGCGAGCTGAGGCGCTCGCGGCGCGCCGTTGCGGCGTGCTCCGTGGTGTTCTAGTGGCGTAGATCATCGTGTGCACCTTTCTCTTAGAGCATCAAATCGATCTGGCCCGAGTCCCGGGCGATGATTGGAGCTGGAGCGAAGTTGGTCGTCGACACCAGTGGCCCCGCGGGTTGGGGTGTGACGTGGGGCGCGGGTCGACGTTGTCCCTCATTGGAGGTCTGGGCCTGGGGCTGGCGTAGGTCGATGCTCACGTTGACCCCCCCGCGAGACAATTCGTTCTTGAGGTCGTTGACCGCCACCGCTAACGCCGCGTGTCCGTGCTCGGTGTGTGCGGTCAACGCGACCTGCAACTCACTGCCCGACAGGGTCATCACTGCTTGCACGTGACCCAGTTCGCTCGGGTGCATGGCGAGTGTGACGCTGTAGGTGCCGTTGCCATCGCTCAGTGGACGTGAGATCGCGCTCGTGAGACCACTCACGTCGAGCGTCGCTTGGTGCATGGTTGCGAGCCCTCCAGTTGGATCCCGCCCCGAAACGCTCGTCGATGCGTCAACTGACGTCACATTGTGCCCCGTCGGGCTCGGCGCGTCCACGTGCGCCACCGCACCGATCCCATTCGCCAATGTCTCGAACGATGAGGTGGTGGTGTGCGCCCGCGAAGCCAAGGTGCTGCTTCGGGTGTTCGAGTTCGCGGTGCTGAGCGAACCTGGTCCTGGGCGACTCGATCCACCGGCGAGAGACACGCTCGGCGACGAGCCAGACTGAGCCATGCCCGTAAAGGCTGCGGCACCTAGGTCGGACGAAGGAATGTTCGACGCCTGTGCAGCTGGCGCGGGATTCGATGCGGCGCTCGACGATGGATCCGGTATCGGTGCCGCCACGTCTCGAGTCATCGTCACAGCGGTAGGTTGCTGACTGGTCGCGCCTGAGGTGGTCATGGCGAACGTGGAGTCGACAGCGCGCGACTGCGTCGCTGCCTGTGCGGTCGCTTTGGCGGCGACCGACTCCGATGGGGCTACGGGAGGTGGCGAAACCACTCCCGCGCTCGTCCCGGAACTCTCAGCTGTTCCCGTGCTCGACGGTGCCCCGGCGAGTCCAGCGCCGTGAGCATCGAGACTCGACCGAGACCCAGAGACGTGCGGCACACTTGTGCTCGTTGACGCCATGGTCGAACCGGCCGCAGACTCGACGACGGGTGAATTCGTGGACGTGGGCGAAGCGTGTGGTGCCGCGCCCAGTTCGCTCGAAGTGACACCTGGCGCACCGTGGACCATCGTCACCTCCGAGCTTGAAGGTGCTCGCGATGTTGAGTCGGCTACAGAGGACGACGCACTGGTCAGCGCGCCAGTGAGCTTCGAGCCACGAGCAGTGATTGGTGCAGCGTGGACCGGCGCGGGCGTCCCAGGGACGACCTGTGCACCCGCATCGAGCATGGTGTTGGTGACGACCCTGTTCGAAGCGTCCTTCTTCGAGGTGGCGCTCGCCTCCTTGTGTTTGGACGTGGTGGCGCTCGACGCAGTGCGCGACTCGCTCGCTGGCGCTTGGGTGAGTGACGAAGACCCAGCCACGACACTCTCGCCGCTCGCGTGCGTTGTCAATAGAACCGTTGCGCCGGTGCCGCGCGCTGGCGCGGACGACGTTGCACCCTCTGGTGGATTCGAACTCACATTCGATCGAGCGCTGGCGACAGAACCGGCGCCACGCGGTTTCTGGCTGACATGCAACGATCGCTCACCGGGCGTCGACGAAAGAGGAGCGGCGGGACCCTGTGAGGAGCGCGCGGGAGAGCCCGTCTGGTCCAACGTGACAGCGGCGCCTGTAGCGTTCGCGGAGGAATCTGCGCGAGTGAGTGGAGTTGGTTGGTCGCTCGCGGGTGTCTGACTCGTCGTCGTGCCAGGTCCTGATGGCACACTTGGGTGCGCTGGCGCCGTTGTCGCAGTCGCGCCTGTCGTCGATGGACTTGCATCCGTGTTCGTTGTCGTCGCGGCTCTCTGATCCAAGAGGATCTGGTTGAACGAGTCGTTGGCCGTCGTTGGACTACTCGAGTCCTGGGGCGCCGGACTCGGCGCGTTCGCACTCACTGCCGCGATCGGACCTGCGGTTACGACTGACGTCACGCGATGCTCCCTTGGCTCGAGGCGCCCAATCCGGCGAGCGCAAGTACGGTTGGAACGTACGCTTGGGTTTCGGGGTAGGGCGGCACACCGCCGTAACGCGCCACAGCCGTCGGACCCGCGTTATACGCCGCCAGAGCGTTCGCGTAAGAGCCGAACCTCGACGAATAGGCACCGAGCAGTTTGGCTGCGCCGTTGATGGCCGAGGTCGTATCGAAGGGGTTGACGCCCATGCCCGACGCGGTGGAGGGCATGAACTGGGCAAT
The DNA here is from genome assembly GCA_027355725.1 of Acidimicrobiaceae bacterium. Taxonomy (GTDB): domain Bacteria; phylum Actinomycetota; class Acidimicrobiia; order Acidimicrobiales; family RAAP-2; genus RAAP-2. Next base: position 20,007 of record DAIEHI010000064.1, read on the forward strand.
GCCCTCAGCGCCGGCAGAACTCATGGCGTTCGGGTTAAAGCCACTCTCGTGCGACACGAGTGCGGCCAATAATGATGAGGGGATGCCGTTCGCAGCCGCCGCACTCTCGATGGTCGACACGTACTGTGCGGGCACGTTCACTTGTCCCATGAGCGTGTTGGTCGCTGGCACGTCAGGCAGGATCCGGCGGATCGCGACCACCGTGCCAGCGCCCGAGACGGGTTGTTGCTGGACGACGGTACCCGTATAGGGAGCCGCGATCATCTGGCCGTTGCCGACGTAGATGCCCACGTGACCCGGCGCGCTCGCGGTGCCGTCGGAACCGGCGAAGAACAAGAGGTCACCCGGTTGCGCGGCCGCCAGACTCGGGACCGCTGTTCCGACGGTCGCCTGCTCCTGGGAGGTACGCGGCACGTTGATGCCCAGCTGGCCATAAACGTACTGGACGAGTCCCGAGCAGTCAAAGCCTCCCGGCGCACTACCTCCCCAGACGTACGGGGTCCCTTCGAGACTGCTCGCAAGACTGACCACGCGGGCCGCTTCGGGTGAGACAGTGCCGACACTGGTGATCGGTGCGGGTTGAAGACCAGCGCTCGGTGCCAACGCGGCGACTTGTGCGCCCGACCCTACGCCAGGTACTCCGCCCTGCTGGCTCGACAGCAGCAACGAGATCAAGTTCAGCTCCGCACTCGCACTCGCAACACTGGACAGTCCCGAGGCGGCACCCGCACCGAGACCGCTGCCGAGGCCCGTACTCAGACCGGCGCCAAGGGCTTGAGGATCCAGTGATGACGATCCGCCGGCGAGGCTCGCCGAAAGTGCGCTCGCGGCCTGGCTGAGGGTGGCGGCGAAAGCTTGAGTCTGTTGCGCGCTCGAGGTCGAAGACGTCGTTGACGATGGCGGAGTCTGCAACTCGGCCAACGTCTGGGTGATCTCGGGCAGCGTAACTGAGCCAATTGTCATTCGCCAGCTCCCGCCAATCGGTATCGAGCGGTGGCAAGGTCGTCGGACTGGGCGATGTCTTCTCTCGACGCCGCATCACGCCACGCCGCAAAACTCTGGGCGTCGAGACGCTCGAGGACGCTCGCACGCTTCGTCGCGCTGCCCCACGCCGCTCGTGCGTCAGAGCTCTTCGATTGTGCCAGGGCCACCTTCTCACTGCATATCCGTAGTGATTCAGCAAGTCGCTCACGTTGATCATCAAGCCACTGGATATCAGCGATACTCACGATGCCCGAGAGGCTCGCCATCTCTCGCAGCGCCACGTGAGCGGCTTCGTTGGCCGCCTGGGCCTTTCGAAGCTGGTTGAGGGTCTCGACCAGTTGTTCACGTGCGAGCCGCTCTTCGAGTACTCGAATGCGCTCCACGGTCGCCAGCTTGAATTGATAGACCTTCATGCGTCACCCCCTACCGACGACACCAGTGTCGCCAGACCCTCACGCGCCGAACCCAGATCCGAGCGTTCACTCATTGCCTGCTTGCAGAACGCATCAATCGCCGGCTTCATCACGAGGGCGCGATCGACCACTGGATTCGTGCCAGCGACGTAGGCGTCGATCTCGATGAGATCCTTGCTGTCGCGCCACGCGGCCAAGAGTTCACGCACATCCCCCGCCTGAGACAACTGCTCGGGTGTCGCAACGGCCGGCGCCACCCGAGAAATTGAACTGAGCACATCGACCGCGGGGAAGTGATTCGACTCGGCGAGCGAACGTGAGAGTTGGATGTGACCATCAAGGATGGAGCGAGCGGTGTCGGCGATGGGTTCGTTCATGTCATCACCCTCGACGAGCACCGTGTAGAGGCCGGTTATGGAACCACGCTCCCCCAGACCTGCACGCTCGAGCAAGCGCGGCAGGAGACCAAAGACGCTCGGCGGATACCCGCGTGTCGCGGGTGGCTCGCCGGCGGCGAGTCCGACTTCGCGCTGGGCCATCGCAAAACGGGTGACCGAATCCATCATGAGCACGACGTCCTTGCCCTGGTCGCGGAACCACTCGGCGATGCGCGTGGCGGTGAACGCGGCGCGAATACGCATGACCGACGGAGCGTCGGACGTGGCGACGACAACGATCGACCTCGCGAGTCCCTCGGGACCGAGGTCACGCTCAATGAACTCTGCGACCTCGCGTCCGCGTTCGCCAATGAGAGCGACCACCGTCACGTCGGCCGCGGTGCCACGCGCAATCATCGACATCAACGACGACTTGCCAACACCTGATCCCGCGAAGATACCGAGCCTTTGACCCTTGCCGCAAGGGATGAGACCGTCCAACACCCTCACGCCGAGTGGCAGCTGCTCATTCACCAGACCACGTCGAAGCGGGTGTGGCGGAGTCCCCGCCACAGACACGTCAGCGCCAACGACCGCGGGCCCACCATCGATGGGTCGACCCAGTCCGTCGAGGACCCGTCCGAGCAGGTGTGGGCCCACCCTCACCGAAAGCGGTCCGCCAAGTGAGGTGACCTTCGTGCCGACGCGAATGCCGTTGGTCTCACCGAGTGCCAGGCACACCACCCGGTCATCGCGCAGCGCCACCACCTCGGCGAAGACGCGACGCTGCGACGGCAGGAGGACGAGACATTCACCGATCGCCGCGGGGATGCCGACGACTTCAATGGACATCCCGACCATCTGGGTCACTTGACCGAAACGTAGCGGCCGTGCCGCAGCTCTCGCCGAAGCGCTGAGGGCGTCAAGCAACTCGGTCATCGACCACCCCGTATGCATCAGTACCCATGAGGACTTCACGAACCCGGTCCATTGCGTGACTGAGTTGCCCGTCGAGCATCGATCGACCCACTTCAACCATCGCTCCCCCGCGCTCGATCGAAGGGTCGGCCACCACGTTCATCTCTCGACCCGATCCGATGTCGGTGAGTTCGCCAAGTGATGCGATGTCGACTGGATGCATCCAGACGGTGACGGGGTCATTACTCGAATCGAGATCAAGCACGCGGGTGATGGCGTCATACCCGGGGTTGACCGTGAGTGAGACCTCGCGCGCGAGCAATGCCTCGAGGAGTTCGAACGCCAACTTCGGAGCGGCTTCTTGCACTTCGCTACGCGCCTTCTGCACTGACTCTTGAGCCGCGCTCACCGCGCGCGAGAGTGCCGACAGGGCCAATGCCGCTCGCTGCGACTCCTCGGCGCTCTTTCGCGTTATCTCGGCGAGTGCGCGCTGCATGCCTTCGGCGTAACCCTCCTCGTAGCCTTCGCGCGCGGCGGCGGCGCGCTGAGCCTCGAGCGAATCGAGCTGGGGCCCCTTGTTCTCGTACGTGGTGGCAACGACCGAAGAGTCAACGAAACGACGCAGCTCGCGCACGCCCGGCGCCGGGAGGTCGAATTGATCGAAGTAACTCACGACACCACCTCGTCTTCGCGAGCGATCATGATGACCCCTTCCTCGTCGAGTTGACGAGCGATGCGCACGATCGTGCCCTGGGCCACGTTGATCTGGGAGCTGCGTACCGCGCCCATCACCTCTATCTCTTCATCGATCATCGAAATCACGCGCTCCGATAGGTTCGATCGAATCTTGGTCAACTGGTCCGCAGCCAAGTGCGGATCCTTCATCGCGAGCGCCAAAGTCGGTGCATCAGACTTTCGAAAGATCTGCTGAAGCGCCTTGTCGTCGAGGTTCAAGACGTCATCGAAGGTGAAGAGCTTGGCGCGGATCTGCTGGACGAGTGCCTCGTCATCGATCTCCAGTCCGCCCAGGACCTGCTGTTCGATCGAACGCTCTGAATGGTTGAGTATCTCGGCCATGGTCGTCGTTCCGCCCGCCATGGTGGTCGCACTACCCCCCTCGGTGTCCTTAAGTCGTTCGACGAGCATGCTGGTGGCTTGGCGAATTGCGACCGGGTCGACGCGCGTGAGTTGGGCGATGCGCTTGGCGACCTTCACGCGAAAATCTGGCTCGAGTACGGCCAGCAGATTGGCGGCATCCTCGGGCGGTAAGTAAGCCAAGAGCACCGCCACCACCTGAGGCTGCTGGCCGCCGAGCACTGCGAGCGCCTGTTGGGGGTCGACGTGCGAGAGCCCAATGAGCGGACTCGCGGCGCGCTGGCCCTCGATCTGATCGAGGACTTCTTGCGCGCGAGATTGTCCGAGGCGCTCTTGGAGGAACGCACGAGCGAGTTCGAGTCCCCCCGCGCCGCCCACGTCTGGTCGCCCGACACGCTCCATGAACTCTGCCAGTACCTGCAAAAGGGTGACGCTGTCGAGTGCGGGGAGGTCGATCATCTCTTTACTGAAGCCAATGGCCTCGTCATCGGAGAGCTCTTTTAGGATCGGTGCCGCCTTCTTCGCACCGAGGTGCGCCAACAGTGCCGCCACCTTCTGACGGTTGGAGAGCGCCATGGGCGTCTTCACCTCAAAGTCGTCGACCACTGAACTCGAGACGCGCTCGACCACGAGTTCTTCGGATTCTTCGGTTGCTTCTACGTCGCTCAAAGTGCTTCCTTGCTCTTCTCTTCAGCCCAGCCCCTTAGAAGTCGTGCGACTTCCGACGGGCGCTGTTCAATGTACGAATTGACCTGGGTGATCACGGCGTCGGGTGACATGCTCGCGAACGACAACGGTGAAGCCTGCAGTTCGGGACTCGCGAAGGCACCTTCGATCGGCGGTGGCACCGGAGAATATTCTTGGACCTCGACCTCGTCGTACTTGGTCTTCTTCGCCGCCTTCAGCGCGAAGAACAACAATCCCAGGATGAACAAGACCAACGCGAGCGCCGTGCCAACGTGCATGTAGAGCTGCATGGCACTTCCCGACGCGGCGGGCAATGCGACCGGGGTTGCGAACTTCATGGCGGTCACGACCAACTGGTCACCGTTGGCGGTGTTGAGTCCAGCCGCCGCCGCGATGAGTGACTTCAGTTTTGACGTACTGACCTTGGGTGTCGCCGCAGAATTGATCAACACCGCCACCGACGTCTTCACGACTTGGCCAGGTGCTTGGTTGATGGTCTGGGTCACTTGGCCAACGGCGTTGGTCACCTGACTGTTCGTCGAGGTGTACTTGCCGTTACCACCCGTGGTCGTTGGCGTGCCAGAGCCCAGCACGCCCGTTGGCGGGGTACCCGAGCCGGTGTAGCTCGAACTCGTTGAGGTCTGACCGGTGGGTGCGATGATCGGCTGACCCTTGGCGTCGAGTTGGAAACCCTTGATGGTCTCGTTCTGCTTGTTGAAATTGAGCAGGGCGTGCACTTGGACCTGGGCGTTACCGACCCCGACGAGTCGGTACAGCATGGTTTCGAGTGAGTTCGACAGGTTGCGGTCGTAGGCGGCGGTCTGTTGGGAGTTGGAGCTCCCATTGCCACCCGAGGTCTGACCGGCCGCTGAGAGGACGTCGCCGTGATTGTCCACGACCGTAACGTTGTTCGTCGTCAGTCCCGGTGTCGCCGACGCCGCGAGGTGGACAATGGCCTGGATCTGTCCTGAGCTGAGCGTGACCCCCGGGGCGAGGTCCACGAGGATCGACGCGGTCGTCGGTGGCTGGTTTCCGATCGCGAAGGTGCTCTGGGTTGGCACGACCAGATTCACCTGGGCTGACTGGACGCCCTGGATTGACTCGATCGTCTGTTGGAGTTGTCCTTCAAGGGCCTGTTGGTACTCGACTTGTTGGACGAACTGCGAGGTCGTGATGCCACTCTTCTCGAGTGTGGAGAAGCCCACTGTTCCAGACGCTGGTAGCCCCTGTTGGGCGAGCGCCACTCGTTCCTGGTCCACCATGTTCGAGGGCACCAGGATCGTTGAGCCGCCGTTGGTCAACTGGTACGGGATCTGTGATGTGGTGAGTTGGGCGACGACCGCGCCCGAGTCTGAAGCCTGAAGGTTCGTAAACAAGGGCTGAAAGCTGGGCTTGGACTCCATGTTCACGAACGCGACCCCACCAATGGCGAGACCAATGACCGCGAGTACCGAGATGACTCGCTGACCGGCCGTGAAGCCAGAAAGGGCCGAGCGAGCTCGACCACTGACCACACTGAAGGTTTCGGCGTTAAAAGGGAGGAGTGCCATAGGGTTACATCGGCATGTTCATGATCGAATTGAGCGCGGTCACTGCCTTGCTCGTCACCCCACTCGCGAGTTGGGTGGCGAGGTCCGCTTCGGTCGTTGCGATCGTGGCGTCGGCGACGCTCGCCGTGCCGGCGGCCGCCTGCAAGGACAGATTGGTCGCGTTGTTGGTCGTGCCGTTCAGTGCGTCGATGGCTTGACCGAGGATGTTCTGGAACGACCCTGAACCCGATGCTCCAACCGCGCCGACCCCACTCGCCGCCCCAGCGGTGCCCAACGTGGGGGCCTGAGCGCTACCGAGCGCGACTGAAGAGCTGATCGATGGAATTGGTGGGATGGCTGGAATCATCATCACGCCTTGATATTGAGGATCGCTTGGTAGGCACTCTTCGCGTCGACCATGACCTTGGCGTTCGCCTGATAGGAGGTCTGGGCCTGGACGAGGCTCGAGAGTTGGGCGGCGAGGTCCACCACGGGGTAGGTGACCTCTCCTTGAGCGTTCGCGAGAGGGTTCGTTGGCTCGTACGAATTCTGTCCCTGGGCTGGTCCGAGGTCGATTGCCTGGACTTGGACGCCGGTACCCATGGCCGCTTCGCCGACCGTACCGAGCGGCGCCTGTTCGCCCACGACCACCGACTGCGCCTGATAGACCGGCTTACCCGGCGTCACACCATCATTCATGTTGGCGACGTTGCTCGAGACGGCGTTGATCCAGGTCTGGTCGACGGTCACTCCGGACCCGGCGACATCAATCGAACTCCAGATTGAACTCATGGCACCCCCTACGCGCTCAGCGCATCGGTCAGGATCGTGAACTGGCCGCTCAAGGCGTTGTCCACGGTCTGGTTCGCGAGGTTGTTCTCGACCATGAAGGTCATTTCGGTCGAAAGTGACACGTTGTTGCCGCTCACCCCAGAGGGCAGGCCCTCAGGTGAGGCTTGGACGGTGGCGGTTCCGCCCGACTGGAGGGCCTGGGCGAGAGAGGACTCGAAGGTCACTTGATTTGCCTGGTAACCAGGGGTGTCCTGGTTGGCGATGTTGTTCGCAATGACTTGTTGTTGTTGGACAACGGCGTCGAGCGCGAACTGCAAGATACCAATAGCTTGGGTAGCACCAGCCATGCCGCTCCTCTGCGCGATGGGAATGTAAGCCTTCCTGGCGCGATGCAGAGCGGTCCGTGCTCAGTTGTAGTTACGTCCCCCCCGCGAAGAGAGTTGAGGGGGTGGTGGAAATTATTTTCGAGGTTCCGAACTCACGCTCGGAACTCGGCGCAACGAGCGCTTCAGATTGGCGTATTGATGAAACGCGCGGGCAAGAGTTCCTGATGGGGATTCTTTGACTGGGAAATGGGGCGACGCTGATCGATTGCTTGCATTCTCGTGAGCACCTCGAGGGCCAACTGGTCGTAACCCATTGCGAGCGAGCGGACTTGATCGAGTCGGTCTTCGGGTGGCGGTCCTTCGGGTCGTGCGGGCGGGTTGGGTGGTGACGCGCCGAGCTCGCTGCTCGCGCGCACCGCCGCCAGGTGGGCCGACGCCTCGGCTAGGTACTCATCCCAGGTTGGAGGCGACATTCGCTCGCTCACTCGCATTAACCGCCCGACGCCACGCCTCGTGGATGGGCCGCACCAGATCGGCGCACTCTTTCACCAACGCAACATCCTTTTCGATATTGGCCTTGATGAGGTGATTCTCCAAGAAGACGTAGATCGCAAGAAGTTCTTGCCCGCCGCTGAAACCCTCAGGGTCGAGTGAACTGCTGAGCACGCGCACGATCTTTTGGGCGTGCTGGAGTGTCTCGTTCGCGGCCTCGAAGTTCGAGGCTTCAATGGCCAACTCGGCGCGCGCAATGTCGACCGCCAGTCGGTCGAAGAGCATGACGAGGAGCTGGGGCTGGTTCGCGGTCTGCACCGCTTGGCTCTGGTAGGCCGAGGCTGAGTTGGAGAGCGACATGAGTGGTCCTTACCCGCCTAACTGGGTGGTGGTCGTAGAACTTGAGGAACCCCCGAAGACGCCCGAAGAGCTCGAACCCGAGGAGCTCCCGGAATTCGACCAACTCGAGAGGAACTTGCTCTCGGCCGACAACTGCGCGAGCGTCTGTTCCATGGTCGTGAACTCTTGGGTGAGGGTGGCTTGCATGGTGGCGACGAGTGACTGCTGTTGTTTGACCTGAACGCCAACGTTCGCGAGGGTGTTCTGCAGTCCCGTCAACGTGTCGGGAAGTTGGCCATACGGCGCCATGGTGACTTGCTCGGCGAGGTTCGCGAGTCCTTGGGCCATGCCGGGTGCGTAGTTCGCCGTGCCGAGGGTCGTCAGAGTGGTGATACCGGGTGTGGTCACCTGCAGCACCAGACCACCCGCCGGGTCAGTTGAGCTGTTGAGAGACAGGATTTGACCACTGCCGGTGGCGGCTTGGCCGTTGATGGTACCCGCGACGTCCACACCGGTGTAGGTCGTACCGGCGCTCGTCAGACCGAGTTGGTCGGTGCCCGAAGCACTCACTCCAAACGTGGCACTCGAGCCATACGTCGCCGAGTTCAACTTGAAGGAGTACGACGAGCCGTTTGATGCGAGTGACGCCGACACATCAATACCCGAGGCCGCGAGCGCGCCGTTCATGCCGCTCACCACATTCGCAATCGTCTCTCCGGCACTAGCGGCGTAGGTCGCAGTCTTGGTCCCCGAGGTCACCGAGTAGGTCTCGGCTGAAGCGAGCGTCGCACTCGATGATGCGAAGCTCGCCGATCCTGTGTCACTCGCCTGAGATGCGGACTGGCTGATGGCGACGCTGTAGGGCCCCGGCGTCGTGGCATTGGAGGCCCCCGCAATTGTCACGCCTCCGTTGTAACTCGAGTTCGCTGCACTGAACGTGCCACCTTCAGTGAACAGGGCCTGCACGGCCGTCGGATTCGCGTTGTAGGCGGTTATGAATGCTGCCTTATTGAAGGTGAGGGTGCCACTAGCCGACAGCGCGAGACCCGCGGTCTCTCCAGCGGTTCCGTCGGCGCCGGCGCTCGATGATCCAATGACGTTACCGACCAATGAGAGTACTTTCTGGGCGAGCGCCGTCAGGGGCGTGTTGCCGTTGAGGGGACCGGCGACCTTGGTCGAGGCGTTGTAGGCGGTGTCATTCGCGATCGTCGACAAGATTTGATTCGCCGCGTCGACGAACGTCGAGACTTGGGTGGCGACTTGGGAGCCGTCGGCGGCGACGCTCAGTGTGACGGGACTCGAGGTGACCTGACTGAGGTTGACCGAGATGCCGGGCAGAAGCCCACTCAAGGTGTTGGTCGCAGAGGTGACTTGGTAGCCGTTGGTCCCACCCACCGAGACGATTGCGTTCTGGGCCTGGGTTGTTGTCTGTAGCGATCCGAGCGAAGAACCCGAGAAGGCTTGGGCGTCAATGGTGGCGCCGCCTGAGACGCCGGTATTGGTCGAGCTGACCTCGAGTGCGTATTGATTGGTACCGACCTGCAGCGCCGTTGCCGACACGCCCGCATTGGCACCGTTGATCGCCGCCACCACCGAGGAGAGCGATCCATCTCCCGTCGACACGTTCTGAGTGGTCATGGATCCAACACTGACGCCGCCACTCAGGTTCGCGACCAACGACCCGCCGGTGCCCGAGGCCAGGGTGACTTGCGTGGTTCCCGAACCTGCGATATTGGAAATCGTCGAGACCGTGCCGTCGACGTTGATCTTGCCGTCAACCCCGTAGACGGCGCTGCCCGCCGCGAGTCCAAGACCCGCGAGGGCCGTGCCGCCGGTGACTTGTAGTGAGGAGCTCGAACCTTGCTGGGTCGTTGCGAGCGAGAGGACGCCACTCGCGTTCAGCGTCGCGTTTAAGGTCCCACCCGATGCCTGGGTGATCGCCTGAGCCAGCTGGGTTGGCGTGTAGGTACCCGCCCCGATCGTGAGGGCGGTCGCGGTACCGTTCACCGTCAGGTTCACGGTGTTGTTCGAACTCGTGATGGTCGTACTCGCCGCCAGGGCTGTGCCCGCTTGGAGGGTGGCACCGGCGGACGCCTGTTGGACGCTGATCGAATGGGCGCCGAGCGTGAGACCCGAGCCGGCGCCGAAAGAGGCGACGCCAAGCGCCGCGCCGCCCGATCCGACAAGGATGTTTCCAGAGGCCACGACGTCATTGGTGGCGGACACCGTGCCAGCGGATATCTGCGTCGAACCCGACGCCAACTGGTTCACCGCCAAGGTGAGTGATCCGGAGGTCGTACCGCCAGTGACGGTGCCCGAGACGGCGAGGGGACTCGACGAACTCACCGAGTAGGCCTGGGCGAACGCGGTGGGTGTCGCGAGGGCGTCGGCGGATTGTTGGAGCGAAAGGAACTGCGAGCTGAGCGCCTGAAAATCTGAGATCTGTGTGTTGAGGGTCGTCTGTTGATTCTGAAGGGTGGTGAGTGGCTGCTGGTACACCGCCATCTCGGCGTTGATCACTGCCGCAGTGTTCAGTCCGGAGAAGAGTCCTCCGAAGCTTACGGGTCCTAATGTCATCTGCCATTCCCCACTTTTGATTCCGTGACTGTGGTGATACTGGTCGTTGTGCACATCGTGAGTGCATCCCCATCTTTGCTTGGGGGCGAGGATGCACTCACGATGTGACGCCTTTCGAAGCCTGGACCCTAGGGCCCTGGCCTTCGGCTTACGGCAACAGCTTCTGAGCGAGGCTGGGAAGCTGACTCGCCTGGGCCAGAATCGACACACCCGCTTGCTCAAGGATCTGCTGTGACGTGAACTGTGACGTCATCTGCGCCACGTTGACGTCCACCAGGTTCGCGTGAGCTGACTGGATGTTCTGCTGAGCCGTGGTGAGGTTCGCCGACACCGCGGTGATCTCGTTCTGAGAAGCACCGACGCTCGCAGCGATGGTCGCCACTGTGCCGATTGCCGTCTGAACTGCAGCCATGGCCGCCTGAGCACCGGTGGTGGTCGTCAGGCTCAGTGCCGTCGAACCCAGCAAAGCGGTCGAACCAGCGCCGCTGATCGCGACCGAGATCTGGTCAACCGTCTGGTTGTACGGACCCACTTGGAAGGTGCCAGCGTACGAGCCGTTCAACAGTGAGGTGCCACCGTAGTTCGTACTCGAAGCAATCTGGTCCAACTGTGACGTCAACGAGGCAAACTCAGCCTGCGCTGCGGCCTGGGATGACGCCGTCTGGGAACCACCGTTGGCTGCCTGAGTCGCCAGGGTGTTCATAGTCTGAAGGATGGTTGCCTCCTGGCCGAGTGCTCCCTGCGCCGTTTGGAGCACGGAGACCGCGTCCTGGGCGTTGCTGATTGCCTGGGTGTAGCCATTGGCTTCCATCTGCAGGGACTGACCAACGACGTATCCCGCAGGATTGTCAGCCGCTGATTGGATCTGCATACCTGACGAGAGTTGGCCAACTGTCTTGGTCAAGCTCGCGCTGGTCTGGTCCAGGTTGTTGTACGCAGCAACTGCAGCTGCGTTGTAATTGATTAGAAGTCCCGACATGGGCTTTGTCCTCCTGATGACATAAATACTTCCCTAAGGAAGTTGGAGCTTCCGTGCTCCAACTTCAACTACGGACCACCTAGGACGAGAGTTGAGAGGGTCGTCGATGAAATATCTACTTTGTTGCCGCCATCGTCACCTCGTCCTGCTCGACACTGGCTTCTTTGTTGTAGTGGAGTCGTTCGATGCGACTCACGCGCTCTCGCATCGTTCGTACCGAGGACGTCGAAAACAGCCGCATCGCGCGTTCCTTGGACCGACGTCCCTTGAAGCGACGAAGTGTGACATCCTCAGCCGCGAAGCGCATTGCGCGCGCCGCCTGATCCACGTCAGGCTGCGCCCAGTACTCGCTGGCGCTGTAGTAGCTCTCGCTCTCGGGGACCCTCTCAATGGTGACGGGCACCTGGTAACTGTCACGCTCGCCAAGGAGTTCAGCACCACACGAATGTGCACTCACGATTGGCGCAATGCCCCAACTCATGGCCCGCGAGAGACCAAGACCCGTACCATCGCTTCGATGCAATGACACGAAACACGAGACTTCGGGCTTCCAGTCGTACACGAGCCTCCCCGTCGCTCCTTCTGCGTTGTCGACCACTTCGATGTCCGCGCGACCCCCAACGGCCTCCACGAGCGCCGCGTGCTCCAACGGATAGCGCGACGCGTGCGCGGTCTCGATGACCAAGCGCACGTTCTCACCTTCTGTGAAGGCCCGACGGTACGCCGTAATCACGTCGAGGGGGTTCTGGCGAAGGAAGCCGGCAGCGTAATCAACACTCGTTAGGAACACCGTCCCCTCGAACTCACGAGGCGCGACGAGTGAACTGTGCAGTGTCCCGAGCGGCAATGACATCTTGAAGACGTCACGATCGCTCGCGCTCTGCAGTGCCTGGGCGGCGAAGCGTCCAGGCGTCCAGATCTCTCGAACCATCTGCGCGGTCACACCCATCAAGGTCGTTGGCGTATCGAATTCCGAGCGCCACACACCAATCGTGTAGCGACTCTCGAATCCGGCGGTGCCGCAATCCATTGCGTAATTGCCCATGTCCTCGGGCGCGATGACGAACAGACTTGTGCCATAGGGCTGGTCACCGGCGTCCACGTGCGACCACGCAACCGGGCCCGTTCTGCCATCAGAGTTGTAGTCGGTGGTTGAAACGCCGTAGCCGCTCGCCACGAGCGCTCTCGCGATGGTTCGCGCGATCTCGGCATCTATCGAGGTGCCGGTGAAGGAACCCACGATATTCACGCCGCCACGAAGGGCCGGCACACGAAGCGACGTCAGTGACACGCGTTCACGTGCGGCACGTACCACCTTGGTGGGAATCGGGGCCGTGGGCGTGGCATCGGTTGCGGGCGCCTCACGCTCGACGTGTTGCGCCTCGAGCAGACCCGGGGCGAAACGGGCGATTTGCTCGCTGGACTCGCTCAGGCTCTTCTCGTCGAGCAGCCCTCGTGCCTCGTGCACTGCTCGAACGACCGCGTGATCAGCGAACGCCCCAAACGCAACTGCTGCAGCGAGCACTCGAACTCGAGGGTCCGAGTCTGCGTCGTTGGCGATGGCCACCAACGGGCACGCGCTCGCCAGACCCCGTTCTCGAAGGCGCGAAGACCAGACGAGCGCACGCTCGATTCCCAAGCGCGGACCAATGCGACTCGCAACCGCGAGGGTCTCCAAGCGGTCTGGGAAACGCTCATAGACGCCTTCGAGCACTCCGTCGGCCTCATTCACGTTCAGATGGATCATCTGTCCAAGCGCCGGAATGACGTCATCGACGCTGAGCGCACCGGCGATCTCTGATGGGTTACGCCCCTCTTTCACCAGCCAGCCCACCAATTCTGCGAGGTCGGCCTTTATCACGCCTTCGGTTCGTACCGATTCGAGCACGAGATCGGCCGCCTCACCGAAGCGGCCAAGAGAAGCGAGACCGTGGGCGCGCACGCCGGTGAGCAGATGCAGATCGTGCTCGAAGGCGTCATCATCGCGACCACGCAAGGGAAGTCTCGCAAGGATCGCCAGGCCCACTTCAACGTCGCCTTTGGCTATACGTGCGCGACCTTCGGCGATGTCTGCGGTGATCTGGTTGGTCGAGATCTTTCTCAGCTCGAGCACTTCGTCGAGGGCTTCGTCGTAGCGCCCGAGGTCGGTCAGAAGCGTTATCAAAACGGTGAGGACCGTTCGTGAGAAGTAGCCTTGCGACGAATACGTCGAAGCCTCTCGAAGGACGTCGACCGCCTCTTCTAATTGGCCCGCCATCACGAGTGATCGGCCGTAATTCAATGTGGCGTATGGCCTATTCGCCTCATCCTCATCGAGCGCGGCCTTGGCTATCTTCAGATTTCGCTGAGCCTTGTTCTTCGACTTCATCACCTGGGCGAGATAGCCGCGGTGGATGATGCGAGCCTCACTCCAGTACACGCGACGCAGATCGCGTGCGGAACCGTCGGCGGGCAACAACTGCTCATGCAGGCTGTAGTGCCAGAGGGCGGCGGTGCGCCGCGTGACGCGAACCGACATGTGCGCCATTCCCAGGCTGCCGACCCCTTCAAGGTTCTCGACGGCGACCATATAGGCCTCGACGTCCGCACTCGCGCCACGCAGCAAGGTACTCATCGCCTCAGGGTCGCATTGAAAGATCTCGTCGGCGTCAAGGGTGAGCACCCATTCGGCGCTCGCGTGCGCTAGCGCTGCGTTGCGAGCTCGGGCGAAGTCGTTGTCCCAGTAGCCCTCGATCACCTTGGCGCCCGCTTCGCGTGCTATCTCCATGGTGCGGTCCGTTGAGCCCGTGTCATAGACAATGATCTCGTTGGCGACATTCGCTACCGACTCGAGACACGCTTGGAGCATCTCTTCTTCATCTTTTACGATGAGACACACCGACAAGAGCGGCGTGCCTGTGTCTTCTCCTCGATGCTCCTCGATCTCACTTACGACGTGGTCACGCGGAGTCGAATTCATCTTGAACTCGTTCACCAACAGCTCCTCGATGGTGTGACCCATGACGAGGTGTTGAGCCCCCGTGTCTGAAGAAACCGTGTCCTCAACCCCTCCATAGTCCTGAGCGTCCAGTCGCGATCAAGGAGAGGCCGGGCCACTCTTGGTGTCACGTCACACGAAGGCCGAGCGGTCGCGGTGTGTCGCATTTTGGACTGACCAACCGTGAGGTTGACCGCGATACACCGGTACCCGACATTCGATACAACTTTTCGCTCAACGTGGTCGTTGGCCGTTAACTCTGTAATACCATCTTGACGAGGGGAATTCCTTAAAAGAACTACGTGAGCGCGGGATCTGAACGTCGAGACGCGACTGTTGACGTGCACAGCGTGTCGACGACGCACACGCGTCGCAAAGACCACCGCCGTGGCGCCCCCCTCAAAAACTTCAGTAGTCACTTAGGCCATTACGGACCATTCGTGAAGATAATTGAGAGCATTATCACAAGTTTGTGGAATTTTTACGTCACGGCCGTATCATTGCGGTTAATGGATGATGACCTCGGTGCCATTGATGAACTTCTTCGCTACGCGGAGAAAGTCGATGCAACAATGCCAACGAAGGCGCTGCGCGAAGTGCGCGGCGAACTCGTTCGTACATCGGTCTTCGTCTCCTACGCCATTGGCGTGCTCTCGCTCGACCTCAAGATCTTAAATCGATGTTGGGCTTCAGAGGCCGACGAAGTGTTACAGACCCTCGTCGATGACATGCCCGAGATGTTGACCACTGGGTGGGTAGGCGGTGGATGGTCCCTGTCACCCGACGCCTCGGCCTCAGTAGCGGCTGCGGCCGAGCTCTCCAACGAGGACTCGATCAAGTTGCTTGAGCTGCACGCCGAACTTGCCACGAGCGATCTCGGTGACCTTGATACGGTGTCTAGTCTGTTGACGCGGGTGAAAGAGCAACGTGGAGAACTCTGCGAGCGAAGGGACCGCCTGGAACACGGTATTCGAACCATCCAGAAGTTGGTCCAGCAGCATTACGCGTCCGGCGCAGCATCGGTCGAAGACTGGCTCGTTTAGCCGCGACGATTCCCTGTGCTGAGGGAGTGATGCAGCAGCAATGCTTCCCCGTCAATGGCGGATCACTGCTCAAGAACCCTGAGGTTCCCAACTGCTCACGACGTCGGCCACGTGGCTTCGCTCGTCATCGCTCAGTGACTCTCGAACGGGGATGGACAACACCACGTTCGAGAGCGCTTCTGCGTTCTCGCATCGAGCGCTCATACCCAAATCCTCCACTACCGGATGGCTCGACAGCGCGTAGGGGTAATACGCGCGAGCTTCGACCTCGTGCGCCAGAGCCCACGCCTGCAGGTCGTCGCGGTCAGCTTGGCTCGCGAGTCGCAGTGTGAACTGATGGAAGCAACTCGCGCTCGTCTCGTCATTGCGAACTGGCAGCGTGATCGCGTCATTGTGAATCGTGTCGTGGTAGAACGCCGCATTGGAACGCCGACCCGCCGTGACGTCGTCGAGGGAATCGAGTTGGACTCGAAGAATGGCGGCCTGGAGGTCGGTCATGCGAGCGTTGTAGCCGACCATTTTGTGTCGATACGTCTCGATCGACCCGTGGCTTCTGAGGAGCCGTACCCGCTCAGCGATTGAAGGATCATCAGTCGCGACGAGCCCACCTTCACCACAGGCGATGTTCTTGCTGCCATAGAACGAGAACACTGCGGTGCCCGAACTGCCGACCTCACCCGTGTTGGCGTCACTGGCGCCGATGGCCTGACACGCGTCTTCGAGCACCGCAATGTTGTACCTGCTCGCAACGTCACGAATGGCGGCCAAGTCCACTGGACGTCCGTAGAGGTGAACGGGCAGGATCGCCTTGGTGCGACTGGTGATGAGCGATTCAATGCCCGCGATATCCATGTTCGCGCTGGCCAGGTCAACGTCGGCGAAGATCGGCGTCGCACCGAGTTGGATGATCGGCTCGATCGTGCCAATGAAGGAAAACGAGGTCGTGATCACCTCGTCTCCCGGGCCCACCCCCATCGCCGCGAGCGCCAGGGTGATCGCCACGGTCCCGTTAGATACGGCAATACATTCAACCCCGCCAAGTCGCTTGGCGAATGCCAATTCCACGTCGTGGGTCTCAGCGCCCATGGCCAACTGACCCGATCGAACGACGCGAAGGATCGCCTCTTCCTCACCCGCTCCGATCATCAATTTTGAAATTCCAATCACGGCGTCCTCCAGCCACACGTTTGACATTCACCTTCAAGGCGCTCACCGCAGTAGCACACCCAGCCAATCTGGCGCGCCGGATTACCCACCACGAGTGCGTGAGACGCGACGGGACGCGTCACGACGCTTCCCGCCCCGACCAGTGCCCAGGCGCCGACGTTCGTGCACACCACGACCGAGCCCGCGCCGATCGCCGCGCCGTCTTCAATATGGCAACCCGTTGCGTGCCAGTCACTCGCTGCGAGCGGCGTGCCATCTGGCCCCACGGCCCGTGGGTGCAGGTCGTTGGTGAGCACCACGTGCGGGCCGACGAAGACACCTTTGCCTATGGTCGCGGGCGCGTAGATCTCCGATCCGTTTTGTATCTTCGAGCCCGCGCCGATCGGCACGGACTCGTCAATGAAGCAGCCCTTGCCAATGATGGTGTCGTCGCCGACGTTCGCGCCCGTTCGAACCTGGCTGAAATGCCAGACTTTCACACCTCGTCCGAGTAGTGCCCCGTCTTCGATGATCGCGGTCGCGGCCACGAAGGCGGGACCCTTCGTCCCAACAACTCGCGCCTCATCATGATTCTCAGCCATTCGAAGTCGCGACCAGCCTCGATTGAGACTCTCGAACCAGGTGCGTTGCGTGTTGGCACGCCGCGAGCGCCGCGAGCGCCTCATCGGGTGAAATAGCGAGCTCACCCTGACCTCGCACGCACGTCGCAAAGTGCAGTAGTTCACGCATGAGCGGCTCACCTTGAAGAACCCACAGCGGCCTTGCCTGTGCGGTCTGCCACACGGCGCTGAAATGTGACGTCGGACCCTCGACCGGATCGATTCGCCCCTCATAGACGGTGACCTCTTGTCGCACGTAATCGACGTCGACGAAGCCACCGGTGCCGGTCACACTCAATCGACGACTCTTCAGCGGTGTGATCCAATTTGTCTCAACTGCGGCCGCCACGTCAGCGTAGGAAAGAAGGACGAATGCGAAATCCTCTTGATGATTGCCAGGCAGCGAACCCCCGGTCGCGCCCAGCACCACCGGTTCACTACCGGTGAGCAGTTGGATGATGTCAATGTCGTGGATGCCCAAGTCAGCAATGACGTTGGTTGCGGGAAGGGCAGGTCTGGCGACTCCGACGCGCCGCGCAGAGACCGAGAGCACCCTGCCGAGGTCGCCGCCCGTGATCAACGCGCGCAGTGCGTCGATGGCTGGATTGAACCGTTCGACGTGGCCAATGAGCAAGTGCGCACTGCTCTTTCGCGCCACGTCGACCAACTCTTGAGCGCTGGCGACATCCGGAGCAATGGGCTTTTCGAGCAGTACATGGATACCCTCGTGAAGAAACAACTTGGCTTGGGGCACGTGGGCGGAGGTGGGGCTCGCAATCACCACCGCATCAAGGTCATGGTTGAGCAGGTCCTCTGGTTCACTGTGCGCCCAGATTCCCGCCGCTCGTTCAACCGTCGTATCGAGCTCAGCGATCCTCGGATCCGCAATGGCCACCACATCAAATTCCACGAGACCTCGAAGGACTCGAAGGTGCTGTCGTCCCATGACGCCCAAGCCAACCACGCCTACCCTGATTGGCTTCATAGTCCTCTGGCTCCTCGCTATCAACGTTTACGGATACCGTCTGGTTGCTATTACGGACCAAAACCGTCATCAATTGAGTGAACCGAACGCATCTTTTGGATTGTCAGCCCTAGCGACAGCAGGGCGATCACCAATGCCAGCACTGGACTGGGCCGAGCCGGCACCGATTTTCAGCCTTGACGAGATGGTGCTATACCCGTTTATATGAAGACATTCGCGTGTTTTGGTCCTCGGCGCTATCGCAAGTTCCGTCTTGCGATGTTGTGCACGGTGGCGTTGTCGCTCTTTGGCATGACGCTCATCGCACGAAAGCGCGGCTATGAGGGAATGGGTGGCAATACGGTGGTGCGCTGTCGTAGTGGACACCTCTTCACGACGATCTGGGTACCCGGGATCTCGATCAAGTCGCTTCGTCTTGGATGGTGGCGACTGCAGTACTGCCCCGTTGGTCAGCACTGGACAGTCGTAGTACCAGTGAAGGTCACCGATCTCAGTGACGAGGAACGAGACGCCGCAGCGCAGGTGCATGACGTCCGGCTCCCCTAACGCACAGCGCCCACCCGCTCACGAGGAGCCGGTGGGCGCTGCGACGACTGGTCACGTCGTCACTTGATGGTGTCAAACCTCAAGAATTCATTGACTTGTTCACTGTGCTCACGATTCGCTCCACCGAGGGAATAGCCATGTCCTCGAGCGCGTCAGCCGCCGGCAAGGGGATGTGAGGGGTGGTGATGCGCACAATCGGCCCGTCGAGGTCATAGAAGATCTCCTCGCTGACGATTGACGACAATTCGCCTCCCCAACCGCACAGCCGCGGGTTCTCTTCAATGGTGAAGAGTCGTCCCGTCGCGGAGATCTCGCGCAGCAAGGTCTGGGTGTCGAGTGGCACGAGGGAGCGAACGTCGACGACCGTGCAGTCAATGCCCTGACCCGCCAATTCCTCGGCGGCTTTCATGGCCTTGGGCACCATTGCACCCAGTGCCACGAGTGTCGCGTTCGAACCACTCCTCAACACCTTCGCGGTGCCGAGGCTGTCGACGATCTCACCGTCGGGCACTTCAGTCTTTGTCGAGTAGAGGGCCTTGGCCTCAAGGAAGATCACCGGGTCGGGGTCACGGATCGATGCGGCCATGAGACCAATGACGTCCTCGGGCGTCGAGGGCACGACGACCTTGAGACCTGGCACCATCATCGCCCAGTTCTCGACACTCTGTGAGTGCTGAGCGCCAAAGCGAAGTCCGCCACCGTTACCTGATCGGATGACCAATGGGAACGTCATCTGGCCATTGGTCATATAGCGACTCTTCGCGATCTCGTTCACGACAATGTCCCAACAGACAGCGAAGAAGTCCGCGAACATAATTTCGGCAATGGGCTTGAGGCCCGTCATCGCGGCGCCCATGGCGGCGCCAAGGATCGCCTGCTCACTGATGGGAGTGTCACGAACGCGCACGCCCCCGAACTCCTCGAGCAGCCCTACGGTGCCTTTGAAGACACCGCCCGCTGCCCCAATGTCCTCACCGAGAAAGACCACCGACTCATCGCGGCGCATCTCTTGGGCAATGCCACGAGCGATTGCTTCACGAAACGTTAGTTGCGCCATGACGAACCTCCATCTGCCCACACATCCTTCATTAGTAGATCCTCTCCAGGCACGCCACCGGCCTTGGCTTGTTCGGTGGCGAGATCGACCTCGCGCACGACGTCACGTTCAATCTCGACCAACTGGTCCTCACTGGCACCGAGCTCGAGTAGCCGGGTGTGATAGCGCGGGATGGGATCCTTCGCCAACCACTCCGCGACCTCACTGTCGGGACGGTACTTGCCCGGATCGGCGCGCGAGTGACCACCGTGTCGGTAAGTCTTCGCCTCGATCATGCTCGGGCCTTCGCCGGCGCGCGCACGCGCGATTGCCGCTGCAGCGACTTCGTAGACCGCGTCGGCATCGTTGCCGTCGACCATGATGCTCTCGAGCCCGTACGCGCTGGCGCGGTCCGCGGCGGGATTCTCAACTGCGGTCACCTCGGTCGTTCTCGTGTACTCCATCCAGAGGTTGTTCTCACAGACAAACACGACGGGCAACTTCCAAATCGCGGCGAAATTGAGTGCTTCGTGGAAGGCGCCGATGTTCGTCGAACCGTCACCGAAGAAGCAGACCGCCACCTGGTCGGTGCCTCGGAACTGTGCACTCCAGGCTGCTCCACACGCAATGGGCAGGTGTGCGCCGATGATGGCGTACGAACCCATCACGCCGTGCTCGACGCTGGTGAGGTGCATCGAGCCACCCTTGCCGGCCATGAGTCCGTTGCTTCTACCGAGCAGCTCGGCGAGCACGGGGGTCATGGGAACCCCTCGCGCCAAGGTGTGCGCGTGACCGCGGTAGGTGGCGAACGTCCAGTCAGTGGGCTTCATCGCCGCGGCCACACCGGCGGCGATCGCCTCTTGGCCGAGCGAGAGGTGGCTGGTGCCCTTCACCAGGTTCTCGAGGAACATGTCGTAGGCACGCTGCTCGAACAATCGAAGCGCAAGTTGCATCCGATAGAGAGCCAGCTTGTCGTCCAAGTCCAGTGGACTGACGGCTGGGGTTGTCGTTGTCATAGTTCAGCTCCTAATACTTGTTAGCGATCATCAGTTCTTGTGCGGGGAACTTCGTCAGAATTGCCGGTCCGTCATCGGTGACGACCACCTCTTCTTCAATGCGTGCCGCCGACATGCCATCACTCGCGGGACAGTACGTCTCGAGAGCAAAGACCATGCCGGTCTTCAACTCGATCGGGTCGCTCAGCGAATTGAGTCGACTGATGATCGGACGCTCGTGCAGGCCGAGTCCGAGACCGTGACCGAATTGGAGTCCGAATGCGGCCATCTCGTTGGGGAAGCCGAATTCGGTCGCCGCCGGCCACGCCAGTGCAATCTGGTCAGTACCAACGCCGGGTCGAACGAGGTCGATAGCCTTGTCCATCCACTCGCGTGCCTTGGTGTAGGCGTCGCGCTGTGGGCTCGTAGAACTCCCGACCGACAGCGTGCGGTAGTAGCAGGTCCGGTAGCCGTTGAATGAATGGATGATGTCAAAGAACGCCTGGTCCCCGGGGCGGATGATGCGGTCGGTGAAATTGTGCGGGTGAGGATTGCAGCGCTCCCCCGAGACGGCGTTGATCGCCTCGACCTGGTCAGAACCCATCTCGTAGAGACGCTTGTTCGCGAGTGCCACGATCTCATTCTCACGAACACCTGGCTTTAGGGCTTCAAAGATGTCCTGGTAGACCCCGTCAACCATCGCGGCGGCCTGTGAGAGGAGCATCAACTCGTCCTGGGACTTGATCACGCGCGCGTCGAGCATGGTCTGTTGAGCGTCACGGACTTCAACACCCGCCTTTTGCATCTCGGCGAGGAACGGGAGCTCGATGATGTCAATACCTATGGGCTGACCGAGCACACCGTGATCGGCGAGCAGTCCCACGATCTCTTTGACCGCGGACTCGAACAGGCCCGCACGCGGCGCAATCGCGCCTCGAAGACCCAACATGCCCGCACGGCAATTGTCGGGCTCGAGCCAGGGCGCGAACAACTTGTGGTGACGAGCGGCTGATCCGAAGTCCCAGACAATTGGCTCGCCCCCTCGCGTCAAGAGGCAGTACCGGGTCATCTTGTCACCCAGTGCTCCGCCAACCCAGGTGCCAGAGACGTAGCGAATGTTGTAGAAGTCGAACAGCAACAGCGCGCCGAACTCGCTCGCCTCGAGCGCCTCTTTGGCTCGCGCCAGGCGGTAATTGCGCAAGCGATCGAAATCGACGCGGGTTTCGAAATCAACACCCATGTGTCCGGGCGTATTCATCGTTGGTCCAAAACCCTCCATTACTTCACTCCGCTCAGGCCGTCATCGATGTCCACATTCTCGGGCTCCATGGTGAGCCCGGCACCGCGCGCAGCTTCGAGCAGCAGCACCGCGAAGTCCTCATTGAGGTAGCCCGCACCAATACTGCTCTTCACGATCTCGGTGCACAAAGCCGACACCGGCATCGGGACGTTGAGTTGATACGCGGCCGCCATGCCGAGGTCGAAGTCCTTTCGAAGCAGCGTCGGGGTGAAGGTGGGCTTGAAATCCAGGTTCACGAATGCGGGCGTCTTGTAGCGAGTGAAGGTCGAGCCCATGACCGAGTTGTTCAAGAACTCGAGCCACGCACTCCTCTTAATGCCACCGCGCTCGGCGAGCACCGTTATCTCAGCCATTGCCTGGGTGACGATGCCGAGCATCATGTTGTGACAGATCTTCACCAGACGTGCGACTTCTCCGTCGCCAACGTAGGTGACGCCGTGTCCGAGTTGGTCGAAATATGGACGCACCTCATCGAACGCCTCATTCGTGCCCGACACGGCCAGCGTCAACTTGCCCGAACTCACGACCTTGGGGTTACCTGAGACGGGCGCCGCGAGGAACGAAGCCCCTCGCGCACTGCACGCCTCACGCACGAGCACCGAGGTCTCCGAGGACACCGTTGAGCAGTCAACGACGATTCGAGGCGCGTGCTCGGGGTTCGAGAGCACGCCGTTGGGACCTGAGGTCACTTCAATCAAGTCCGCGTTGGCGGAGACCATGATGAAGACGATGTCGCAATCGGCCAGTTCACTCGGGTGGTCAACGACCTTCGCGCCCAATTCTCCGAGCGCTTCGGCCTTGGCCCTCGTTCGATTGGTCACGGTGACGTCATTGCCAGCCACCACGAGGCGAGTCGCCATCGCGGTGCCCATCCGACCACAGCCGATCCAGCCAATACGGCTTCTATTCTCACTCATTAGTACGTCCTCTCAGAAATTCGAACATCACGATCTACTTGTTCGCGCTGGTCTCAATCGTGCCGCCCAGGTAGAGCGCGCCAATCTCGGGGTTGTTCAAGACTTCCGTGCCCGTTCCCGAAAGGCGAACGATTCCGTTCTCTAGCACCACACCGTAATGGCTCATCTTGAGCGCTTGACGAGCATTCTGCTCAACGAGCAGAACCGTGCGACCCGCACTGTTCATCATCTTGATGGTGTCGAACATCGAACGCAGCGTCTTGGGGTCGAGGCCCATCGAAGGTTCGTCGAGGACAACCAGATCGGGCTCGAGCATCAGACAACGCGCGAACTCGACGAGTCGTTGCTGACCGCCCGAGAGACTTCCGGCCTTGTCCTTGGCGCGTTCGGCAACGATGGGAAACATCTCTCGGATGGTCGCCATGCGATCATCGATGACCTTCTTGTCCTTGACGAGAAACGCGCCCAATTCGACGTTCTCGTGTACGGTCATCTCTCGAAACAGGCTGTGATTCTGGGGAACCTGTACGACGCCCAACTGCAGGATGTCGCGCGGCTTCATACCAACGAGTTGGTGACCCTTGAACCAGATCTCACCAAGGCGGGGGCGAACAAGGCCGCTCACCGTCTTTAGCAGTGTTGACTTGCCCGATCCATTGGGTCCGACGATGCACGTGACACCACCATGGGGGACATCAAAACTGACGCCCTTGAGCACGTCGCCGCCGCCGTAGCCAGCGACAACGCCCTCGAAGCGTACGAAGGCTTCAGTCTCAGCCATGGGCGATCTCCTCGATGATCTCATCGTCGTCACTGCCGCCCAAGTAGGCGTCGAGCACGAGTGGGTTACTTCGAACTTCCGCGGGCGCACCGGTCACGAGGTCACTGCCTTGATGCATGACGGTGACCGTGTGACACAGACTCATCACGAACTCCATGTTGTGCTCGACGATAAGGAACGTCTTGCCGAGCTCGTTGAGCGCACGAATCTTCTGGCCGATCTCATTGATCAGCGTCAGGTTCACACCACCCGCCGGCTCGTCGAGCAAGATGACGTCCGGATCGGCGACGAGGACATAGGCCAACTCCAAGAGCTTTCGCTGACCGTAAGAGAGCGAACCGGCTGGCAATTTCGCCAAGCGCGCAATACCCACGAAATCGAGCCACTCCATGGCCGAGTCGAGCTCGGACTTTGAGGACATGCTGCGAGTCAGTCCGCGCAGCCAACTCTCTTCACGCTGCGTTGCGACCAGCATGTTCTCGAGGACACTGATGCGCGCAAAGATGCGCGTCAACTGGAACGTGCGACCGACGCCCAAGGCGAAGACCTTGTCGGGTCGGGCGTTGGTGATGTCTTTGCCCTCGAATACGACGCTGCCGGTGTCGGGCTTCACGTAGCCAGTCATCACGTTGAACAGCGTGGTCTTTCCTGAGCCGTTCGGTCCGATGAGACCCGTGATGCTGCCCTTTTCAACGCTGAGTGAGCAATTGTTGAGCGCGTGGACACCGCCAAACGCCTTCGAGATCCCTTGGGCTTTCAATAGTTCGGTCATGAGTGGGCCCCTTGGGCGACGGGAGTTTCGGAGCTGGCGGTCTTCGCGGCGCTCTCCAGTCGATCTTGACGCTGAGCCATGCGATCACGCACGAACACGACAATGCCCTGGGGCATGAACAAGATGACGAGCAGGAACAACACGCCAAACAGGATCAAGTACAACGAGCCGTTCGAATAGGTGACCGTCAGGTACTGCTGGGCCGACTCGAGCACGAGACCACCAATGATCGGACCGAGCAGTGTGCCAAATCCGCCAAAGAACGCCATCAACGCAATGGTGATGTCGAACATGGGGTCGAACACGAACTGGGGGTAGATCTGTCCTTGCATCATGGCGTAGAGTGCGCCGCCCATGCCGACAGTGAACGCTGACATCGCAAAGCCCGTCAACTTCACCGGAAAGACCTTGACGCCGAGCCCTAACGCCCGGTCCTCATCGTCTCTGATGGCGAGCAGTTGAAGTCCGAAACGTGAACGTCGAACGCCCACTGACAAGAGAATCGAGAACACGAGGATCGCGAGTGCCACGTAGTAGAAGGGCAGGTGGTAGTTCTCGATCTGCCACGGGACGTACGGAAGGGTGAGCCCACCGGTGCCGCCCGTGAAGTTCGCGTTGATCGCCGAGAGCTGGAACACGAAGAATATGGCGATTGTGATCACCACGAACGTGTGACGGCGTACTCTGAGCGCGACCAGGCCAACTGGAATCGCCACTATCACCGCGGCCAGGCCACCCAAGGGGACAAGCCAGAACATGTCACCGTTACCAGCGAAGTGCATGTGGTTGGCGACCAGGGCCATCGTGTAGGCACCGGTCCCGTAGAACGCAGCCGATCCAAGCGCCACGTAGCCCGAATACCCAGAGAACATGTTCCACGACGTCGCGCACGCCGTGAAGATCAGGGTGATGACCGCGATCTGACGATACGCCGGGTTCGTGATCATCTGAGGCACAAAAAAGGCAATGACCAAGGCCACCACCCATAGGAGGTTCTTCTTCTGTAACAACACTTACGCCACCCTCGCTGACTGCTTGCCAAAGAGGCCCTGGGGTCGAACCGAGAGCACGATCACCAAGACGAGGAAGAAGGACAGGGTCGACCACACCGGCGACCAGATGACTCCCACGATGTCTTCGAGGGTGACCATCAAGATGCCCGCCAGCAACGCGCCGCCGAGACTGCCCATGCCCCCAAGCACGATGATCGTCAAGAGCCTCGAGATGAGGTCGTAACTGGTACTCGCATTGAAAGTATTCGTGGCACCAAAAATCATGCCTCCCGGTGCGGTGAGGGCGATTCCGATACCGAAACAAATTGTTGAAACGCGCCGCACATCGATGCCGACCAGAGCCGCAGCGGTCTGGTCGGCAAGCGATGCACGGATACTTGCGCCGAAACGCGTTCGGTACAACAAAAAGTACAGTCCGCTCAACATGATCGCCGCCATAATGAAGCCAAACACGTAGATGTATGGGAACCACACACCAAAGAGCTTGAACGACTTGTTGACGTACCACGCCTGAATCTGGACATAGTTCACCGTGAACACCATGTTCAAGGTGCCTTCGATCACCAATGAGATTGCGTAGGTCACGAGGATCGACATTGCGGTCTTCTCGGGTCCCTTCAATCTTCCAAAGAAAGCCTTCTCCACCGCGATCCCCACAAAGAACAGTGTGGGGATCGTGATGGCGAGGCCGACAAAGGGGTCGATGCCCCAGTGCACGGAGAGGGCGTAGCTCAAGTAGGCACCGAGGATCACGAAGATCCCCTGTGCAACATTGATGATGTCCATGACTCCAAATATCAGTGTCAAACCTGTCGCCATGAGGGCGTAGACCGAGCCGGTCAGTACGCCATCGATGACGGCATGGATGAGAGCGGAACTATTCAAGGGTTAATTCCCCCAAGCTGGCTTCGGGAAGAGGATCTTCACGGCGCCGGGGTCGCCAACCGGATTCACCTCAACGAACTTCGAACCCTGCCACTGGAAGGTGTACGCGGTCTGAGCCGTGTTCATGCCCAACGAGTTGAACTTGACCGAACCCTGGACGCTCTTCAAGGTCACACCGGAGTGCAGATACTTGATGATCTTCGCGTTGTCAAAGCCCTTGGTCGCGGTGACTGCCTGAGCCATGACCTGACCGACTGCGTAGGCCTCAGCAATGTCGGCGTTCACACCAGCAGCGGTGCCGCCATACTTCTTGACGTACTCAGCCACCATCTTCATACTCTGAGGGTTCTTCGACTGTCCGTACCACGAGTTAGGCACCATCATGCCATCGGCGTTCTTCGCACCCACGGCCTTGATGAACGCGGCACCCTGGTCAGGACCAGCTGTGGCGATGAACGCTTTGGGTGTGTAGTGCGCCTGTTCGAAGGCCTGCATGAATGCCGACACCGTTGGCACGTCGACTGAACCGAGCACAACGACCTGCGCCTTGGCGGCCGCGACCGCGTCAGCGATGGACGTGAAGTCCGTTGCTTCTGCGGGGAAGACGTTGTTGTAGACGGTCTTGAGTGACTTGCCGATCAGCTTCTGGGCTTCTTGGACGACGGGCTGAGTGAACGGGTCGTTCGAGGTGACGTACGAGATCGTCTTTGGACGGGTGCTCGCGGGTAGCGAGGTCAACCACTTGGCGAACGGCTGCAAGTCATAGGCAACGGGCAGCGTCACGTCGAAGACGTTCTTCAGTCCGGCCTGGAAGACCGACGGTCCACCACCAGCGCCCTCGATCATTGCGTAGCCGTAACGGTTCACGGTCTGCGCCGCTGGCAGTGTCAGCAACGTCGAGAACGGACCGAACGTCAGGTTGACCTTGTCAGTCGAGATCAACTTCTGATAGTTGGTGACCACCTGGGTTGGGCTCGATGCGTCAGAAACGATGTCCAGCTTCACCGGGTGACCCAGGAGTCCACCCGCACGGTTGACGTCAGCGGCCCACAACTTGTAGCCCTGCTGGTACGCAAGTCCGTCCGCGGAGAAGTCACCCGAGAGTGAAAGCGAGATACCGATCGTTACCGGTGCGCCTTTCGCGAGTGCGCCATTTGATGCGGCCCCACCATTGGTGGTCGCCGCCATCGTGATGGCCGTTACGGCAGCGACCGAAGTCGCCCCAAACGCGCGAAAAAGTTTACCTTTTGTTTTCATACTTTCCCCCCTGCAATTGTGCGTCTCTAGAAAAAACCCCCCAAAGGCCTTGGTCTAGAAATGACCACTCGGTGAGTGATTGGGCAACCCTAACGACGCAGTTACGGTGTCGTCAATTCAATAGGTGGTGAAATCTTTACAACACGACTGAGAAGAATTTAGGGCTTCGCCCCTATTAATCAGGGCAAAGCCTCCAATAGCATCAGGTCAAGCGCAGACGTCCGAGGGGGGCCATGGTCGACGTTCTTTTGGATATCGCCATCACTAATTGGGAACCTCGATTCACCGCGAACGGCGTTGACGCCAGCGACTACAAGAGGATCACAAGGGGCATCGAAACCTGGGACGACTGGTGCGCTGCGTGGTGCGCGGGCGCCCACGAGCACTACGAACTCGCCGAGGCTGCGTTGAGCGAGGGCCGTACGCTCTCTGCCGGAGAGCACTTCGCCCAAAGTGCTACGTACTACCACTTCGCAAAGTTCCTTTTCGTCCACGACCTCGACCAGGCACGCTCCGCGCACGAAAAGGCCCTCGACGCCTTCGAGCGAGGGGCGGGGTTGTTGAGTCCACGAGCCACGCGAGAGCGTGTCAGCTTCGAAGGTGACACGCTGAGTGCCGTCTTTCGCTCGCCGCGCGGTGAAGGTCCGCACCCGACGGTGATCCTTATCCCCGGTCTCGATTCAGCCAAGGAAGAATTCCGAGAAGTCGAGCGTGCCTTCCTCGACCGAGGTATGGCGACCTTCGCTGTCGACGGCCCCGGCCAAGGTGAGGCCGAGTGGTCACTCGCAGTTCGTCCTGATTGGGACGTCGTGGGCGCCGCGGTGATCGAACATCTGCATCGCATGCCCGAAGTCGACAATGAACGAATCGGTGTGTGGGGGGTCAGTCTCGGAGGTTTCTACGCCACGCGTCTCGCTGCCTCTGACGTGCCGGTGCGCGCCACCGTCGCTCTCGCAGGCCCCTATGACTTCGCCGCATCGTGGGAGAACCTCAACGAACTCACCCGCCGAGCGTTCCAGGTTCGTTCATTCAGTGAGACGCCCGAGGACGCTCAGTTGCGCGCTCGCGATTTCACCCTCGAGGGCCACACCTCGAAGATCAAGACGCCCCTGCTCGTCATCATGGGAAAGAAGGACCGCCTCTTTCCGTGGCACGATGGCGAGCGACTGGCACGTGAGAGCGGCGCGCACTCGACGCTTGTCCTGCTCGATGAGGGCAACCACGGATGTGCCAACATTGTCTATCGGCATCGTCCGCTCAGTGCGGACTGGATGGCTCAACAACTCGATTGCGCACCGCCGCAATGAATAACTCGTCCACCGACGAAGAAGGTAGGAAATAATGGCTGACGTTACGATGCCACAACTGGGTGAAACCGTCGCTGACGGCACTGTCACGAAATGGTTCAAGGCCGTGGGCGAGATGGTCGTTCGTGGTGAACCCCTCTTCGAAGTATCGACCGACAAGGTCGACACCGAGATCCCCGCGCAAGCGGATGGCATCCTGAGCGCGATTCTCGTGGGCGAAGGCACGACCGTCGATGTCGGTACGGTGCTCGCGGTGATCGGCGGCGAGATCGACGCTGCTACCCCTGCGCCAAAGGCCCCCGCCACCGAGGCGCCCACCTCCGCTAACGATCGTGTCACGCAGTCCTCCGCTCAACCGCTCACCACCAAGGCTCGTGACGCCAGCGATACGAAGCTCTCGCCCGTCGTGCGTCGACTCCTCGAAGAGCACAACCTGAGCGCCGATGACGTCAGTGGCACGGGTGCGAACGGTCGCATCACGCGTGAGGACGTCCTCGCTGCGGCGAAGAACCAGTCGACGTCACCACTTCGATCATCGCTGTCGCCCGTCGTTCGCCGGCTGTTGAGCGAGAACGGTCTCGACGAGCGCTCGGTCACCGCCACAGGTCCCGACGGACGGATCACCCGGCGAGACGTTGAGTTGGCGATTGCCTCGACGAGCGCATCCACCAAAACTCAGTCCGATGAGGTCATTCCGTTCACCAAGATCCGACGACTCACCGCTGAGCACATGGTGCGCTCCAAGGCGACCTCCGCACACACCTTGATGGTTCGAGAGATCGACTACGAACACGTCGAGAAAGTGCGTCGACGCATCGGGACCTCGTTCAAGGAGAGCAACGGCTTCAGTTTGACCTACCTGCCCTTCATCGCGGTCGCCGCGATTGAAGCCCTCGCGGCGTTCCCACACCTGAACTCATCGGTCGGCGACAACGAGTTGATCGTCCATCGCAACGTGAACCTCGGTATCGCTGTCGACCTCGACACCGACGGCTTGGTCGTCCCGGTCGTTCAGCGAGCGAGCGATTACAGCGTCACCGCACTGGCTCACAAGATCCGTGATCTTGCGACGCGCGCGCGCACAAAGAAGCTCGGTGTAGACGATATGGCGGGCGGCACCTTCACAATCACCAATCCCGGTCCGTTCGGCACCCTGCTCACCGGCGCTGTCATCAACCAGCCCCAAGTGGCGATTCTGTCGACCGATGGGGTCACTCGTAAGCCCGTGGTTGTCACAGCCGCAGACGGAGCTGAGTCGATAGCCATCCACTCCATGGGCCTGCTCGCGCTCACCTTCGACCATCGAGCGATTGATGGCGCATACGCCGCGCGCTACCTGCAGCGGGTGGCCGAGATCTTGAATACCCGGGACTGGGGCGGCGAATTCTAGGGATTGTCCAGTAGGGGTATTGTCGAATTCATGACGCGTGACAAGATTCTCGAATCCGCCGCACTCGAGATCGAGCGCAACGGACTCACCCAGTTCCGAGTCAAGCGCGTTGCCTCGGTCGCTGGCATATCAGTAGCCCTGCTCTATAGCTATTTCAGCGACCGCGAGGACCTCATCGCGGCTACCATCGTCCACCGATTCCGCCAGGTCCTACTCGGTCAGGCCGAGACCTTCACCAAGCCCCTTCGAAACGTCGAGACGACCGACCAGTTCCGAGAGGCCATCTCGATCATGATCGCCGACGCCCAGACTCCCGAGCGCGACGAGGGTCGTATCCTTCGTATCGAGAGCATCTCCTTCGCGCACCACAACCTCACCGCCTCCGCCGGCATAGCCGCAGCGAAAGAAGAGACGAGTTCGATGATCATGGAGATCGTCCAGCCGCTCGTCGACAAGAAGCTGTTGGCTGACGGCATCAGTGGCGTGGCGTTCGCGCGTATCTGGTACGCCCTCTTCTTTGGACAGATCTCACTAGAGGGCGAACACGCACTGTCCATTGAGAACGATGGCTGGCTCGAGGCGCTCAACGTCCTCGCGAACGCCATGGTGCGCTCCTGACCACACGGTCCGGCGCGCAGTAGCGCCTAGATCGGTAACTGTGGGGCAATGGCGAGCGACTGGCCGACGAGTCGAGCACCCCTTCTCGCCCCGGCCGGATAGATCAATTCGGGACGAAAGGAACGACCTTTCGCCTCGCCCACGCGACCGCCTCTGACTTCCACCCACTCATCACCCGTCTCCTCGTTGAGGACGTGGGCGAGGAACACCCAATGTTGACGGCGTTCCTTCACGCCGTCAACGACCACCGCATCACCGTGGTTCAAGCCCGCCCACTTGGTTGAACGGGTCAGGGGCCCCTGGTGGGTCACAACGGGTCGCTTTTTCACGCTTCATTTCTACTCGCTCGCTACGACACATCGAGTGCTCGACCAAGCGCGCGTCACACTCGTACCCTACGGTTGTCACCATGGCATTCACCCAACCACTCCCCAAGTCACTCTCGCCTTCGCGCCTGGCGGACTTCCAGGCGTGCCCGCGTCGCTATCAGCACGCCTCGGTCGAGCGCATCGCCCAACCGGCCACCTACGCAACCGCCAAAGGTCGATTCGTGCACTTCGTCTTCGAAAATCTGTTCCTGCTCGAAGCACACGAGCGCACCGTAGAAAGAACGCGCGAGTTCATCACCCCCGCCATCAGCGCTGTGCTCGATGAACAGGTACGCAGCGACCTACAACTCGATGACGCGATGCTTGAGAAGATGACCAGTGAGACACTCCAGATCATCGACGCCTACTTCGCGATGGAGGATCCGCGCGAGGTCACGAGCGAAGGAGTCGAACTGCGCCTCGGTGTGACGGTCGACGACACGCCGCTCTTTGGAATCCTTGATCGACTCGACCGTGACGTTCAGGGCAATCTCATCATTGTTGATTACAAGACTGGCGCGCTGCCGAACAGGAACTTCGACTCGCAAACCTTCGCCAACGCCGAACTCTACGCGGTCCTTTGCCAAGCCAAACTCGGAGAAACACCGAGCAAGATACGACTGCTCTACGTGTCTCACGGGGAATCGGTCGAGCGCAACGTCACCGACGTCGTGATCCGCGCCCGTTCGAACGCCGCGACGAGTGCCTGGAAGAAGATCCAGCGCTACTACGAAGACGGCGACTTCCCCGCCACCCCCTCGACGAATGCGTGTCGATTCTGTGCGTACAAAGAGATCTGTCGATCCAACGGTGTGCCCGTTCCCTACCGCTAGTCAATAGGCTGGCGCCATGAAAACCTTCGACGTCTCCTACGATTATCGCTGCCCGTTCGCTAAGAACATCCATCTGCACCTGGTGAGCGCTCTGGAGGCGGGCGCGGACTTCGAGGTGAACTTCGTTGCGTGGACCATGAGCCAGGGCTACAAAGCTGAAGGGGCGCCTGACGTCTGGGACGACCCCGAGCGTGACGCGGAACTTCTCTCCTTGGCGGTCAGTGTCTCGATCCGCGACCTGCAACCCGAACTATTCCTCCAAGCCCACGCTGCACTGTTCAAAGCCCGCCACGAGCAAGGTATTCGCCTGGTCACGATGCAACAGATTGAACAGGCGCTCGCCGGGCTCGACATCGACCTCGATCGAGTGCGGACAGACCTCGAATCACGCCGACCCCATCAGGTGATCGGTGACAATTTCAAGAGGTACGCGGGTCTTGAGGCCTTCGGTGTCCCCACCTTCGTGGTTGGCAACGACGCGACGTTCGTGCGCTACATGACCCCACCAACCAGTGATCCCCAGGCCTCAGTCGCCCTGATCGATTCAATCGTGACCCTGATCGAGCACCAGCCCGAACTCAACGAGTTCAAGCACACTCGCCTGCCAATGTAGGTCCTAGACCAGGCGAAAGATCAGTTCGAGCAGCGCCAACAGCCCGAGCCCCGCGGCCGGGGCGAAGACCTTGAGCGCATCGTGCTCTCGTAGATGGAAGTACACGGCGAGAATCATCGTGATCGTGAGCCCTGCCGCCGCGACCTCATTGAGAATGGCCAGGAACGAGGTACCCTTCGCCGCGAGACCGATCATCACCGCGATGCCCCCGGCAATTTCGAGTGCGCCGATCCTCTGGAACGCCGACTTAGAGAAACCAAGGTGGCCGGCCGACTGAGAGGCCATGGGGTTAAAGAGTACCTTTTGAATCCCCGAGGTGAGAAAGGCGAGAAAAAGGATGATCGAGAGAATGCTGGCTACTGCTGACATGTGCGCTCCTTGTGCGCAACAACTTTAGTCTTTCGCGCACACCGGTCTTGACGCATCGATCTAATGGGTCGACGCGTACTCCAACAACACCTCAAGCGCCGCGTCACGTTCACCCGCATCCCCACTGGGAACACCAGAGAATTCGCTGACTCCCGCGAGCGCCAGTTCATCAAGTGCCTCAAGGACTTGGGACCGACTTCCCACTAACGCAACATCAGCCGGAGCGCTCGCACCTTCACGTTCCAACATCGCCGCGTAACTGGGCAGCGTTGCGTACAACGCGTACTCCTTGTTCACGCGCTCGCGCGCCGCATTCACGTCGTCGCTCACCACAATGGGCAACGAGCACACGACGCGAGGCTCGGGCCTACCCGCCTTCATGGCCGCCTCGCGTACCAGAGGACTGATGTGAGACGCAATGGTCTTGCGTCCAGTCATCCACAGCACTGTACCGTCGGTCATTGAACCAGCTATCTCGAGCATCTTGGGTCCGAGGGCCGCGATCAAGAGGCCCGGTGTGCGGGTCTCCTTGGGGCCAACCGCACTGGCGGCGACCGCACTCACGCGTTCACCGTGTACTGCGACACTCTCGCCTCGCAACATCGGAGCGAGCACACTCACGTACTCGTGCATGTAGCTCGCCGGGCGATCGAAGGATATCCCCCAAAGGCCCTCGACGACGACTTGGTGCGAGAGCCCGATACCCAACGACAACGAGCCACCAATAGCCTCTTGCACGGTGCGGGCTTGGGCGGCCAGCATCGAGGGGTGGCGCGGCTGCACTGGTACGACCGCCGTCCCGAAGTCCACGTCACGAAGCTCGCGCCCGAGCATGGCGAGCACCGTGAGCGTGTCGGGACCGAAGATCTGTGACGACCACATCGCACGAAAGCCCTGCTCTCTCAGTCGCGTCGCCCGAGCGAGTGTACGTTCAAAGGCTCCATCGGTGTCTAGGCCAATCGCGATTCGCATAGTCATGCCCCCCCTCGCACGACCTGTAGCGTTCTAGTCGTGTCGAACGGTCCCCAACCTAGCCCCAGCCGCGTCGGCATCGTTGGAGCGGGCCAACTCGCACGGATGATGGGTGAGGCGGCCGGCGACATGGGCCTCGAGATCACGGTGCTCGCGACGACTTTGGACGATGCGGCGGTTGCGACCTGTGACGCAGCGATACTGGGAGACCCCAAGGACCTTTTCGCCCTCGAGCAGCTCGCCGAGCTCGTTGACGTCATCACCTTTGATCACGAACTCGTGAACCTTGAGCACCTGAGACGCCTTGAAGCACGCGGTGTGCTCGTTCGACCGAGTGCAGACGCCCTAGAGTTCGCGGTCGACAAGGCCCACCAGCGACGGTCCTTTCGAGACGCGCAGATCCCGGTCCCGGACTTCCTCGTCGTCAGCTCGGCCCAAGACGAACACCTCGAAGCATTCCTCGAAGGGCTTGACCAGCCCCCCGTGGTGAAGGCGGCGCGCGGCGGTTACGACGGCCGAGGCGTGCTGTTTCCTAACGACAAGCTGGAAGCATTGTCGATGATCGAAGAGTTGTGTGTCTCGGGTGAAGTCGTTGTCGAGGAGCGACTGAAGCTTCAGGGCGAGGTCGCCCAACTGATCGCCCGCGGCGTCGATGGCCAGGTAGCCGTCTACCCACTCGTCACCACGGTCCAGGCCAACGGCATGTGCATTGAAGTCGACTACCCCGCGCTCGCGACCAACGAACTCAACGAGACCGCTCACGAATTGGGCGAGCAGATCGCCTCGCTGATCGACGCCGTTGGGGTGCTCGCCATCGAGTTCTTCATCACCACCTCCGGTCTTCTCGTCAATGAAATCGCACTTCGTCCCCACAATTCGGGCCATTGGACCATCGAGGGCGCACGGACCAGCCAGTTCGCGAATCATCTCTTGTGCGTCTGTGGCGAGGTCCCGGGCGAGGTCTCGCCACTCGCACCCAGTGCGGTGATGGTCAACGTTGTTGGTTCCGACCAACCCGGATCATTCGAGAAAGCTCAGGCAGTCGAGGGTGCGCTCGTTCACGACTACGGCAAGTCCTGGCGACCCGATCGAAAGCTGGGTCACGTGACGGTACTCGGTGACAGTCGAGAGTGGGCGCACGTGAGAGCATGGGAGAGTGCCATTGCCTATGGCACGAGGACTCGGGAGGTCTGATGCAGCCAGTTGTTGGCATCGTCATGGGCAGTTCCTCGGACCACGAGGTCATGGTTGAAGCGGCCAAGATCCTCGAGCGATTCGACGTCAGCTTCGAGATCCACGTCGTCTCAGCGCATCGCACCCCCGAAGCGATGCTCGACTACGCGAGAAACGCGCGAACACGCGGCCTGAAAGTGCTCATCGCCGGAGCGGGCGGGGCAGCTCACTTACCCGGCATGCTCGCCGCGATGACGACGTTGCCGGTGATTGGAGTGCCAGTCGCCCTGGCGAGACTGGACGGCATGGATTCACTGTTGTCCATCGTTCAGATGCCCCGGGGCGTGCCGGTTGCCACCGTGGCGATAAACGGTGCCGCCAATGCGGGGCTCCTGGCCCTGCGCATACTGGCACTGGGCAACGAGGCTCTGGGCGCCGCCATCGAGGCGTATCGCCTGGAACTGGCTGAAAATGCGAACGAGCAGGACCGAACGCTTCCTCGAGGGTAAGAGACTTTTAGAATCGGACGGTAGATTTCTTATCCAGTACGTTCTCGCAGTGCCCCTAGTCTGGCTAGGAAGCGAAGGAGGCCCTTGTGGGTTTAGCGAAGAGAATCAGCACCATGTTCCAGGCCAAGGCCAATGCGGAACTCAACAAGCGTGAGGATCCCCGTCAGACCCTCGACCTCTCTTATGAGCAACAACTGGAGAACCTGACCAAGGTGAAGCGCGCTGTTGCCGACGTCGCAACCGCGAGAAAGCGCGTCGAGATCCAAGCAGAGCAGTTAAAGGCTCAGGGCGACAAGTTGGCCGAGCAGGCCAAGGCCGCGCTCGGCCAAGGCAACGAACCCCTGGCTCGTGAAGCCCTCACGCGACGAGAAGCGATTGCCGCGCAACTGAAGGATCTGGACACCCAGCACGCGTCGATCGTCGAACAAGAGGACAAGCTCACCCAGACCTCCCAGCGCCTCCAGAGTGAGGTCGAGGCATTTCGCACGCGTAAAGAGACAATCAAGGCCACCTACACCGCCGCTGAGGCGTCCGCGCACATCTCAGAGGCGGTCAGTGGCATCTCTACTTCAATGAGTGACGCGGGAGCGGCGATGCAACGCGCCCAGGACAAGGTCGCCGAGATGCAGGCACGAAGTGGCGCACTCGACGAGCTTCTAGCCTCAGGAACCCTGACCGACCTCACGGCGAGCCCCACCGACGACATTCAGGCCCAACTCGACAAAGCGGGCACTTCATCGAACGTGGACGCCCAGTTGGCCGCACTGAAAGAACAGATGGGCAGTGGCTCGGGCGAGCTCGCCTCGGGTGAGGGGGCCTAACGATGTCGGCGTCCAAGATTGAAAGCGACCGCGGACTCAACTTACGCATGTTCGTCACGGGCATGCTCCTCGTGTTGCTCTACGCAATCATCATCACCGTGCTCATCCGAGTCGGTGTCTCATTCGGCATTGTCATTGTCATAGCCGGAGCACTGCTCTTCTCGCAGTTCTACTTCTCTGACAAGATCGCGATGTTCTCAATGAACGCCC
Source organism: Acidimicrobiaceae bacterium (assembly GCA_027355725.1). GTDB lineage: Bacteria > Actinomycetota > Acidimicrobiia > Acidimicrobiales > RAAP-2 > RAAP-2. The sequence continues at coordinate 56,971 of DAIEHI010000064.1, forward strand.
ACGAGGTCACTGCGGCCCAGGAGCCGAAGTTGCACGAGATCGTAGACCGGCTCTGCTTGCTCGCGAACATGGAAAAGCCCCGAGTCGGGGTCGCTGAAGTCGACATCCCCAACGCCTTCGCCACGGGTCGAAGCCCCAAGCACGCTGTTATCTGCGCGACCAGGGGCCTCATGCACCGTCTGAGCGACGAAGAGTTGGAAGCGGTGCTCGCACACGAACTCAGCCACGTTGCCCACCGCGACGTGGCGGTGATGACGATTGCATCTGGTGTCGGCATGCTCGCGGGCCTCGTGAGTCGCATGGCTATGTGGAGTGCGATGCTCTCTGGCGGAGGTCGCAGCCGAGACGGTCAGAACGTCGTGCTCATCGAGATGATCACGTGGGTCGCGTCGCTCGTCATCTACGTCATTGCCTACCTCTTGACGATGGCGCTCTCTCGATATCGTGAACTGGCTGCTGATAGATCCGGCGCGATCCTCATTGGCAAGCCCAGCGTGCTCGCGAGCGCGCTCGTGCACATCACCGGCGACATCGGACGAATCCCGCGCACTGACCTTCGAAAGGCGGAAGGCATGAATGCCTTCTTCTTCGCCCCCGCGCTCTCTGGCGGGAGTGCTGCTTCGATCTTCTCGACGCACCCCTCGCTCGAGAAGCGCCTCGATCAGCTCAACAAGCTCGAACGCCAGCTGAACGGCTAGTGGGCTTTCGAGACGCGCTTTTTGGGCGAACGAAACAAGTTGCGCCGAAGCTCGACAACCTCTTCGCGTTGCCGTCGGCCGCTCTCACCCTCGACACCCAGCTCGATCTCGTCTGCTCTGGTCACGCGGGTCTCTGTTTCAAAGCCGGGAGCGGTGAATCGACGATCACTTCCGACGCCGACATACTGGCTCTGCTCAACTTTGACGAGGCCGACGGCAAGGTGGAACTCACCACGGACGAATTCGGATTCAAGTGGCTCGTCATCGACGACGTCGACATTGAGAGCCTCGTGACACGGATCCACGGAGCCAATACATCGCTCGTCGAGAACGGACTCGGACCCCGGTTGCTCTGCGCGGTGTTCGGCTTCGTGGCAAAGAACCCACCGGGTGAAGGCTCGGTTCGAATGGTCTATCTGTTGAAGCAGGGTACGTTCTACCCATTCGCACCCACGAGCGCGAACCAGCGAGACAACGAACTTGAACTGAGGGTGAAGTCATTTCTAGATAACGACTTGCCAATGGAGAAGGACCTCGGCCGCTGGATGGCGCTGTGGAACCTGCCCGTCAACTGAGGGTCGCTCGAGCTCTAGACACTGAGGTCACCCGCGACTGCCCGGTAGCGCTGGGTACCCGCTCGCTGGGCGCTGCGGCAGTGCTGATTCCATACGCTCGCGTGACGTCTCGTTTTCTAGATTGCGTCGCTCAACCTGGTTCCAAGGACCTCTCGACCAACGTGTCAAATCCCTCGGCGTACTCAAAGTCAAGTTGCGTGATCCCCCCGCGGTCGTGGGTCCACACTTCAACACGCACTTCGCGGTAGCCCAACGTGATCAGGGCATGATGATCCAAGCCCTCGGCGAGCGCGACTTGGTCATGAACGAGCGCTGCGCCACTTTGATAGTCGGGCGTGTTCACTTCACGCACCAAATGCCCCTCGACCAGCGTCCAGTCACTGTGATGAGCGAGCCATTCATCGAGCTGCGCACCTGGCACGAGGTCGCGACGCGTCACGGATGAGTCATATCCTCAGGTACGACGGCGCGATCGAACTCCTCGGCACTCAAGAAGCCCAGACTCAGCGCGGCCTCGCGAAGGGTCGTGCGCTCCTTGTGCGCCTTCTTCGCCACTTTGGCGGCCTTGTCGTAGCCAATGATCGGATTGAGAGCGGTCACGAGCATGAGCGAATTGTTCAGGTGATGGCTGATCTGCTCATAGTCAGGCTCCAGCCCCTCGACACAGAATTCGCGGAACCGGTCACAGGCGTCGGTGAGCAGGTCAATCGAGTTGCAGAAGTTGTGGATGATCACGGGCTTGCAGACATTGAGTTCGAGGTTGCCCCTCGAGCCAGCCATGGCCACCGCGGTGTCGTTAGCGAACACTTGGATCGACACCATGATCATTGCCTCGGACTGGGTGGGATTGACCTTGCCCGGCATGATCGAACTCCCGGGTTCGTTCTCGGGTAACTGCAACTCTCCAAGTCCCGATCGCGGGCCTGATCCGAGCCAACGAAGGTCATCGGCGATCTTCATGAGACTCGTGGCGGTTGTCTTGATCGCGCCGTGAGCGAACACGAGTGCGTCGTGAGCGGCGAGGGCCGCGAACTTGTTCGGGGCGGTGACGAAGGGCTTACCCGTCAACGCCGCAATCGCGGCCGCGACGCGCTCACCGAACTCGGGGTGCGTGTTGAGCCCGGTGCCGACAGCGGTACCACCGGCGGCCAATTCGTAGAGCCCACCGAGCACCAGACGTAATCGATCGAGGTCGGCGTCGAGTTGTGCGACGTAGCCCGAGAACTCCTGACCGAGGGTGAGCGGCACCGCGTCCATGAGGTGCGTGCGACCGATCTTGGTGACCCCTTCGTACGCGCGCGCCTTGGCGTCGAGCGCGTCGCGCAGACGCTGCAGTGAAGGAATGAGTCGATCGGTGATCTCGACGACCGCGGCGATGTGCATGGCCGTTGGGAAGGTGTCATTGGAGGACTGGGACATGTTGACGTGGTCGTTGGGGTGTACGGGGACCTTACTGCCACGCTCACCACCGGCGAGTTCGATCGCCCGGTTCGAGATGACCTCGTTCACGTTCATGTTCGTCTGCGTGCCCGAGCCGGTCTGCCAGATGCGCAGGGGGAACTCGTCATTGAGCACCCCCGAGATGACTTCGTTGGCCGCGCGCTCGATGAGCGAAGCGCGCTGTTCGTCGAGCTTTCCTAGCGCGTGGTTCACCTGGGCCGAGGCGAGCTTGAGGACCCCAAACGCGCGAAGCAGCGCCACCGGCATGGTCTGGTCCCCGATTGCGAAGTGGTGCAGACTCCGCTCGGTCTGGGCTCCCCAGTACCGGTCCGCGGGGACCTCGATGTCGCCCATGGTGTCGGATTCGATACGAACGTTGGTCATACTTTCCTCTCTACTTCCTCTTTGAATTCGCTACTTCGCTCACGAGTTCGCTCACCCCAGGGTTGTGCCCGATGTCGACGGCTATTGACGCCACTTGTTCAGCGGCGACGCCAGCGTGATGCTACGTGGCCGCGACGCGTGGTCCAAAGATTCACCTCAGCGGTGTGAAGTCCTTGGAATCGCGCGCACTGGAGTTCGCTGATCCTCATTACAGTAAAACTAGTTCTGTTTCAACCACTACCAATGAGGGCACAATGACCACAACATTCTCCGATAAGGCTCGCGCTATTTTCGCAAAGCGGGTGCTCGCTCACGTCGCCTCACTCGGGAGTGACGGATCGCCGAACGTGACGCCGGTGTGGTGCGAGCTCGACGGTGATGAAATTGTCATCAACACGGCCCTCGGTCGCGCCAAAGCCCGAAATCTCGCCTCAGACCCCCGGGTGGCAGTCTCACTGACCGATCCCGACAACCCCTATGACTGCATTTCGGTGCTCGGTACGGTCGTCACCTTCACGACCGACGGCGCCGATGAAGTGATCGACCGGTTCGCGAAGAAGTACATGGACCTCGACTCGTATCCGCTTCGCCGTGAGGGCGAAGTACGTGTCACCGTTCGTATTCGCCCCGACCGCATCACCATGCAACCCGAATAGAGCTACGCGTACGCGGTCAACTGGCCCAGTTCACCGGCCATGACCGATAGTTCGCTGAGTAGGAGGCCGTCATTCTCGAGGACCCCGCCCGTGCTACTCCATACGCGAAGCGCCCGCGGAGGTGCGGGCCGATTGTAGGCACCGCTCAACGTGGCGACTTCGTTCGCGAGGTTGACCTCGTCATTGGTGAGCAGCGCCCGCACGACGAGCGCGTGGGCATGAGCGTTCTCAGCGGCGCTGACGACGACGTTCTCAAGGTCGACGAGCCAGCTGAGGGTTTTCACGTCGCGCGCGCACATCTGGGCCGGGTACGCAGGCGACACCTCGAGCCAGACGCCAATCGGCGAGGTCCATTGATCCCTCAGGGCCGCAGCGCAGATGATCGTATTAGCGTCCACACAGTCGAACACCACCGCAAGGTCATGATCAGCGACGAAGTGAGGAACCCGTTCAAGCGCGCTACGCGTTGTCGAGAGTCGGACTATCGCCACGGCTAGGGCTGAAGATCTTCCTTGGGCAATCGCTCGATGTTGACGTCTCGAAAGGTCAAGACGCGCACCGATGGCACGAAGCGGGCCGCGCGATACATATCCCACACCCACGCGTCGTGGAGATTCACCTCGAGCAGGGTCGGTGTGCCACTCGAACGGACCTCGACTGAGACCGAGTTGGCCAGGTAAAAGCGACGGTCGGTCTCCACCGCGAAGTCGAACATGCCGACCACGGCTTTGTACTCTTGGACCAATGCGAGTTCGAGAGTGGACTCGTAGTCGTCGAGCTCTTCTTCGCCCAAAATTGGCTACGGACGCTCGGTGACGCGGAGCTCCTTGATCTTGGCGGCCTTTCCACGCAGATCACGGAGGTAGTACAACTTGGCTCGTCGTACATCGCCGTACGACTCGACTTCGATCTTGGCGATCGTTGGCGTGTGCACGGGGAACGTACGCTCCACGCCCACGCCAAAGCTCACCTTTCGCACGGTGAAGGTCTCCTGCAGACCCGACCCCTGGCGCCGGATGACGACGCCGTGGAAGATCTGCACGCGCTCGCGTGTACCCTCGACAACGCGCACGTGCACCTTTAAGGTGTCGCCGGTGCGAAAAGAGGGAATGTCGTCGCGAAGTGAGTCGCGGTCAATTAGGTCGGTCGGATTCATGAGAGCGGTCCCTTTCGGATCACTGAGGCTTTAGAAGTTTAGCCGTTCTCGCGGGGTTCTTCCAGAAGGCCGAATTCCCCGAGAATCTCACGATCCCGCTCGCTCAGCCCCCCTCGACGCTCGATGAGGTCGGGTCGACGCTCGATGGTCGCTCGAAGGGCCTGGGCCTCGCGCCAGCGCGCGATACGAGCGTGGTCCCCCGAGCGCAGGATTTCGGGCACTTCACGGCCCCGAACGACTGCGGGCTTCGTGAAATGTGGATATTCGAGCAGTCCATCACTGAACGACTCTTCAACGCTCGATTCGTCATTGCCCAACGCCCCCGGGCGCAGGCGCACGACCGCCTCAATGACGCACAGGGCGGCGAGTTCTCCCCCCGCGAGCACGAAATCGCCGAGCGAGATCTCCATATCGACCGCGAGGTCCAGCACCCGCTGATCGAAACCCTCGTATCTGCCACAGAGCAACGTGAAACCATCGAGCGCCGCCAGTTCGCGCGCGAGCGCCTGGTCGAATCGCCGGCCTGACGGTGTCAGGGCAATGACGGGACGCGCGAGATCCGGGACCGATTCAATGGTGCGAAGAATGGGCTCGGCGCGCAGCACCATCCCCGCGCCACCGCCGAAGGGCGTGTCGTCCACGCTTCGATGCGGGTCATCGGTGGCGTCTCGAAAATCGTGGAGGTGCAGTTGCCACACGCCACGCTCGCTGGCGCGACCGAGGATCGACGTGGTGGCGTAGTGGGCCAGTGCCTCGGGAAACAGGGTGAGGACGTCAACGCGCAGACTCACTCGAAGAGCCCCTCGGGGACCTCAACGTCAACGCGCACGTTCGCGACGACATTGGTGACAAAGGTGAGCGGCACCAGTGCTCCACTATCGAGCACCAAGATGTCGCTCGCCGGATTGGACTCCACGTCGACCACAACGCCTCGACGTACGCCTGAGGAGTCATAGACCTCGGCATCGAACAACTGGTCGATCCAAATTACGTCATCGTCGTCAAGGCGCGGAGCGCTCAGCACTACACCACGCCAACTCTCAGCGTCCTCGCGAGTCTGGATCAGATCGAAACTGACGATGTAGCGGTCCTGGTGGGCGGCAGCGCTAAGGACGACGAGCGGACCCTTGGCACTGAGGAGTTGGGTGCCCGGGCTCAGTCGTTCTAATCGATCGGTCCACAGATCAACAATGACCTGCCCGCGAAGAGCGTGGGCCTTGACAATTCGTCCGACTTCGAGCGTGGCGCGCTCGTCGGCGCTCGGCACTAGTCGACGATGTCGACAGACGTGGTCACGCCATCGCGAGAGCCCGCCGCGCCAACCAGCGCGCGAATGGCCTGTGCGGTGCGTCCACGACGTCCGATGATCCGGCCCATGTCGCTCGCTCCAACGCTCAAGGACAACACGACCTTGCCTTGGCGCTCGCTCACCTCGACCGACACGGCACTCGGGTCCTCGGCGAGGGACTTCGCGATGAACTCGAGCGCTGCGGTTGCGGTGACCGCTTCCTTGGTGCTCTCGTAGGTCTCTTCGATCTCGTCGAAGTCGTCCTCGTCAATGGTGTTGATGTCGCCGGCGACGTAGTCGTCGTGCACGTCGCTCACTTGGCGACCTTTGCGGCCTTGGCGGCTTCGTACGCGTCGAGCGCGCCGCTCTTTTGCAGCAACTTGGCCACGCGATCAGTCGGCTGGGCACCGTGCTGGAGCCAGTGCACGGCCTTCTCGTTGTCGATCGAGAACACGGTCTCGGGCTCGGCACTCGAGAGGCCACGAGGCTGGTACGTGCCCAAGATCTCTAAGAACGCACCCGAGCGGGCGCGACGACTCTCAGCCGCCACCACGCGATAGGTCGGTTGCTTCTTCTTTCCCATACGCACCAAACGAAGTTTCACAGCCACGACGAAATTCCCTTCAAATCTTTTGTTCTGGTCCACCAGAACTGGGCGATATACCCGAGCGTCAAAGTTTAGCGTTGTTTGGGGGGTGTTACCCTCCCACCCTTCTTCTTCTTGTTTTTCCCGCCGCTATTTCGCGCCACCGGCGCGCCGGCACTCATTCCGGCCCCGAGCGCTTCAAAGCCCGGTGGCAACTCACCACCACGCTTCGCACTGGCCTTGGCGGCGGCTTGGGCCATGCGCCCCATGCCACCGGGCAGGTTCGGCATTCCCCCGCCGCTCATCTGTTTCATCATCTTTCGCATCTCAGTGAACTGCTTCAGGAGTTGATTGACGGCGTTCACCGTGGTTCCAGACCCCTTGGCGATCCGAGTGCGTCGTGATCCGTCGATGATGGTCGGCTCTCGACGCTCGCGCGGGGTCATCGAGCGCACGATGGCCTCTATCTTGTTCAATTCACCGTCGTCGACGTTGGAGGCGGCGTTGCGCATCTCTTTGGTCACGCCGGGCACCAGACGCATGAGCCCCCCGAGCGACCCCATCTTTCGAACCTGGTTGAGCTGGGTCATGAAGTCATCGAGCGTGAAGGTGCCGCTCATCATCCGCCCAGCGGACTCGGCGACCACGCTCGCGTCCATGGTGCGCTCAGCCTGCTCGATGAGTGACAGCATGTCGCCCATACCCAGGATGCGAGACGCCATGCGCTCGGGGTGGAAGAGGTCGAAGTCAGCGAGCTTCTCGCCAGTCGACGCAAAGACCACTGGTCGTCCAACGACGCCTCGCGCCGACAACACGGCACCGCCACGGGCGTCGTAGTCGAGTTTGGTGACGATGATGCCGCTCAAAGCGAGTGTCTCGTGGAACGAGCGCGCCGTCAGCACTGCGTCTTGACCAGTCACGGCGTCGATTACGAGGAATGTGTAGTGCGGCGACGTCACCTCACTGATCGAGCGCACCTCGCGCATCAGGGCCTCATCAATGGCGAGGCGACCGGCGGTGTCGATGATCACCACGTCACGCCCGAGTCGTTCCGCTTCGCGCACACCCTTTCGAGCGACCTCTACCGGGTCGGTCGCCTCGCTAAAGACGTCGACGCCGATCTGGCTCGCGAGCACGCGAAGCTGCTCAACGGCCGCGGGGCGCTGGAGGTCGGCGGCGATGAGGTAGGGCTGACGACCTTGTTGCTTGAACCACTGCGCCAACTTCGCCGCCGTCGTTGTCTTTCCGGCGCCCTGGAGACCAGCGAGCAGGATCACCGTTGGCGGTCGCGACGCGTAGGTGACCTTGAGTGCGGAGCCGCCGAGCACCTCGACGAGCTGTTCGTGCACCGCCTTGATGACCTGCTGACCGGGGGTCAGGCTCTGGTTGAGCGCCTCGCCGCTCACGCGCTCGCGCACCGCCTCTAAGAAAGCCCGCACCACACCCAACTCGACGTCCGCTTCGAGCAGCGCCGAACGGACTTCACCGAGCGCTTCTTCGAGGTCGGCGTCACTCAGCCGTCCACGAGATCGAAGGGAAGTGCCTAGTCGTTCGAATCGTTCACTGAGGGCGTCAAACATGATGCTTGAAGGCTACCGTCAGGCGTCGATGAGCGAGTCAACAAAGGCGTGGGGCTCGAAGGGAATGAGGTCCCCCACCCCCTCTCCGATGCCCACGAACTTGACCGGGATGCCCAATTCGCGCTCGATCGCAACGACGATGCCCCCACGCGCGGTGCCGTCAAGTTTGGTGAGGACGATACCCGTGACGTTCGCCGCGGCTTGAAATTCTCGTGCCTGGCTCAGTGCGTTCTGACCGGTCGTGGCGTCGAGCACCATGAAGGTCTCGACGACCTGACCGGGCTCGCGATCGGCGACTCGGCGGATCTTGCTCAGTTCATCCAGGAGATTCGTGCTATTCGCCCGGCGTCCTGCGGTGTCGGCGAGCACGATGTCCGCACCCCTCGCGGCAGCGCGACCAATGGCGTCGTGTACCACCGAGCCGGGGTCAGCCCCCTCGGCGGCTCGCACGATGTCCGCGCCGGTCCGATCGGCCCACTGTTGCAACTGCTCTGAGGCGGCGGCGCGGAACGTGTCGCCGGCCGCGAGGACCACCGAGCGCCCTTCATTGACGTGACGATGGGCCAACTTGCCAATGGTGGTGGTCTTGCCCACGCCGTTCACCCCGACGAAGAGCCACACGGGCACCCGACCGGGGTCGGCGACGTCGGTGAGGGTTCGCTCACGATCAAGGGATCCGAGCAACGCCGCACGAACCGCGTGCGCGGTCCCCTCGGGCGCCCCGTTCGTGCGCAGGTCATCAAGGACGGCATTGGTTGTTGCGACGCCGACGTCACTTCGAAGGAGCACCTCTTCAACGATGTCGAGCTGGTCCTGGCTGAGGGCACCCGCTGTAACCATCGAACGGACCCGCTCAAAGATGGAGCGCGAGGCGCCGAGGCGCTGTTCGAGGACGGGAACCTCTTCAACCAACTGCGGGCGTTCGGCGACCTCGGTGACGAGCACCTCAGGCATGGCGGGTCGCGGTGCACTCTGCAGTGCTGGCGAACGACGTCGACGAGCGACGACGACGACGAGCGCCGCGATCACCAACAGTGCGACAATGATGATGATGACGGTCACGCTGGCTCGACTTCTCTGGTCCGCTTGACGCGCTGGCTGACCACCTTGGAGGATGCGCCGGGCACCATGGTCACCCCATAGAGAGCGTCGGCCGCTTCCATCGTTCGCTTCTGGTGGGTCACGATGAGCAACTGCGCCTCGTCACGGAATTCGTCGACGAGCGAGAGGAATCGCTGCAGGTTGACGTCGTCCAGGGCCGCTTCGACCTCGTCCATCATGTAGAAGGGCGAAGGTCGCGAGCGAAACACTGCAAAGAGGAACGCGAGCGCGGCCATCGATCGCTCGCCACCTGACAACAGTGAGATACGTCGAACGTTCCTGCCCATGGGGCGAACCTCAATCTCCACACCAGTGTTGAGCGGGTTGTCGGGCTCGGTCAGGATGAGTCGTCCCTGGCCACCGGGAAAGAGCATGGCGATCAAGGTCGAGAAGTGCTCGTTCACGTCAGCCACCGCACTCGAGAACGTCTGCATGATCTCCTCATCGAGCGCGCGAAGGACCTCTTGGAGCTCACGGCGTGCGTTTCTGACGTCGCTGACCTGGGCGTCGAGGTCCTTGTATCGTTCCTCGAGCGCCGCCAGTTCCTCAAGGGCCAGCGGATTGATCGGCCCGAGCGAGGTGATGCGCGCTTCGAGTTCGCCGACGCGTTGTTCGATCGTGACCCCTTCGGCGAGGTCGATCTGTGGGGGCACGCCGATCTCGTGGGGCTCGATGTTGAGGTCGCGGCGGATCAATTCGTAGAGGTTTGACACCTTGACCGCGAGTTCAGCGTGTTCGATCTCTCCGCGATGAACGGCTTCAGCGACCTCACTCAGTCGGGCTTCGGCGGCGTTGCGGGCTTGGCGCACCTCTTCGAGACGCTCGGCACTGGCGCGCGAAGCCTCCAACTGCTCACGGTACGTTGAATCCATTGCCTCTTGGGACGAACGGATGTCCTCTGACGCGTAACCAACGAGCAGGGCCAGACGAGCAAGGACCTGCAGGTCGAATTCGAGCGACTCACGCCGACTCGCCGCCTCAGCGCGCTCCGATGAACGTCCCTCGAGTCGTGACTCGATCTCAGCGCGTCGCTGCTCAATGAGACGACGGCGTTCGCCGAATTCGGCCTCGCGTCGAGAAAGGGCGGTCGACAACTGGGCCACGTCACTGCGCTTCGCCTCAACGCTCACGCGCTCAGCGCCCATCTGCACCTTGCGCTCGCCAGCCTCGCTCACCGCCCGCTCCAACTCGGGCAACTGCGCTGAAAGGATCTCGAGTTCTTCGTCAATGGTGACGATCTGCACGGCCAGCTCGCCAACGTCGCTGCTCAACGATTCGATGCTGCGCGAAAGTTCTTCGAGCAGGGTCCCGAGTCGCTCGATGTCACGCTCGCGACGCTGAAACTCCGCCTCGGCCTGGGCCAGGGCGGTGCTCGAACGATTGAGGCGCTGACGCGCCTCGACTGCGGACTGGTCGGCGGCACTTCGAGCTTGCCTGATCGGACCGACCGCGTCGTGGGCCTGTTGGGCCAGTGCCTGGGCTTCTTCAACGGTTGAACGTGTCACGACCGCGCGACCCGAGGCAACACGCCACCCCGATGAGGCGAAACGGTCGCCTTCGCGCGTGACGACCACGAGATCGGGGTGAGCGACCGCGACCTCGATACCCGACTCCCAGTCATTAGCGACAAAAGCGCGACCGAGCAGTGCATCGAGCACGCGCGTCACGTGTTCAGGCGCACCCGAGCGGGCCCGCACGAGGCTTCGAAGCGCGGTGCACGAAGGGGGCGTGTCGGGCGACGTGACCACTCCCTCTCCAACGGGAAGGATCAGACCCGCGCCACCCTCTCGACGCAGCGCCTCGAGTGCCGCACGAGCGGACTTTCGACCATCGACGACCATCGCCCCGACCGACGCACCCGCCGCCGACTCAACGGCGCGCTCCCAACCCTCGTCGACTTCAATGAGGTCGAGAAACGAGCCGAGCACGCCTTCGAGGTTGCCAATGATGGCTCGGCCCCCGGCCCCCGAGAGCTCCTCGAGTGCGCGGGCCAATGCCTCAGCACGCGCCTGGGTGCGAGCAGCCACGTCAGTCGCCTCTCGTAGCGCTTCGTCGGCTTCGCCACGCGCCTGCTCGGCGCGCTCGGCCTGCGCTTCTGCGTCGAGGCGCTCCTCGCTCGCGCCCTCAACGGCAATGCGTGCACGGTCGCGGGCACCAATGGCCTCTTCACGTTCGCCGCCCGCCGCCTCAAGACTCGTTCGTGCGTCGTCCAAGCGCTTGGCGCTACGTCGTTCGCTCTCTCGAAGCGACGCGAGCGAGCGCTCGAGGAGGCCGATCCTCTCGCGCGTCGCCCTGAGGGCCGCCTCGTCGCTCTCGCTCGAGGTCGATCCCCACGTTGCATCGAACCGTGCTTCACTCGCCTCGAGCTCACTGCGCGCCTCGTCCAGGGCCGCCCTTCGTTCGATCAACTCCGCCTCTTCGAGCTCGAGACTCGCGAGGTCACTCGCCAACTTGGCCGCGTCCGCCTCGAGGGTCGCGATCACGTTCTCGTCCGCAGAGGCAATGAGCGCGGTACGAAGCGATCGTTCGCGCTCTTGGATCAGCGACTGCGTGCCGCGGGCACGTTCGCTCAAGCCTTGCAGGGTTCCAAGCGTCGAGGCCAGCATCTCTTCTCGTCGACTCGCCATCTCTGCCGCGGCCGCGCTGGCCTGCGCGTCAAGGGTCACCAACTGGGTCTTCAGGTCACGCTCGCGCTCAGACGCCGCCACGAGGTCGGCGTCGAGTTCGCGGCGCCGCTGTTCAAATGACGTGAGTCGCGAACTGAAGAGCACCGTGCGCGCACCGCGCAATTCAGATTCGACATCTGAGAAGCTGCGAGCCGAGGCGGCCTGACGCTCGAGGGGGCGCATCTGGCGACGCACTTCACGCACCAGGTCACCCAAGCGCTCGAGGTTCTCCTGAGTGGCACTCAAGCGACGCTCGGCGCGCTCTTTTCTGCGACGGTGCTTAAGGACACCCGCGGCCTCTTCGATGACCGCGCGCCGATTCTCAGAGCTCGAATTGAGGATCGAGTCCAACTGACCCTGGCCAATGATCATGTGCTGTTGGCGACCGACCCCAGAGTCGCTGAGGAGCTCTTGCACGTCAAGGAGCCGACACGTGGTCCCATTGATGGCGTACTCCGAGTCACCGTTTCGAAAGAGCGTGCGAGAGATCGTGACCTCAGCGCCCTCGATCGAGAGGCGACCCGAGGAATTGTCGAGCGTGAGCGCCACCTCGGCACGTCCGAGCGCCGCCTTGTTCGCGGTACCTGCGAAGATGACGTCGTCCATCTTCGCGCTGCGCAGCGCTCGGGTGCTCTGGGCGCCGAGCACCCAGGTCACCGCGTCGACAACGTTGGATTTCCCCGAGCCGTTCGGGCCAACCACGGCGGTGACGCCAGGCTCGAACTCCAGCACGGTGTTGTCGGCGAAGGACTTGAAGCCCTTCATGGTCAGTCGCTTAAGAAACACGCGTAGACGCTAGCAACCTTCTGGGGTCGCCTCGGGCGCTAGCCCTGGCACTTTTCGCAAAAGAACGTCGAGCGCCCCCGAAGGGTGACGCGCTTGATGGGTTGGCGACACTGATAGCACGGCAGACCCTCTCGGTTGTAGACCTGGTGGTACTCCTGGTAGTTGCCGGGCTTGCCGTCGGGGTTCACGAACTGCTCGTCGGCGAGGGTCGATCCGCCGTGCTTGATGGCTTCGGTCAAGATCTCAGTGATGGACCGATGCAGGCGGCGGATTTCAATCGTCGACAAGGACTCCGCCGAGCGGTCGTACATCAGGGCCGAGGCGAAGAGCGACTCGTCGGCGTAGATATTGCCAATACCCGCGATGATGTCCTGGTCAGTGAGCACGATCTTGAGCGACGTGGAGCGGCTGCGCAGGATGGCGGCGAACCGGTCCCAGCCGATCTGGTCCTCGAAAGGGTCGATGCCGAGGTGCGCGAGTTCAGGGATTTGGTGGCGAAGCGCCAGGCCGTCGCCGCCGATCGACAGGCGCGCGAACTTCGAGATCTCGACTTCGGCATCGTCGGGTGGGCGAATGGAGACGAACAACTCTCCGAACGTCCGTGGGTCCACGTAGCGAAGTTCCTCGCCTTGAGTGAAGCTGATCACGACGTGGGTGTGCTTTGGCTTGGGGTCCTTGGCGCCCTTCGCGCGCAGCAGCTGGCCGCTCATCCCGAGATGGATCACGAGGTGATTGGCGTTGTCGAGTTCGACGATGAGGTACTTGCCCAGGCGCTGGACGGCCTTGATCGAATGGCCCTCGAGCAGCGCTCGAAAGTCCTTCGCGCTCTTGTGGCGGCGAACAACGCGGCCGTTGGTGACCGTCACCGACTTGATCTTTCGTCCAATCATGTCGCGCACGAGCGACGCCCGTACCGTCTCGACTTCAGGTAGTTCCGGCATGTCGTCGTCCCTCCCACGCGGCCTCAGCAGCCCGAGTCTCCGCGCGCTTCTTCGATCGACCGGTTCCGCTCGCGCGCAGTTCGCCCACGCGCACGGTCGCCTCAAAGACCGTGTCGTGCGAGGGGCCGCTCGCGACCGTTTCGTACACCGGTGCCCCGAATCCCGACGCCTCAGACCACTGTCGAAGGCGCGTCTTGGCGTCGAGCGTGCTCGCCACCGTGGACGCGCGTTCCACCGCATCGGCGAGGGCGTGTTGCACGAACAGCTTTGCGGCGTCGTAACCGCGTTCGAGGTAGATCGCCGCAACGAGCGCCTCAAAGGCGTCCGCGAGGATCGAGGGTCGCGAGAGACCGTTCTCCTTCATCACGCCACGACCAATGCGCAAGTACGAAGCGAGGTCTAACTCGGTTGCGGCGGTGGCGAGTGACTCTTCGTTGACGACGCGCGAGCGAAGGATCGAACTCGCCCCTTCGTTGAGCGTGGGGTGCTTTTGAAGTATCAGGTCGGCGATCGCGAGGTCCACCACGGCGTCGCCCAGAAACTCCAGGCGCTCGTTCGACTCGGTCGCGTGTTCAGCGGCGTAACTCGAGTGAGTGAGTGCCAACACGAGAGTCTCACTGGTGGGCTCGATGCCCAGGCGGTGAGCCAAGGTGTCAAGGGGCGAGAGCAAAGTGCTCACGAACCTCGTTACGCCACTTGCAGCTTGGCGCTCACGTAGTCAACCGCATCTCGCACCGACGCGAGGCCCTCAAGGTCCTCGTCATCGATGTGAAATCCTGCCACGTGAGCCGACAAGTTCTCCTCGAGGGCTTCCACCAGTTCAATGAGCGCCAGCGAATCAGCGCCGAGTTCGACGAACGGCACGTCTTCGCCTATCTCATCGGGACTCTTCTCAAGGATTTCGGCGAGCTGATCTCGAACTATTCCAAGGATTGCCACCCGGTCGAGTGATGATGCGTTTCCAGCGTCTGCGGTCATGACCACTCCTTTGTGTTGCTGCTCTAGATTACCGAGAAGCGAACCCCGATGCGATGATTATGCCTCGTGATCAGTGACGATGGAGCTCGCTAGCTTGGCGACCACGTCGGCGGCGTCCATTTCAGCCGCCACCCGCAGCGCGTTCATGATCGCGGTCGCGTTCGACGAGCCGTGACTTATGACGCAGATCCCCTTTAGACCGAGCAACATCGCCCCACCTTGGTTCTCAGGCGTCAATTGGCTCGCGAGGGGCATGAGATAAGGAAAGAGCGCCTCACCAGCGGCCGAGGTGACCTCATTGGTGCCGATCACGTTGAGCACCGCACCCATGATGAAGCGAAGCGCTCCCTCGAGAGTCTTGAGTGCGACGTTGCCGGTGAAGCCGTCGGTCACGATCACGTCGACTGGCGCCGGGATGAGGTCACGTCCTTCAACGTTGCCAACGAAATTGAGATCGCTCAGACCAGCGAGCAGTGCGTGCGTCTCTTTCACGAGCGGCGTGCCCTTGGTGGGCTCTTCACCAATTGAGAGCAGCCCCACCGACGGACGTGATGATTCGTAGTGCGCACTGTGAAAGGCCGCGCCCATCTGGGCGAACTGCACGAGCATCTCAGGCGTGCATTCCGCGTTCGCGCCCGCGTCGACGAGGACCGCCGGGGACATGTTGAGTCGCGGGATCGGAGTGACGATGCAGGGTCGGATGACGCCCGAGAGCCGCCCCATTCGAAGCAGCGCTGACGCCATGGTCGCACCGGTGTTGCCGGCGGACACCATGGCCGAGGCCTTGCCATCTCTGACGAGCTCGGCGCAGCGTACGAGCGACGAGTCCTTCTTCTTTCGCACACTCGATGCGGGGTCGTCATCCATTGCAATGACCTCACTGCAAGCAACGACCTCGAGACCCAAGGGGTCGCCCATGAGTTCTGGCACGCCAACGAGGGTGACCGACAACCCCAGTTCATCCACCGCGCGCCGGGCGCCGGCGATGATCTCTGCGGGTGCGAAGTCACCACCCATCGCGTCAAGGGCGATGGGCAGGGTCAACTCAGTTGACCTCGACCGCTACACGATTCTTGTACCAACCACAGTTGGGGCATACGACGTGGGGCAGTTTTGACGTCGCGCACTGCGGGCAGACGCTACGAGCGGGCCGCTCCAAGCGCCAGTTCGCCGCACGGCGGCTACGGGTCTTGGCTTTGCTGGTCTTGCGCTTTGGAACTGCCATCGATCTTCTCTTTCGCCAGTACGGGCGAGCCCGTCACACTTCTTTGGATTCGTCGGGCTCGACGCCCATAAATCTGAGTCCATCAAGTGTAGCCCAGCGT
>DAIEHI010000065.1 GCA_027355725.1 Acidimicrobiaceae bacterium
CGCCCCCTCGCCGCGCGCGCGGTCGGCAACGCGAATAACGCCAACCCCTGGCCCGTCATCATCCCCTGTCACCGGGTCGTCGCGGCCAATGGCATAGGTGGATACGGCGGCGGTGACGAGGTCAAGCGCTACCTGCTCGGCCTCGAGGGGGTGCGGTTCCCTTAGAGGTCGGGGTCGAGTTCTCGTGGCTCGATCTTCTCTGCGACCTCGACGACGTGGGTGTGGTTGGGGATCATGATCCTTCGAACCGCGACGCCGTTGAAGTGCGCGTTCGCGAACTGGTACATCACCCGATAACTCACGTAGAAGAGCACGAGCGCCCACGGTATTTCGAGGAACAAGAACGCAATGCTCTGGTCGAGGTCTCCCCCGCGAGCGGTCATGACGTCGAACCACGCGTCAACGAGGAGTAGCGTGCCCGCCGCGGTCGTAAAGACGATCAGTAGCGCCCGGCGCCGCCACGCCGCCCACGCCGCACCCACGAGCATCACGACCTGGGCCCCGTCAAGACCCACCCACGCAATGCGCCAGTCATCGGCCACGTAATGTCGCGGAAGCCGCCACCCCAAGTACACGGTCCAGGCCGCCTCGGCGAGCGCCGACACCACCAGCAGCGTTAGGAGACTCGAACGCTGCAGTCGAAAGCGCGACGGGCCGTTCATGACACCTAACTCGATACCGGCACCGGGCTCTTCGTGGCCTCTTGCATTGCGAGTGCGCCCGCTAAGAGCGCCTCGCGCTCGGGCTCTGTGAGCACGTCAAAGTAGGCGCCAACGCCGAGGGTTGTCAGTTCCTCGGCGCGCTGCTTCTTCTCCTTGAGCTCGGGGGTGACCTCGGGCACGTCGTCATCGCTGTAGCCGTGCAGGGTGAAGATCGCGGGGTCGTGCAAGTACGCGGCTTCTTCTGGGGTCATCTCCACTTCGTGCACGGCATCGATGTGGACACCGCCGCGCAGTTCGCGCAGCAATATCGCCCCAAGGTAGGCGGCGTGCCGCGCATTTGTGGGTACTTCATACTTCGCGTATCCGTCAAAGAGGGCGTGACGCCCAGGGGGCACCGCGTTCACGACTTTTCGCGCGGCCCGTGCGAACGCGTCGAGCACGCTGATATCAATCGCGCCAAAGGTGAGATCGGCGTAGGCGTAGGCGGCCTCAATGTACGCCTCGGCGCTCGCCGCGGGATCGCCGTGCTCGCGCGAGGCCGTCCACAGCATCCCCATCGCGGGGTGCGAGAAGAAGGTGAAAGCGTCGAACACGGTGTCGTAGTCGGCGTCACCTAACACGCCCCCTCGGCCCAGTCCGTAGAACTGATAGACGTTGAGCCCGATGGCCTTCGCGCGCTCGGCCGTCGAGGGCGCGAAGTAGAAGCTCATGCCCACCAGTTGAATCGGGTCAGCGGTCAGTTCAGAGAGTTGAGAAGTGTTCATCTTCTTGACTCTAGAGCGCTCGCGCGAAGCGCTCGCTCGCTCAGTTCGCTCGCCCGTCGCGGCGAACGCGAAGTTCGATCCTCGTTCCCTGATTCACTGGCAGGAACTGGGCTCGTCCACCATGTCGTTGCACGATCTCAGCGACGATACTGAGCCCGAGTCCCGTGCCACCCGAGTAGCGATTGCGCGCGGGGTCGGCGCGAACGAAGCGCTCGAAGAGCTTCGCACTGTTGGCGACGTCGATGCCGGGACCGTCGTCACTCACCCACACCACGACCTCGTCTTCGTCGTAGTGCGAATCAAAGCGCAGTTCACTCTTCGCGTAGCGCGATGCGTTGTCAACGACGTTCCTGATCATGCGTTTGATCATCGCGGGGTCGGCCTTCACCCGCGTTGGCTGCACGGCACTGGTGTCGACGTTGAGGCCCTTCACCGAACGCACGCGCGCTGCCTCTTCAAAGAGGATGTCGTCGAAGTCAACGTCGACGCGCGTGGCGTCGATCTGACGCTCGTCATTGCGCGCGAGCCAGAACAAATCGTCGATGAGGACGTCGAGTCGACGACCCTCGCGAAGGATTGTCGCGGTCATCTCGGACCAGTCGGTGTTTCGTTGATCGCTCGCGGCTCGGTCCGCGGTCGCGAGCAGCGTCGTCAGCGGACTGCGCAGTTCGTGACTGACGTTCGAGACGAATTCCTGTTGGAACTTTGAAGAAGCCTCCAACCGGTCGAGCATGGCGTTGACGGTGCGCGCGAGACGCGCGATCTCGTCGTCGCCGTGGGTCACCGGCACACGCTCAGAGAGGTCGCGCGCGGCGATCGCGTTGACGCGGCGCCTAATCGCCTCGACGGGCGCGAGTGCGAGACCGAGGCCGAACCAGATGAGGGCGCCCGAGACCACCAAGAGCAGTGGGAACGACACCGCCACGCTCGCGAGCAGGATCGCCACACGATGATTGATCGGACCGTTGTAGACATAGCCGAAGACCAGCCCGGGGCCACGCGGTGTCGTGATGGTCGCCACCTGGCCGAGGCTCAATTCGGGCAACAACGCCGAGGTGCGCGGGCTCTCGATCAATGCCACGGTGAGACCGTTGTTCGAGGTCGGGTCGCTGAGCGAATGCGCCAAGACCGGCTCTCGTACGATCGGGTTGCTCGCGGCCCACACCTGGGTGCCCGCGACGTTGGTCACCTGGACGACCACGTCGCCGACAACCGGCAGTGCCACGACGCGCGAGCTCGGCATCGCCCCACTGGCGAAACGCTCCTGGGTGGACGTGATCGCGTTCTGGACTTGGTTCGAGGCACTCGTGACGAGTGAGCGGTGAACGAGGCTCACGAGCGCGATGCCGGTAAAGACCAGCACCATGGCGATCGAGAGGACGAAGAAGAGGGTGAGTCGTGCGCGAATCGACAGGTGGCGCGACCTCATTAGCCCGCGGACACTGTGTAGCCGACCCCACGCACGGTGCGAATGATGGACGGCTGACCCGCGAGGTCGATCTTTCGTCGAAGGTAACCAATGTAGACCTCGACGATATTGGGATCACCGTCGAAGTCCTCTCCCCACACCGCGCTCAGGATCTCACTCTTCGCAATGGATGTCCCGGCGTGGTTCATCAAGAACTCCAGGAGCGCGAACTCTCGAGGTGTGAGCATCGCGTCGTGGTTGTGACAGGTGACCTTTCGACGAAGCGGGTCGAGTGACACCGCACCAACGACCAGGCGCTGGGGTCCCTCGCGGTCGTGACGACGAAGTAGGGCCTGGATGCGCGCCATGAGGATCGAGCGTTCGAAGGGCTTTCGCAGGTAGTCATCGGCGCCGACTTCAAGTCCTTCGACCTCGTCGAGTTCGCCGTCCTTGGCCGTCAACATCAACAGCGGCGTGTGCACGCCCGCGTTACGAAGATCGAGACACACGCTGAAGCCGTTGCGCTTGGGCAGCATGATGTCGAGGAGTATGAGATCAAAGGCACCGTCTCGAGCACTGAGGAACCCGCTCTCCCCATCGTGGCGCTCTTCGACGCGAAACCCTTCGTCGCGAAGCAGGTCCGCCACCGCCCGCGACAGTTCAAGATCGTCCTCGATGACGAGTATGCGGCGCGGGTCTTCACTCATCTCAGGTAGAGGTTACCGTCGGACCCTTCGACGATGTCGAGCTTGGTGAGGCCGTGCGGTGCGGGTCCTTGGATGACGTCGCCGTTGTTGGCGTAGAACTCTGAATGGTGACACGGACAGACCAGCATGTTGTTAGACGGCGAATACTGGACCGTGCAGCCCATGTGCGGACACACCGTGTCAAAGCCCACGTAGTGACCCTGGGCGAGCTCGATCACAATACCGGGGTCACCCGAGGAGGGGATGGTGAATACCGCCGGGCGGCCCACCGCAACATCCTTCGCGGCGCCGAGCAACGTGCCCTCGGACTGCGAGGGGGCCGACTGACCCGGGGTGGTCGTGACCGACGTGGCCCCGAGTTCGTTGACGCCGGGGGTGCTCGGGGACCCCGCGATCACTTTGCCCACTTCTGCGGTGCCGGCGGCGAAGAGTGCGGCACTCGCGCCAACAACTGCAGTCGCGGCACTTCGAACGATGACGGTGCGTCGATGGACGGCGTCCTCTCGCTCACTCGACTCGCTCGGGCCCAACAACACCGGACAGAGGGTCTGGTCACACGGCTCATTGTTTCGCGCCGTGCAGTTGCGCTTCTCGTAGTGGCCACAAAACGCCTGGACCTGGGCGAAGGGGATCGCAACCAACTCCGGCGGCGGTGCACCTTGGGAGGTGGCGGCCTCGCGCGCAATGCGCGCGTCCATGGAGAACCTCGTGCCCCCGCCCGAGATGATCAGGGGTATCCACGCGAAGAGAAAGACAATGTCCGAGCCGGTGTAGTAGGGCGAGGCATGAAAACTCACCGTGAAGAAGAGGCTCAGTGACACGAGTGCGCCACCAACGGCGGCGATCCGCGACCACAGTCCGAGCAGGGTCCCGAGTCCGATCGCCACCTCGGCGATCGCGATCGTGATACCGATGGGGACCGCGTAGGACAAGAGGTGCGCCAACAGCGCGTGCAGTGGGCTGACCCGGGCGGCACCGGTCAGCTGGGCCTGGATCGACGATGGCGACTTCTCGTTGAAGAAGCCCGGGTTGGCGAGCTTCTGGAGTCCGGCGAAGAGGAAGGTGACACCAAGGAATCCTCGAAGGGGCAACAGTGCCCACTGCGAAAGTGCTCCCGCTCGCGGCGGCGCGTTCAAGGTGCGAGCACGCCCCTTGGACGTGGCGCTCTGCGGCAAAGGGCTGCTCGACATTCACCCATGTTGCCACAGCAAGTTGTAAATCCCGTAAGAATCTGGCCTTTGGGGTCCTTGGGCGCAGGATCGGGCGGTTCTATCAACAACAATGGAGAGGTGCTCAACGCCTCGATCGTCTCATTCATCCTCGACCAGATCCAGAGCCTGCCAACGGGCCTGGTCTACTCACTCGTCGCGATCCTCGTGTTCGGCGAAGCCGCGTTGTTCATTGGTTTCATCCTGCCCGGAGAGACCTCGGTCATCATTGGCGGCGTCGTGGCTTCGAGGGGACACGTGAACATCGTGGCCCTCTGTGCGCTCGTGGTCGTGGCCGCGATCATTGGCGACTCGGTGGGCTACGCCATTGGCCACCGTTACGGCGAGCGGCTCATGCTGCTCTCGGTCCTGCAGCGTCGAAGGGTCGAGCTCGAACGCGCGCTCGAAGGCCTTCGTCGCCGCGGACCCACCTACGTCTTCGTCGGTCGCTTCACCGCGTTCCTTCGAGCGGTGATGCCGGGCCTCGCGGGGATCTCCAAGATGCACTACCGGCGCTTCTTGTTCGCCAACGCCCTAGGTGCGGTCGTGTGGGGGGTGAGTTTCACCTTGCTCGGTTACTTCGCCGGCAACGCACTCGCCAAGGTGGAGAAGTACGCGAGCTGGTTCGGGATTGCGATGCTCGTACTGATGATCGGCGGGTGGACGGCGTTGCACTTTCTTAGAAAGCGACGAGAGCAACACCGCGAGGGCTAGTGCCGATTGTCCTTCAAGATCTCCAGAACCTCAGGCGATGCGCTGGCACGCCATGCACCCTCATGCAGTGAGATGAGACCCGCGCTCGTCGCCGTGGGTCCAACGCCTCGAACCAAGGAACGAATGTAGAGTCGCTCGACGTCCACCACGGCGTCAAGCTCGAAGAGTTCGCCACTCGTCAACTCAACACAACGTGACGAGCGCACGAGGCGTTCTCCAACGAGCACGTCAGAAGCGAGCTGGGTGAGAATATTGTCGATCTGCAGGCGTACCCGCGCGGCGTCGGCGCGCGCACCGCGTCGCCACGGCGGCAGGGTCGCGTTGAGGTATCCGTCCTCGACCAGACGATCAGGGTCAGCAAAGATGATGAGGTCCGCGTGCTCAGGCGAGAAGTACGTCGCCATGCGCCGCG
The DNA here is from genome assembly GCA_027355725.1 of Acidimicrobiaceae bacterium. Classification (GTDB taxonomy): domain Bacteria; phylum Actinomycetota; class Acidimicrobiia; order Acidimicrobiales; family RAAP-2; genus RAAP-2. The sequence continues at coordinate 5,876 of DAIEHI010000065.1, forward strand.
CATGCTCGATCACGTTGGGCACCACCCACGGCAGCAACCACGCCTCGAGTCCGAGCCACGACGGCCAGCACGTGTCGATCAGTGCGAGGGTGACCCCGAGACCAATGTCGTTGGCGTAACGAACCACTTCGCCGTATCGCTCGAGGGCGCGTTCGTCAACCCGCCCCTGGCGCGGTTCGATGCGAGCCCACTGTGCGCTGAGACACACACCGTCGAGCCCGAGTTGTTGTGCGAGATCGAGCACGCGCTCGTAGTCGCGCCACAGCCCGAGTGCGTCGCCCGGACCGGCGTGGCGACCAAGTGCGATCGTGGCACTAAAGCACGTCGCCGGTTCATAGGCCCGGTCGTATCCACCTTCGAGGGCGTAGCCGTCGAGCGTGGCGTACAAGAGCGGCCGCGGTGTCATGGGCCAAGTTTCGCACGCCCACCACCGCGCCAACTCAACTAGCGTCTCAATCGAACCCCTAGGGCGAGTCGAAGGAGACCTCATGGCCGACGAACTGCTGCGTGAACGACGCGGACACATTGAACTACTCACCATCAATCGACCCGAAGCGCGAAACGCCATCAATCGCGCGACCGCCCTGGCGCTGAGTGCCGCGCTCGACGACTGCGAGAGCGACGACGACGTCTGGGTGGTCGTACTCACGGGTGCTGACACGAAGGCGTTCTCCGCGGGCATGGACCTGAAGGCCTTCGCCACGGGCGAGTTCCCGATCACCGAAAAGGGCTTTGGCGGCATCACCAAGCGCGATTTCCCCAAGCCCTTGATCGCGGCCGTCAACGGGTCAGCGCTCGCGGGAGGTTTTGAGATCATGATCAGTTGTGACATGGTGGTCGCGGCCGACCACGCGAAGTTCGGCATCCCCGAGGCCCAGCGTGGTCTCATCGCCGGCGGCGGCGGGCTCATCCGTCTCCCCAAGCGCGTGCCGCTCACGATTGCCTACGAGATGGCGCTCACCGCTGACCCTATCGACGCCCAGCGCGCGTACGAGCTCGGACTCGTGAACCGCGTGGTGCCCGGGAACCAGGTGCTCGACGCGGCCATCGCCCTCGCCGAGCGCATTGCAAAGAACGCACCCCTCGCGGTGCGAGTGTCCAAGAGCGTGATCAAGCAGGCGACCGAGTTGAACGAGGAGGCCTCGTGGACGGTCAACGATGAGGCCTTCGGACTGATCGGACGAAGCGCCGACGCCCTCGAGGGTGCCGTAGCGTTCGCTGAGAAGCGCGAGCCGAACTGGCAGGGCAAGTGATGGATCACGTCTCAGTGTTGCTCACCGCCCAACCCCAACTCGCGAGTGGACTGGACATACTGCGACTCAGCTTGCACGTGCTCGCCGCCACCATCTGGGTCGGTGGCCAGTTCGTGCTCGCCGGTTTGATCGGAACGGTTCGCACGATGGGCGAAGGTGCGCCGAGAAAAGTCGCCCAAGCATTTGGGCGCATGAGTTGGCCGGCCTACTGGGTGCTCATCGCGACGGGTATCTGGAACTATTTCGCGCTTGACCACCAGGCGGCGAGTTCGGGATGGAACGCGGCCTTTGGTGTGAAGATGCTCATGGTCGTTCTCGCCGGAGTCGGCAGTTTCATGCACACCAAGGCAACGACACCTCGCTCGCGCGGCATCTACGCGGGCGTCGCGTCACTCTCTTCAGTGGTGGCGCTCGTCCTTGGCATCGCCATCGCGGGCTAGTGCCAGTGATACACCGCCGCTGAGCTGAGAGCGGCGACCACGACGACGATCGGAAAGGGCGCTTTGGCAAAGAGTGCCGCCAAGGCCGCGAGCAGACCCGCGAGTCGGTGATCGATCACCACGTGGGTCCTTACGACGAGACCTTGGGCCACCACGAGGGCACTCAAGAGCGAGATGGGCACCAGTGCATTGATGCGCTGCAATCGTGCGTTGGCGAGCCACCGCTCGGGTACGGCGTGACCGAACCATTTGATGAGCAGGCTCATGACGCTCGTCGCGATGAGTACGGTCCACATCATGGCGCTCCCCTGGCCCACCCGAATCCGATCGCGATCGCGACCGAGGCAATGATCGGCAGTCCCGCGGGTAGCCATGGCGTGATGGCGAGCGCGAAGACCATTGAAGAGCCCGCAACGATGCGCAGTCTCAACGTCGTGAGGCGCGGCCACACGAGTCCGAGGAACGCCGCCGGTACTGCGGCGTCAAGTCCCCACGACGCCGGATCACCGAGCGCCTTCGCGCCAAGTGCGCCGAGCAGCGTGAAGATGTTCCAAAAGATGAAGACGCCAAGACCGGTCAACCAGAATCCCGCACGCATCGCGTCGGGTCCGCGGGTCACCTGTGAGAGCGCGACCCCGGTCGACTCGTCGATCGTGAGATGAGACGCGGCGAGACGCTTCAGTCCCTTCACCTTGAGCAGTGGCGCGAGTTGGATCCCGTAGAGGGCATTTCGAGTGGCGAGCATGCACGCCGCCCCGACGGCGCTCAGAGCCGCGCCGCCCGAGCCCACGACCCCGACCGCTGCGAACTGACTGGCGCCGGTGAAGGTGAGCAGGGAGAACAGGCAGGTCTGCAGGACCGAGAATCCCGCGGCGACACTCGCCGCTCCAAAGGCCACCCCGTAGGCCCCCACGGTGATCGACACGCTCAGGGAGTCGCGAAAGGTCTGGCTACGCGGGCTCGGCATCATTTCATTCTGTCGGAAGTGCTGTTCAGCCCCAAATTCCCAATTCTTTGCGCCGTTTGAACCTGGGGGCACTACTCTTTAAGTAAGCACGTCAAAGGAGAAGACAGTGTTCTTAGGCGAAATTTTTGGGCCCGATCTGCT
>DAIEHI010000066.1 GCA_027355725.1 Acidimicrobiaceae bacterium
TGCCCCCTAGCGTCGCGACGCATCGCAGCACGATCGGTGACGAACACGCCGCGTCCAATTAACCGTCTACGCGATATGACTCCCTCAAGACGCTGCCGTCCAAGTTCAGAGAACACCTGCAAATCGAGCGCAATTTCTACAGCGTCCCCTACCACCTGGTGGGCCAGGTCCTCGACGTGCGCGTGAGCGCCAACGTGGTCGAGTTCCTCTCCAAGAACCGCCGCGTCGCCAGTCACAAACGCAGCTACGCGAAGGGAATCGCCGTCACCGACGCGGCCCACATGCCGAGCAGCCACCGTCGCCACGCCGAGTGGACGCCGAGTCGCATCATGAACTGGGCGAAGAAGACCGGACCGGCCACCGAGGCGTTCGTCGAGACGCTGCTAACCAGTCGGCCCCACCCCGAGCAGGGGTTCCGCTCGGCGCTGGGCGTGCTTCGACTCGAGAAGAAATACGGCCCCGAGCGACTCGAGGGGGCCTGTGCGCGCGCACTCGCGATCCGCTCCTTTTCCTACAAGTCGGTCGCGTCGATCCTGCAACACGGGCTCGACAAACAACCACTGGCGCCGGCGCCGAAGCGCGCCAATCCGACCCATTCGAACATCCGCGGTGCGAACTACTACCAATGAAGGAGAAGGCATGCTGAACCACAACACCATCGAGGGGCTGCGGGCACTTCGTCTGCCCGCCATGGCGAGCGGACTGCTCGTCCAGCGAGAACAACCCGACTACTCCTCGCTCAGCTTCGAAGAACGCCTCGGGCTCCTGGTTGACGCCGAGCTGCTCCAGCGCCAGAACCGCCGCCTCGAACGGGTCCTGAAGGCGGCCAAACTCATGACCGGCGCGGTCGTCGCGGACGTGGACTACGCGAGCGCGCGCGGACTCGACAAGGCGACCTTCGCGTCACTCGTCAACTCGAACTGGGTGACCCACCACCACAACGTGATCATCGTCGGACCAACCGGCGTTGGCAAGAGCTTCCTCGCCTGCGCGCTCGCCCACAGCGCCATCCAGGACGGGCACACCGCCCTCTACGTGCGCACCCCGAGGCTGCTCGACGACCTGGCCGTCGCGCGAGGCGACGGACGCCTGTCACGGATGATGAGCGCGCTCGCTCGCTTCGACGTCGTGATCCTCGATGACTTCTTGCTGCGACCCTTCACGACCGACCAGTCCGCCGATCTGCTCGAAGTGGTGGAGGACCGATCGGCCAAGTCGACGATCGTCACCTCACAGTTGCCAGTCACCCTCTGGCACGAAGGTCTCGGCGACGAGACCGTGGCCGACGCCACGCTCGACCGTCTGCTCGAGCGGGCGCATCGCTTCGAGCTCGTCGGGGACTCTCGTCGAAAGCGCACCACGCTGTCACAATCACGCAGCACGAAGGCGACCGAGTGACTCGCGAACGTCGGTGCGCCACGAACCAGTTGCGCTGTTCTACGATGACCGCGAAGGAGGTGAGTTAAGGGAACTTGAGCTCACAACAGCGCCGGCCGCTTCGCGGCCACGGGTTGACTCACGGCGTGTACGAAAACTCCGGACTGCGTGTTCGAAAACTCCGGAATACGCAATTGGTGGGGGTCGGAATAAGACCACCGGCATCGTCGACATCGCGATGGCGCAGAGTCTTGCTCGACGAGAGGATCTCGACGAATTAACAAGCCGATACGGCCTCGTCGTCGTTGACGAATGCCATCACGTTCCGGCCGTGACCTTTGAGCGATGCGTCAAGCAGATCCGTGCGCGTCGGTGGCTCGGTCTTACCGCAACGCCCTACCGGCGCGACGGGCTCCAGGGGCTCATTGCCATGTACTGCGGTCCGATTCGTCACCGGATGAATGAGAAGGTCGACGCCGAGAACGACTTCAGTCGAAAACTCATCGTGCACCAGACGAGTCTTGAAGTTAGTGATGACGCCACGCACATCCAGGACCTTTTTCGCGCGTTAGTGGATGACGAGGCTCGAACGATTGCAATCTGCGACGATGTCATCGCTGCAGCGGCAAATGGCAGGAACTGTCTCGTTCTGACGCAGTGGACTGAGCACCTGTCGTCGGTCGTCGCAGCGCTCGCTGCGAGAGAGGTCACCCCTCTCGTCTTGCGAGGTGGGATGGGGAAGAAGGCACGCGCCAAGGTCATGGCGGACTTGGATGTCGCCTCAAAACAAGGCGGGCTGGTGCTTGTCGCGACCGGCAGTTTCCTCGGCGAAGGGTTCGATTGTCCGCCGCTCGATACTGTCTTCATGGCGTTTCCGATTGCCTTCCGGGGAAGAGTCGTCCAGTACGTTGGCAGAATTCTACGACCCTTGGATGGTAAATCATCAGTTGAAGTCCACGATTACGTCGACGCTAAGAGTCCAGTGCTCGCACGAATGCACCGCAAGAGGCTCCCAGGATATGCTGCCCTCGGCTTCGACGTCGGTAAGGATCGCAAGAATCGAATCGTCGTTGAATAGCGAACGATTGGGGTATCCACTGTACCAAAGTAAAAAGCTTTGCCGAAATCGCTGCAGCATGAACTTCAACGAGCCGTCCTCAACAATGGCTAAGTCGGGGCAACACCCGCTCGGGAGTTCGCGAATATGCGTCTGACTGACTCAACGGACTTCTCGTGAATGAATCAAGCTATGCACGCCATCTCCTGACCGTCAGCAACGAGAGCGCCAGGAACGTTGCAGCTAGAGCGAGGTAGATACCGGTGACCCCCCATTGCGAAAGGGGATATCGCCCGTTGGTGTTGGTATTGATGGATATCATGGCAAACGCGATGAGTGGCAGGAGCAAGGCTACTGCCGAAGCGATGGAAACGATTCTCAGTCGTGCACCGACCCACGTTCCAAAACTGAGTGCGAACAGTGCAATGGCGACCGGGGAAACGCCGGTTAGATCAGTTGGAATCGTGGTGGTGACACCGGCCATGGGAACGAGATAGACGTGAGTGGCCCACCACTGCACGACGAGTTGCAACAGGGCCGTCGCTACCGCTGCTGGTACGGCCAATGTTGCCCAGGACACTAGGAGCCACTTTGACCTCGTCACACCTTGAGACCATGCGAGACGGTTGGTCCTCGTTTCAATTTCAGATGCAACGAGCGGCGCGCCAATGACAAGTCCAATCAGAATGGGCCACAGCATCAATCCCAACACGAAGGTTTGGTCTCTGATCTGCCACCGACCCTGGGCCGACCGACATGCGCTCTGCCTCGCGAGTTGGTGCGTGACGTGAGCGCAGGCGATTGCTGCGCTGTGGTACTGACGTTCGGTGACGACCATCACGGTAACCAACGCAAGCCAAATCAGCGTTAGCGTCAGAATGCCGATGTGGTGGCGACGCCACGTAAGCCACATCATGAACGGCCTCCATAGTCTGGTCGTGGCGAACTGCCTCGTCGTCGGTCGCGGCACTTGTCGAATCCACGGAAGGCGCCAACGCCGATCACACCCTTGCGACCATGGTTCACTGATCCGGGGACTATCACGCGCGCCATCGGCTCACCATCCATACCGACAAGCCCAGCAGTGCTGCGGCAAGAACCAAGTAGATGCCGGCTTCTCGCCACTGCAGTATCCAGTAGTGGCTCTCTGGCTGGTAAAAGTTGATGGCCTGCACGTGGTTGATTTGCAGGCACCGCATGTAGGAGGAGTTGCCAGGCATGGTTTGTCCTGCGTTGGTGGTTGTGGCGCAGTGCTGAACAATCGAGCTTGTCGACGGAGTGCTCGTCGTTGCGTGAAAACCCGGGCTTCGCCTGAATCCGTAACCGACGTAGCGAGGGTCGGGACCCAGTGCGCTGGGTAGAGCGGTGTTTGTTCCGTATTCTGTTGCGGCAGTGGCCATCCGGGGAGCCAGTGTTGGAAATACCTTGACGTAGATGAACTCCACTATGGCGGCGAGCGCGATGAACGTTCCTAAGTAGGGGGAGAGGAAGCGTCGGAAGGCTATGCCGAAAAAGGTGCCGCAACTCAAGGCGAGAACAGAGAGGGCGATGGGGGCAACTCCCGAGATGTCAAATGCCGTGTTCTGGATCAGGCCAGCGCCGAAGGCGCTCGACGTGACCACGTGACTGGCCCACCATTGGACAATGATTCCGAAGAGCGACATCGCAATCACCAGCGGTATTGCGATGGTTAGCCACCCAGAGAGTAGCCACCTGGTTCGAGTGATGCCCTGGGACCACGCGAGACGATTGGTCCTCGCGTCAATCTCGGAAGCGACGAGCGGCGCGCCGAGCATGAGTCCAACGAGGAACGGCAGTAGCCCGATTCCCATGGACACGTAGTTTGCGTGGCTTTCTGCCCGTTGGACCGTCCTCAAGCAGGCGGTTACTGGGAAAAATACCCCAGCTTGGGTGCCGCAATTGGCCACCGCATCGTGATAGCCGTGCAGGGTCATGATCATGAAGAAGACCAAGATGAGCATGAACAGCCCAAGCACGATGATGCGAGTGCGGTAACGGCGCCACGTGACCCACGTCATGAACGTTCCTCGTCAGGACTCGTTTCGCGAACCCCGGTGGCGCGGTAGCTCGTAGCGCTGGATTTGGCGAGGTAGCCGAGAACTATCTCATTGAGATCCGGTGAAAGAACTCGCCACTCACTCGAGAGCGGTCCAGGATCGCCTTCGATCAACAGCGTTGCCTGACGGCCCGCGGTACTCGATGAGATCACGTCCACCGAATCGAAGTGCGCGGAATCCTCAGGTCCGATGAGGACGCGATGGTTCGCCAGGAGAGACTCGACGGTTCCCGATTTCTGGACCGTCGACTTCGAGAGAATGATGAGGTGATCGCAGATCTCTTCCAGCTCGTCAACGATGTGCGAGGAGAGGAGCACCGTGGTTCCGCGCTCGGTCACCGAGTCGAGCAGCATCTGCTTGACGCCGCGACGCGCCAGGGGGTCGAGGCTCGCCATCGGTTCGTCCAGCAGCAGAAGGTCGGGGCGCTTTCCCATGCACATGGCGAGTGCGACTTGTGCCTGCTGGCCCGCCGAGAGCAGACTGACCTTCCAGTCAAGGGGAATTTCCAGATCAACGAGCCATCGAGTCGCGCTCGAATTATCCCAGAATGGATTCAGCTTCTGTCCGAGCTTTAGCATCTCTTCGACGCGGAAGTTCTTGTAGAGGGGCCGGTCCTGGTCGAGGTAGCCGACGCGATTGAGAAATGCAGTCGAATTCTGATTCGCCCGTTGTCCAAACGCGGTCACCGATCCTTCAGACGGCCTGGAAATGCCCGCGGCGAGGCGCAGCAGCGTCGACTTTCCGGCTCCGTTGGGACCGACCAGTCCGGTGATTGAGCCTTCAGGTACTTCTAGCGTGCAGTTGCGTAGTGCCCAATTCATCATGTAGCGCCGCCCAAGGTCCACGGTTGCGAGTGCGATCGTCATAACTACTCCACTTCCTTTTGTGAGTGCATTGCTTCGGCGAAGAGTGCTTCGATCGCTTCGGTGCCCAGCCCGGCTTCGTGGGCTCTGCGAATCCATGTTTCGAGTTGGCCCGCCAACTTGGGCTGTTGAGAGGGAACTTCGGAGAGCGACTGGCGTACGAAGGTGCCGCTACCGGTTCGGCCCTCAGTCAGGCCCTGCAACTCGAGTTCCCGGTACGCCCGGTGCACGGTGTTGGGATTGATGGTGATCTGGCGAACGACTTCGCGAACCGTGGGTAATTGGTCGCCGGGTCGAAGGATTCCAAGTCGAATGGCGTGACGAACTTGGTCGATGATCTGGCGATACGCGGGCACACCGGAGTGACGATCGAGGCGAAACTCGATCATCGGTCCTGGCGTCATGGTTCGAATGTACTAGTGAATTAGTACAAAGACAAGTCACTGCAGTCCGTGATGCTTGAGGTGACTTGCACTTGGTGAGTCGGGTCCGCTGAAAGTTTGTTTGTGACCTTGTTCATTCGGCGCGTGTCGTCACACCTTTCGATCCTAAAGCACCACTAAGGATTTCGCAGAAATTGGAGGCCCAAATTGAGGCCCGCTGGCCATCAGCAGGGGATAACGTTTTGGAGTACAACGACGAGAACACCCTATAATTCCTGGTGGGCCGCCTGGGTCTCGATCCCAGCGCCTGAGGATTAAAAGGGGGTCTTCCGGCATGAATGTGGGTTGCCCAACGAAATGATCGGGAACTTCTCCCTGCAGGGTAAGGGTTTGAGGTTGGGGTGGCAGCCCAGTGAGTTGTACTCGTCTTGCGCTGACCTGAACGAGTTCGGATATTCGCGGTCGGTGTCGGCACTCAAGTGACACGCACGGATGGTCTCTAGGTTTGAGTTTGCGAAAACTTCGAACCAGGGAGAACACCCGTGCGCACCACCACTGTATTCAAGCGCCTCATGGATCTGCCCGGGGTCACCGTCTCGAACGTGAGCTTTCAACCGGCCAAGGTGGTCGTCACGGTGAAACTGCGCAGCAAGAAGCTGCGCTGTCCGGCGTGTGAGTTCACCACCGCCGCCCGCTACGACACCCGTCCGGTCTCCTCGTCGTGACGCCACCTGGACTTCGGTCGGTGGCGCTTAGAGGTGCGAGCGGACCTGCGCCGGATCGACTGCCCGACCCACGGGGCACGCACCGAGGGGGTCCCCTTCGCCCGAGCCGGCTCACGGTTCACCCGCGACTTTGAGGACTTGGTCGGCTGGCTCGCGACCACCATGGACAAGACCGCCCTGTGCCGGATGGTGCGCATCGACTGGGACACGACCGGGCGGATCATCGAGCGGGTGATGGCGACCGGGCTCGATCCCGCGCGCCTCGACAACCTCTTCGTCTGTGGCGCCGACGAGGTCAGCTGGCGCAAGGGGCACTCCTATCTCACCTTGGTGTCGAACCACGACACCGGCAGGTTCGTCTGGGGCAAGGAGGGAAAGGACACCGCCACCCTGGACTGCTTCTTTGACGAGCTGGGCGAGGAGCGTTCCGCGGCGATTACGGCGATGTCGATGGACATGGGACCCGCCTTCGAGAAGTCCGCTCGCAAGGAAGGCCACGCTACCCAGGCGGTCATATGCATCGACCCTTTTCACGTCGTCCAGGCGGGGACCCAGGCACTCGACAAGGTCCGACGAGCGGTCTGGCAAGACCTGCGCAAGCTCCCCGACCAAGAGAGCGCTCGCCGGTTCAAGGGAGCACGGTGGTGTTTGTTGAAGAACCCCACCGACCTGACCGACGATCAGGCCGTTACCTTGCGCAAGTTGAAACGTCGAGGGGGTGATCTGTGGCGGGCCTACACGTTAAAGGAGGCCCTGCGAGCGATCTTCGCGGGCGACCTCAGCGAAGACGAGGTCGGTGCCCTGCTCGATCGGTTCTGTTCGAGAGCCCAGCGCAGCGGCATGAAGCCCTTCGTCACCCTGGCCAAGACCATTCGCAAACGCCGTGAAGGCATTCTCGCGGCGGTGCGACTGGGCGTGAACAATGCTCGCCATGAGGGCCTAAATCGGCGCGTGCGCCTGATCATCAATCGGGCCTACGGTTTTCACTCCGCCAAGGCGGCACTCGCTCTCATCATGGTGACACTCGGACCGATCAAACACGTCCTTCCATACGAGCGTGTCCTGATCTCAGATGCCTAGATCTACCCACATCTATGCCGGGAGACTCTTAAAAGGCCACTAATCCCATCCTTCTCTATTCACTAGATTCAGAAAACCCCATATTCATAGGGTTTTGCGTTCGGTACGTTCAGCGCGTTCCGTGGCTATCAAGAAATGTTAGGGATGAAATTAGGGATTTTTCCACCCGATCCTGGCGTCCGCGATCCAACAACGGCCAGCGCGCGGCAGGGGATCATTCCTCCGCCGCAGTAAGAAATCGCCTGGCGTAACATTGCGCTCGATGAGCTTCGAGCGATGCGTTCCCGATCCTGTGATGTTGGCGCGTTTAATGGCTGATGTCACAATGGACGAATGCCGCATCTCATCGAGTTACCCAATGTTCCGGTCGACTTGATCGCTGTCCTCGAAGGGCTCGAAGGAGCACATGAAGCAATCGTGGCGGCGGCTCGAGCGTGGCCTAGCGCTGAGCACCCGATGAGACGTGGGGAGTATCGGCCAAGAGGAGCCTCGTTGACCTTGCAAACCTTCACCCCTGGATCGGCGTCCAGAGCCAGCCGTTTAGCGAGCTGGTGAACCAGTTGGCCACGGTCGAGCGCCTCATTGATGTGTTGCGTTGGGCCGAGTCAGCCGAGTTCAACACGGTCCTGGCATGTCATCCGACAACCAGCAGTGGAGACCATGACCTGGTAGCTCGTAGGGGCGATGGGAGCCTTGGAGTGTTCGAAGTGAGCGATGTGGCCGGTGACACAGGCAATGCGAACCAGAAGATGACGTCGGACCTCGGGTTGCTAATCAACTGCACATGCCCTTACTGCGATGACGGAGCTGCGAAGTACGTCGCCACATCTCGGGTATCGGGCGATTGGCTCAGCAGGTTGGTCCCACGACTTGGCAGAATGGAGGCGCTCGGCGTGGCGGGTTTGCTACCAGTCGCCGAAACCGAGTCGGGAACAGTCATCACCCAACTGAATCACTGCCGCGGGCGAGGTACTGAAGCCCCTGGACGTGGTGCAGAAGTATCGGCTGTGGGAGATCTCGGGCGCCTTCTTCAACCGGGTTCGGTACAGTCGACCTGACTAGGAGATTTCCGGCAGCGTTCAGATTTCCTTGTGCTCCAGTATCCATACACAAGGAAAAACCAATAATCTTGTGTATAATGGATCCATGAACAAGAATCGTGAACCAAAAGGCAGCAATCGAGGCGGACGATTGGCCAATGGTGTTAATCCAGAGTCAGATATACAGTTGGCGCCGGAGTCGTCCAGGGACTGGCCGGCGATCACCTATGAGGAACGCTATCTCGATGAGAGCGAAATCGATGACTTCGTCCCACGAGGCAAGCGCCATTCGGCGAGAGAGCCGTACTATGCGGCCGTCGTTCCAGAAATCGCCAACGTTACGACCGTCGACGTGCCGAGTGCCGTGTTGGCTGACGCGGCTGAGGCCGCGGCTGAAATCGCCCGGTTCGACGCCGAACTGAGCGGGGAGTTCGCCAACTTCGCGGCGATACTCCTGCGATCCGAGTCGGCGTCGTCCTCTGAGATCGAAAATCTTACGGCGGGCGCGAAGTCCGTCGCTCTTGCCGGCATCGGCGACGATCGCGTGGGAAAGAACGCATCGTTGATCGTTGCCAACACCGCGGCGATGGACAGAGCCCTTGAGTTGGCCGATCACATCGACGAAGACTCGATCATCGCCATGCACGCGGCCCTCTTGTCAGTGAGCCACCCTGAGTGGACGGGGCGCTGGCGCAAGGACCAGGTACGCATTGGTGGCTACTCCGTATACGACGCGAGCTTCGTACCCCCGCATCAAGACCGAGTGCCGGCGGCCATGGTGGATCTCGTCAGATTCGTCCAGCGGACCGATATCGCGACATTCGTGCACGCCGCGATTGCTCACGCCCAGTTCGAGACGATCCACCCGTTCCCTGACGGAAATGGACGTGCGGGTAGGGCACTCATTCACGCGATGTATCGACACGCGGGCCTTACTCGCAACGTAACAGTGCCGGTGTCGGCGGGCATTCTGGCCGACCCCGACCAGTATTTTCAGACGTTGACCGACTACCGCAACGGCAACCCGGCGCCGATTGTGAGTCTCATGTCTGTCGCTGCGTTCCGAGCTGTTGAAAACGGACGTCAACTCGCCGGCGAATTGCAATCAGTTCGGTCGAAGTGGAAGGAGCGGCTGAAGGCACGCGCTGGTTCCACAGCGGAGGGCATGTCCGATTTTGTCATGCGCCAGCCGGCGGTTGACTCGGCACTGGTACAAAGTCAATTCGGCGTGTCGCAACAGGCGGCTGGCGTAGCGATCGGACGATTGGTCGACGCGGGTATTTTGGCGCCAGCGTCTGCGAGTCGTCGTAACCGGCGCTGGGTGGCGACGGACGTTATCGATGCGCTCGACGCGTTTGCGAAACGCGCCGGGCGTCGGCAAAAGCCGTAGGTCCCGATACTCTCGGAATTTTCCTCGGGCTTTGGCCGTCTACCTGAAGTGACGAGTTACGCCTTATAGATAGGGTCAAAGTGGGCCTGAAGTCGTGCGCTACGTCTTACAGGACCAGAGCAGGCGTGGTTGACGAAACGGCAAAAGATTCGAAAACCTTCAACTTTCGTAACTGTTCAGGTGCCCCTTCGAAGGAAGTGGCTTAGGGACTGGTGCCTGACGGTGCAGGCATCCACGGTTCACCGATGAACAGTTGCTGCAGTGCCTCAAGTCGGTTGACACCTTGTTTCGCGGTGGTCGAGAGGTAGC
>DAIEHI010000070.1 GCA_027355725.1 Acidimicrobiaceae bacterium
GGAGCACCGTGACTGGCTCCGGGTCCGATTCGACCGGGAGCACCTGGAAAGTCCGGACCCGCGCCATCGTGGAACGCGCCCGGTGTAGCAATGCCGACCGTGGTGGCGTCAAGGGTCGTAGTGCTGCCGGCGGCGAACGAACCTTGAGCGAAGATCATGGAACCGACGCTCACGTCACCAAGACTCGCCGACGCACCCGCCTTTGAGTACGTCGTCGCACTCGAAACAACGATGGTGAAGCTCGTGCCACGTGGACCACTCACGGTGATGGAATTTGCACTCGTGGCGGTGACCTTACCCATCACGCTCGGCTGTTCGATGTCGATAGTCTTCGCAACTGTGGACCCGGGCGCGGTCGGTACGATGCGCACCTCATCACCTGGCGCCAGCGCGGAGAGCGTCGAGGCGCTGCGATCCTTCGTCACGCTCGTCGAGGCATCGATTGAGAAGGTCTCGGTTGTTCCGGCACGGTCCTTCAGGGTGATCAAAGTGGAGCTGATGGCAGTGACCGTACCACCGGGGCCGCGAACGCCTCCCCAGCGACCGTGATCTGACCCGGGCGCAGGGACGCTGTCGCGGCCAGATGGCGCCGTGGTGTCATGGTGAGGGGCGTTCGTTGACGCACCCGCGATGCCGATTCCTGTGACCAGTGCGCCTAGTGCGACAACTGCCGAAATGCTGGCCTGCTTTACAATCTTCTTCTTGGTTGAGCGGTACATGGGGGGCCTTTCTGGAGTGCCTCGAGGATTTTCGAGATGCAACCATCTTGCGAGGTGAACTTCGGAACGCCCTAGACAGGCGCTAAGAAGTGCCTAAATCCAGAAAATAAGTAACGAATCCGTAACAAGAGGGCCCAAATCGCGCCGTCCATCGGACATACTTGTCGCGTACGACTAGCACCTCACGGGGTCGTTTCAGGTGAACACCATCTATATAGGGAGGACCACACAAGTGGCATCAGTAATGAATACACACGACGGAGGACCGGGTGACCAGATATTCCGAGTCGAGACTCACGGCATTGATTTCATTGCCGAATCGGAGCGTTGGGCCACCCCTCGCAATATCGGCGCCATGTGGGCTGGCACATCGATCAACGTGGAGTACTTCATCTACGGTGCGCTGCTGATCAACTTCGGCTTCAGTTTCTACACGACTCTCAGCATCATCATCATTGGCAACCTCTCGTACCTGCTGCTCGGCCTCGCTTCGCTCCAGGGTCCCGAAGCGGGCACCACGGCCTTCACCATCAGCCGAGCGCCATTTGGTTCCCACGGCGCTCGCATCGTCAGTTTCTTCAACTGGATCACCCAGTTGGGCTTCGAGACCGAAGGGCTCATCCTCATCGTTGGCGCGGTGACGGTCGTGATTGAAATGTCCGGTGGCCATATCAACTCGCCCACCAAGGTGATTCTGGTCATTCTCGCCGCCGCCATTCAAGCAGTCATGCCCTATCTCGGTCATGCCACGATGGTCAAGGTCCTTCGTGCACTCATCCTGCCCTTCATCGCCATTTTCGTGCTGCTCGGCGTCTACGCCGTCCAGCACGGCACCGCCGTTCCCGCTCAGTCATGGGGCCACGGCTGGGAGATCTACACCGCGGGCCTCGCATTCACGTTCGCGCTCTCAGGCCTCGGGTGGACAGAGTGTGGCAACGATTACACGAGGTACCTCCCACGCGAGGCAAAGAAGTCATCGGTCGTTGGCTGGCTCTTTCTCTCAACCGCCGTTCCCGAGATCATCGTGATGACCCTGGGCGCCGCGGTCTTCACGTTCATTCCAAAGTTGGGAACCAGTTCGAACCCCTTTGAGGCCATGCGTGGCCAGCACTTCATTCCGTCATGGGCGGTCGTGGTCTTCCTGCTGTTCGCAATAGTTCAACTCTTCGGCATCAACTCACTCGACCTGTACTCCTCGGGAGTCTCGCTGCAAGCCTTGGGCTTTCGACTGAAGCGCTACCAGGCGGTCGTCATGGACTCGATCATCGCTGGGCTGCTCACACTGTGGGCGGTCTTCCAGTCGACCTTCAATCTGTACATGGGTGAGTTCGTCGCAGTGATCATCGTATGGATCGCACCATGGTTCGGTATCCTCATCGCGGACTGGATGCTGAGGAAGTTCCGCTACAACGCGGCAGAACTGCAAAAGACCGACGCATCGAGCATCTACTACACCGGACGTTCGGGCGTGAACTGGAGTTCTATTGCAGCGTTCCTTATAGGGCTCGTCGCTTCCACGATGTGCTTCTCAAAAGCACCTGCGTACAACTTCCCACTTCACTGGATGACTCCGATCTCCAATCACTACAGCGGCGCTGACTTCTCGGTTCCAGCCGGCATCATCATCGGCGCGCTCGCCTACCTCATTCTGGAGAAACTCACCGGTCAAGTTGCGAGACAGATTGAACAGCAAAAGGAGCTCGAGCCGAATCTCTAGAGACTTCACATGCAGAACGCCCCGGGCCATCATGCCCGGGGCGTTCTGCATTAATTGGGTGACATCGTATTGGCGGCCCGAGCGACTCCGCTGGCAACGTTCACGACCGGGTGTCGGTGCTTGCGCGAAGGTGCCCTCGGCTCAGCCGTTCCAGTCCTCAACAAGTCCGCCAGAACCGTCGGGGCGAAAGACCGGTATCGATCCAAGTGAACGCACCATTTGGGCGTCCTCGCCCAGTGCGCTGCGCCACAGCGACGCCTCGGTGACCAGCGTGCCTATTGCGGTGACGTCTGCGCCAATACGGCGGAGCAAACGAAGCGCCGCACCCGTTGATGCGCCAGTGGAGATCACGTCATCGACGATGGCCACGCGCTTGTCCTGGACGTCTTTGATGCGCGCGCGATCAAACAGGAGGCGTTGATCGGCGTCCGTGGTGATCGAGCGCACCGGCTCGCTCACTGCATCGGCAAGATGGATCTTTGGCGTCTTGTGCAAGATGACGTATTGATCGAGTCCAAGGTGGCGCGTCACTTCGACGGCGAGAGGGATCCCCATGGTCGCCACGGTGGCGACGATGTCCACTTCGTAAGCGCGCAGTATGTCGGCGAGCTCCTTGCCCGCTTGGGACATGAACTCAACGCCCATGTCCACAGTTATCAAGAGCGCCAAGGCTAGTTTGTCGCTCAGCGACACGATTGGTAGTTCGACACGCTGCGTGCCGATCTCAACTGGAAACGTTCGTTCACCCACGACGTTGGAGCATACTTAGTCCATGAGTTCCTCACGACCACCCCTCGACCACGCACTCGCTACTTCGATGCTCGCCACCGCCTATGAGGAGGCCGTTCAGGGACTACGCGAGGGCGGCATCCCAATCGGCGCGGCGCTCTTCACACGAGAGGGCACACTTCTCGGTGCGGGCCATAATCGACGCGTGCAAGACAGTGATGCATCAGTTCACGCCGAGACCGACGCCTTTCGCCGTGCCGGGCGCCGACGAGACTACGGAGAGACCGTGATGGTGACCACTCTCTCGCCCTGTTGGTATTGCTCGGGTCTCGTGCGACAATTCAACATCGGCGCAGTGGTGATTGGCGAAGCGACGAATTTCCACGGTGGCCACGACTGGCTCGAAGAACTTGGCGTCGAGGTGATCGTGCTCGACGACCCCGCGTGCACACAACTTCTTGCCACCTTCATCCAGGAGCGACCCGAACTCTGGCACGAAGATATTGGCCTGTAGCGCCGTGTGAATCAGTGAACGGGAGGCCCGAAGAGCCGGTCTCCCGCATCGCCCAGACCTGGGGTGATGTATCCGCTGCTCGTAAGCTCGGCGTCGAGCGCCGCCGCAACGATCTGCACATCTGGGTGACGCGACGCGACGAAGTCGATTCCCGGCTGCGCAGCAATCAGGCACAACACCGTTATCTCACCAGCGCCTCGTTCTCGCAGCATGTCAAGCACGCACACGAGAGAACCACCAGTAGCGAGCATGGGGTCGCACAGCACGACTGCAGCACCTTCAAGGTGCTCGGGTAATCCATCGAGGTAGACGTCGGGCTGCAGCGTCTCTTCGTTGCGACGAAGGCCGACGAGACAGACGCGGTGATGCGGCAAGACCTCCTGGACGGTGGGTGTCATGCCGAGTCCCGCACGAAGTATGGGCACAATGACGAACTGCTCATCGATTCTGAGCGCCGGAGCACCCCTGAGCACGGGTGTGTCAACTGTCGTGGGACTGATAGGCATGTCACGAAACGCTTCGTAGGCCACGAACCTCGAAATCTCACCCGCGAGTCGAAGGAAATCCGCATTAGATGTGGACGCGTCTCTGAGTTGACGGACCTTGTCGGCCACAATTGGATGATTGACGATTATCGGTGTCGGCACGTGGTCACATTACGACTTCTGCACGCGCCGTGCGTGGCGCGGTGGACTCGAACCGTTTGTCAGTGACCACCGTTACCATTGCTAGATGTCCTCAACGCTCTCCCCTGGTGCATTCCAGGGCGACGAACAGGCACGATCCAACCCATTAGGAGGGGTCCTCTCCAAGTATCCGGGGCCGCGCGCGAGGATCTCGCGGGACAAGAACCTCAGCTGGTGGCGACGGATCCTGCCCATCATCTCGTCTCACCGCGTGAGCTTCTTCAGCGCGATCACGCTCTCGTTTGTCAGCCTGGTCTTTCAGACCCTGGTGCCAAAATTGCTCAACTCCGCCATTGACAACGGGTTGGTCAAGCACTCAACTGCACTGCACACCAGCGTGGTACAAATCTTGGTCGTTGGCGTCCTCGCTGGGATTACTGGCATCATCTCGCGACAGTACGTCTTTCGCACGGCCTACAACGTCGAGGCCGATCTTCGTTCGCTGATTTACGAGCACCTGTCATGGCTCTCGTTCAGCTTCTACGATCGTGTTCAATCTGGACAATTGATCAGTCGCGCGAACAGTGACATCCGAAGCGTCCAGATGTACTCGACCTTCGCGCCACTCATTCTCGTCCAGTCTTTCATTGGCGTCATCGCATTCGGGTTCATGCTTTCGATCAGCGTCCCTCTGGCACTCATCGCGATGCTCATCATGCCGATCCTCTACTTCATAGGTATTCGGATGCGACAAGTCCTGTTTCCGATTTCCTGGATCGCTCAGGCCCGTCTCGCTGAGGTGGCAACGATCGTCGATGAGAACGTCAACGGCGTTCGTGTTGTGAAGTCCTTTGCTCAAGAAGAAGCAGAGATCAATCGTCTGGCCGACGCCGCCGAACGGGTGGCGTGGTCCTACATCAAGGATGCCCAGATCAGAGCTATCTGGTCGCCCTGGGTGCAGAACCTGCCCCAAGTTGGACTTGCGCTCGTGTTGTTCTTTGGAGGCTGGATGGTGCTTGACGGCAACCTCGGCACCGGAGCGATCCTTTCATTCAACATCTACCTCTTGATGCTCCAGGCTCCCTTCATGATGCTGGGCCAACTCGTCATGATGGGCCAGCGCGCGAAGGCCAGCGCCGAGCGAATCTTTGAGATCCTCGACGAGAACCCCGAGATCGTCGAGCGCCCTGGTGCCTTTGACCTCGCTGTCACCGAGGGCGCCATTGATTTCAACCACGTGCGCTTCGCCTACGACAGCGCCTCGCCAATTCTCACTGACTTCAACGCCCACATCAGCGCCGGAGAGACGGTAGCGATTGTGGGCCGAACGGGCTCAGGTAAGTCCACGGTCGCTCGATTAGTGGACCGCTTCTATGACGTGAGTGACGGCTCGATC
Source organism: Acidimicrobiaceae bacterium (assembly GCA_027355725.1). Classification (GTDB taxonomy): domain Bacteria; phylum Actinomycetota; class Acidimicrobiia; order Acidimicrobiales; family RAAP-2; genus RAAP-2. Next base: position 5,702 of record DAIEHI010000070.1, read on the forward strand.
CTCATTGACGGCCACGATCTAAGAGACGTGACACTCTCTTCGCTTCGCTCCGCGGTCGGCGTCGTGCTAGATGAGCCGTTCCTCTTTTCAATCTCAATCCGTGACAACATCGCCTACGGCCGACCCGACGCTGATCTAGAGGACATCATCGCTGCCGCGACTGCGGCGAACGCCCACGAATTCATCATGAGACTCCCCGAGGGGTACGACACCATTATTGGCGAGCGAGGCTATACGTTGTCGGGCGGCCAGCGTCAGCGCATCGCCATCGCGCGCACGCTGCTCGTCAATCCTCCCATTCTCATCCTGGATGACGCCACGAGCGCCATTGATGTTCACGTAGAAGCCGGCATCTACGAAGCCCTCGGACGTCTCTTGCACCAACGCACGACGATCGTGATCGCGCACCGCATCTCGACCATCGCACTCGCATCACGAGTGATCCTCCTCGATGAGGGACGCGTCATCGCCACGGGCACCCACGAGCAACTCCTCGAGAGCACGCCCCTCTATGCAGAAGTGCTCGCTCAAACGACGCGCGAGGACGACTAATGGCCTGGGGCGGCGGATGGGGCGGCGGCGGCGGCATGTTCGCGTCTTCGTCGAACACCGGTCTGCCCTTTGGCGGCATACCCAGCGAACTCATGGATGGGGTGACCAAGATACTCGCCACCGAGCCAGTCCATCCGCCATCGCACCTCGAGTTTCATCAACTCCCCAGTGCCAAAGAACGCCAGCGTTTGACATTGCCACGGATGTTGCGCGAGTATCCCGCGTTTGTGGTCAACGGTTCGCTCCTCGTCATCGTGATCAGTCTGGTCATGCAGTCCGGTCCGCTCCTGACCGAGTACGCGATCAACAACGGCATGATCGCGGGACATCGATCATTTCGCGTGATCGCGGCGTGTGGCGCGATCTACATGATCCTCGCCCTCTTGAGCGCATTGCTCCAGCGCTTTCAAGTCGAGGTGACCGGCAAACTGGCGTCGCGGGTGATGCAGGACCTGCGAATCAGGGTGTTCGTCCACTTCCAGCGTTTGAGCCTCGACTTCTTCACCGAGGAGAAGGCCGGCGTCTTGATGAGCCGCATGACCAGTGACATTGAGAATCTCCAACAACTGATCCAAGACGGCATCAGTTCCTTCGCCGCCCAAGCGCTCACGATGATCGTGATCACCGTCATCCTCTTCGCGACCAACGTGACCTTGGCGACGTGGACGGTGGTGCTGGTCCTGCCCACACTGTTCGGGTTCTCCATTTGGTTCCACCACGCCTCAGAAAAGGGCTACCTGCTCAGCCGAGACCGAATCGCCAACGTGCTCGCCGACCTCTCAGAGTCGTTGTACGGCATCCGTGTCGTCACCGCGAACAATCGGCAACGCCGCAACATCAAGAACCATCGCCACGTCGTGGGCGCGTACCGTGACGCGAACAACTACACCGGCAGAGTCAGCGCGATCTACGGCCCCTCGACCAACATGCTCGGCATCCTCGGCACCGGGCTCCTCCTCGGCATCGGTGGGCGAATGGTGATCGAGCGACAGCTGAGCGTCGGAGCACTGATCGCTTTCTTCTTGTACCTGAACCGTTTCTTTCAGCCCATTCAATTGCTCGTCCAGCAATACAACTCGCTCCAGCAGGGTCGCTCCTCGGTGATTCGTCTACGCGAACTACTTGAAACCGCGCCCAGCGTTGAAGAGCTCGAAGACGCCACGACGCTCGAGAGGATCGAAGGACGGATCACATTTGAGAATGTGAGCTTTGGATACAACGATGACAATCTGGTCCTCAGCGACATCAACCTTGAGATCGCGCCCGGCGAATCAGTGGCGTTCGTCGGCCCGACGGGCGCCGGCAAATCAACGATGGCCAAGCTGGCCAACCGCTTCTACGATCCGACCTCGGGGCGAGTGCTCCTCGACGGGGTGGACATCCGCAGTGTCACACTGCATTCCCTACGTTCCCAACTCGGCGTCGTCCCCCAGGAAGCCTTCTTGTTCGCCGGCTCGATTCGAACGAACTTGAGTTTCGGTCGATCAAACGTCACAGACGCTCAGATTGAAGAGGCCATCGACGTCGTTGGTCTGCGCGACCTCGTTGATCGTCTGCCCGATGGCGTGGACACCATTGTGCACGAACGCGGCCAAACGCTCTCAGCGGGCGAGCGACAACTGCTCGCGCTGGCGCGGGCGTTCCTCGCGCGACCAAGAGTGCTCATCCTTGACGAAGCGACCTCGTCGCTGGACCTGCAAAGCGAGACCATCATCGAGCACGCCCTCGACCGCCTGCTCGAAGGACGATCGGCGATACTCATCGCGCACCGGCTCACCACGGCCCAACGTGCGAATCGAATCGTCGTGATTGATCAAGGTCGCATCGTTGAAGTAGGCACCCCTCGCGAACTCCTCAGCCGCGATGGCCCCTACGCTTCGATGTACGAAGCATGGCTCGCATCGGGCGGTCGAGACGCAACCCGCGACCACGACTCGACTACATCAGGTCCTTGACGATCTCAATGAGCGATGCCGCGCTCTGTCCCGCCTGAGGAATAGGGTGCACTTGCAGATGGGTCACTCCCGCCGCCTTGAAGGCAGCAATTCGTTCTGCGACGTAACTCTTTGGTCCACAAAGGGTCGTGAGCTCCAGGAATTCTTGCGGTACGGCCGCCTCGGCCTCACGCTTCTTACCTGCGAGATAGAGGTCTTGGATGACTTCGGCCTCTTGTTCGTATCCGTAGCGGATTGCCAACTCGTTGTAGAAGTTCTTACCCTTGGCGCCCATGCCCCCTACGTAGAGTGCAACCATCGAACGCTGCAATTCACGTAGGGCGGTGATCTCCTCACCTTCTCCAATCGCGAGCAGGCCACCAGCGGTGATCATCATTTCACCCAAGTTCCCAGCGCGCTTCGCTCGACCAGCATCAAGTGCGGCCCCCCACACGCTCCTGGCGCGCTCGGGGATGAACAAGATGGGAATCCAGCCATCGGCCACCTCCGCGGTGAGTTCGACATTCTTCTCCCCGAGCGACGCAATCCAGATGGGAATCTCACTTCGAACCGGATGGGCAATGATCTTGAGAGGTTTACCAAGTCCTGTCCCCTGCTCGGGCGGTAAGGGCAACGTGAAGTTCTTACCGTGGTGCACGAGGGGTGCCTCGCGCTTCCAGACGTCACGGCAGATCTCGACGATTTCACGGGTTCGACCCAAGGGATTCGTGTAGGCAACGCCGTGGAAACCCTCGATGACCTGGGGCCCTGATGCCCCCAGACCGAGGTGGAATCGCCCATCAGACAGGGCATCGATGCCCGCTGAGGTCATCGCTATCAGTGTTGGCGTACGTGTGTAGATCGGCAGAATCGCGGCACCGATCTCGACCTTGTCGGTCAGTGCGGCGAGATAACCCATCAACGAGGGGCTGTCGAAGCCATACGCCTCAGCGACCCACACCAGGTCAAGACCCGCCTTCTCCATTTCGACCACCTGCTCGGCGGCTTGCTTGAAGCCGCCGGAGTAACTGAGCATCGTCGAAATCTTCATAATGGCCTCTCGGGTCGTCGCGTTCTTGCACAGTAACCCAAGCCCGGACCAGCGGCACGCGCAGGGGCGTTGCGTGTCTTATGCTCAGACTGAGGGCAACAACGCCTTCACCTAGTTCAAAGGCTGGTGACAACGTGGTCACGCGTCCGAACGAGGCAACGAGTCACGAATTCAACCCGTGGCTTCGTGTGACCTCCCTAATAGAAGATGCCGGGAAAGTCCTCGGACTTAACGAAGGACTCGTCAAGCGAATCGTCACACCAGAGCGAGTGCTCGAAGTGGCGGTGCCGGTACGACTCGATTCAGGTCAGGTCGAGATGTTCGCCGGGTGGCGCATCCAACACGACACCTCGCGCGGACCAGGCAAGGGCGGTATCCGATTCCACCAAAGCGTGAACGCCGATGAGATCGCCGCACTGAGTGCCGACATGTCGATCAAATGTGCGGTCGTGAACATCCCCTACGGCGGCGCGAAGGGTGGCGTCAAGGTCGATCCTTCAACCTTGTCACGAGGTGAACTGGAACGGCTCACTCGTCGCTACGCGTTCTCAATCGCGCCCATGATCGGACCTGACCGAGATATCCCCGCACCCGACATCAACACCGACACCCAGGTGATGAGTTGGATCATGGACACCGTTTCGATGCTTCGTGGTCACAACACCCCCGGCGTCGTCACGGGCAAACCACTCGCGATCGGAGGCACGCTCGGACACGCGGGAGCGACCTCGCTGGGCGTCACCATTTGCGCCTCGGCACTCTTGCAGCGAATGAACCGCCTCGCCAATGAACAGCGAGTCGTCGTTCAGGGCTATGGCAAGGTCGGTGCGCCGCTCGTACAGTTGTTGAGCGCTCGAGGCATGAAGATCGTGGGCATTGCTGACGTGAAGGGTGCCATCCACGTTCCCGGTGGCATCGATCCCACCGCACTCGCGAAGCACTTCGCCGAAGCGGGGACCGTCGTTGGCTACCCGGGAAGTGACTTTGTCGCATCTGACCAACTCTTCACGATCCCGAGCGATATCGCGATTCCCGCGGCCCTTGGCGGCGTCATCACCGAGGAGGTCGCGAGTTCCATGGCCGCGTCAATCGTCGTCGAGGCCGCCAACGGCCCAACGACCGGCGAGGGTGCTGCGGTGCTCGCAAGTCGCAACATACCGGTGATTCCCGACGTACTCGCGAATGCGGGCGGTGTAGTGGCCTCATACTTCGAATGGGCCCAGGATCTCCAGGGATTCATGTGGGAACCCGAGCTTTTCCATCAGCGCTTGGAGAAGTTCATGCATGACGCGTTCAATCACATCTGGCAGCGTCATAAGGACCTCGGTCTCACCTTGCGCGACACCGCGATCGTCGCCGGCGTGGAACGAATCGCCGAAGCGACGGAACTTCGAGGTCTCTTCCCTTGATCGCAACCTTCCCGAGGACGGGAATGGTTTCTAGGAAACTGCACATCAGCCCATCGAATCTCCGAGTTGCACCCGGGGTTCGATGGGCTGTTTTGCTTGAGTGCCGCATTACGCCGTGATGCGACCCGATTTCGAGTCAGGCCTGACGCAGTGGTCTCGCCTCACTTCGCCGCGTTGGATCTTTATTCGACGGGCTCACCGCCAACAACCGTGCCGATGACACCGATGTCTTTAATCATCATGGGTTCCACTTCGAGAGGATTCTCAGAGAGCACGGTGAAGTCGGCGTGCTTGCCCACCTCGATCGAACCCAACTCGTGGTCTTGATGCAAGAGATACGCTGAACCCAAAGTCACCGCCTCCAATGCCTGGGTCGGCGTGAGTCGCTCCTCTTCACCAAGTACATGTCCGCTACGCGTTCGACGGTTGACCGCACACCACATCGTAAAAAGCGGGTTGACCGGTGTGACGGGGTGATCAGAGTGCAGCGAGACCGCAACCCCCTCGGCGAGGGCTGAGCGCGCAGCATTCATCCGACGCGCCTTGTCTGGTCCCATGGTC
>DAIEHI010000077.1 GCA_027355725.1 Acidimicrobiaceae bacterium
CGTCGGTGGGTCAGTGGAACCCGTCTCGCCCTGGAGCCAATGAGCCCGCGACACTACGATGGTGCGGTCGCGGGTGTAGTTCAGCGGCAGAACATCAGCTTCCCAAGCTGAGAACGCGGGTTCGATTCCCGTCGCCCGCTCTCGTTGAGTTTCCTTGTACTGTCCAGGCTTTCGCCCGCAGCGCAATCACGTCGCTTGGTCACTGTCTGCCTCCTTTCGCCACTCTTCGCCACGATTCAGTGTCGCGGTGGTGTCGCGGATCAAGGTACACGACGCATGTAACACGATTCTCAAGGTCTCAATAGTTGACGACTCCTCAGTGGCCCGATTGAATCAATTCCACGTTGGTCGCATCAGTGCACCAAGATAGCTGGTGGAAAGGTATTCAATGGCCAAAGCAGCATCCAAGAAGTCGGCACCCGCCAGGACCCTGGAGCAAACGCTCTGGGACGCCGCGGACAAGATGCGCGGCAACCTCGAGGCTGGCGAATACAAGCACGTCGTCCTGGGCCTCGTCTTCCTCAAGTACATCTCGGACGCCTTCGAGGAGCGGCGACTCTGGCTCGAGGTCGCAACTGCGGACCCCGCCAATGAGGACTACTACGTCAAGAACACCGAGCGGCGTCACGAACTCATCGAGGACCGCAACGAGTACGCCGCCGACAACGTCTTCTGGGTGCCTGCCGAGGCCCGCTGGGGCTTCCTGCAGGACCGGGCCAAGCAGCCGGAGATCGGGGTCCTGATCGACCACGCCATGGACCTAGTCGAAGCCGAGAATCCCCAGCTGAAGGGTGTCCTCCCGAAGTCCTTCGCCCGCGCCGAGATCGATAAGAGACTGCTGGGTGAACTCGTCGACCTCATCGGCACCATTGGCTTCACCAAGGTCGACCACGGCGCGGACGACGTCCTCGGGAGGGTCTACGAGTACTTTCTCGGCCAGTTCGCATCCTCAGAAGGCAAGCGCGCTGGCGAGTACTACACACCTCGTTCGGTGGTGCGCCTCCTCGTCGAAATGCTCGAGCCCTACCACGGCCGCATCTACGACCCTTGCTGCGGTTCAGGTGGCATGTTTGTCCAGTCTGCAGAGTTCGTTGCCGCCCACGGTGGGAAGCGCAACGACATCTCCGTCTATGGACAGGAATTCACTTCCGCAACTTGGCGGCTTGCGAAGATGAATCTGGCCATCCGCGGTATTGAGGCCAACCTCGGCGACCGGGCGGACGACAGCTTCCACCATGATCTCCACCCGGACCTGCGAGCTGACTTCGTGATCGCCAATCCCCCCTTCAACGTCTCGGACTGGTACTCTGACGCCCTTCACGACGACCCTCGCTGGAAGTACGGTCAGCCACCAGAGGGAAATGGTAACTACGCATGGATTCAGCATTTCCTACACCACCTATCGCCTCATGGCGTAGCGGGTTTTGTGTTGGCCAACGGATCGCTGTCTTCCAAGTCATCAGGCGAAGGTGAGATTCGCAGAAACCTAGTTGAGGCCAACGTGGTCGATTGCATCGTTTCTCTCCCGGAGAAACTCTTCTTCAATGCCGGCGTACCTGTTGCTCTCTGGTTCTTAACCAAGAACCGCTCTGGTGATGGCTTTCGGGAACGAATCGGTGAGATGCTCTTCATCGATGCGCGCAATCTCGGACACATGGAGTCCAAAAGGCTTAGGATTCTTGATGACGAGGACATCGCAAAGATTGCTGGCACCTACCACTCATGGCGTAATGAAGATCCTGAGATTCCCTACCAAGACCTTCCCGGATTCTGCAAGGCGGCGAGCCTAGAGGAAGTCGCGACACATGACTTTGTACTAACACCGGGCCGATATGTCGGGGCATCTGCAAAGGAAGATGACGATGAGCCAATCGAAGAAAAGCTGAAGCGGATTAGCAACGACCTTCTTGTCGAGCTTGAAGAAAGCAGTCGATTGGACAAGATAATTCGCTTACTTCTCGAGAATATGGATTCCATGTGAATGCGCTTCTTCAGATAGTCAGAATTGGTGACCTTGGGGAGATTGTTACGGGAACTACACCGGCGGCGGGCAAGGAATTCCTGTGGGGAGACGTGTACCCCTTCATTACTCCATCCGAAATGGTGGATGGCAATCGATTCGCTCTAGTTGGGCGAAAGCTATCGCAAGAGGCTCGTGGAGAACTAGGTCAGCGTCTATGTCCGAAGAATTCAGTTGCTGTTAGCTGTATCGGAGTTTCATTGGGCAAGGTTGCAATTCTGCCCAGCGATTCGTTGACAAATCAACAAGTGAACACCATCGTTGTAGATTCAACCAATTTCGATGATCGCTTTGTTTACTATCTAATGCTCACTCAACGGGAGCGAATTCGAGCCGTTGCGAGTGGATCTTCTACCCCAATCCTCAACAAGCGCGCATTTGCATCGCTCGAAGTGAAGGTCCCCCCGCTGCAACTGCAGAGGGAGATCGCGGAAGTCCTCGGTACTCTCGACGACAAGATCGAGTCGAATCGAAGAATTGCTGAGGATATTCAGAAGTTGGCACAAGCGGAACTTGAGAGATGGCTGCCAAAGCCATGGGTCGTCAGAATCGCGGATTTAGGTACGGAAGGCGCTGCGCGTTTTGAGCCAATCGGTTCAAGTATTTATCCGCTTTCGAAGCCCGGCCTGAGCAATGTGGGACTTGGTTCTTTGAAGTACGTCGCGACTGCGGATATCAGTGGTTCCTCGATCACCGCATACGTACAAGGAGTCAAAGGGGAACTTCCATCTCGTGCGAACATGCAACCGGGGATGGACCGTGTCTGGTTCGCCAAGATGAAAGGTGAGCGAAAGGTCTTTTGGACCATGAAGGAAGATCAAGATACTTGGGACACCTTTGTATTTAGCACTGGGTTCGCCGGTATCGAAGCTCATTCTCAATATGGGTCAATCGCATATACGCTGATATTGACGCAAGACTTTAACGACATCAAGGAGTCATTCAGCACAGGCACGACGATGCAGTCGGTAAACACCGATTCTCTTGGCTTGATTGGACTTGCCGCACCCCCCCTGCGAGACGCGACTCGAATTGAAAGCAAACTTCGTCCGCTATACCGTCGCGCCGCGCACGCTCAAGCAGAGAACGAGAAGCTTGCAAGTCTCCGAGACACTCTTCTTCCTCGGCTTCTTTCCGGAGAAGTTCATGCGCGAATCACAGTCGATAGGGCCCTGAAGTCATGACCGGAATGAACGAAGCTATTGTCGAGAACGCCACTCTCGACATCTTTCGCTTGTTGGGCTATAACACTGCCTACGGCCCCGATATCGGTCCCGGTGGTGACGCCGAGGAGCGCGGCGGGTGGGACGAAGTCATCCTCTCCCAGCGCCTCAACGATGCAGTCGCCCGAATCAACCCCGAACTACCACAGGACGCGGTGAACGCCGCTATAGCCCGAGTACTCAGGGCCGAGTCTCAGAACACACTTTCAGAAAATCTCCGAGTGCATCAGTTCATCACTCAAGGTGTGCCCGTCGAGTACCGGCACGCCGATGGAGCAATTCGTCACGGTCTCGCCTGGCTCCTTGACTTCAACATCCCCGAGAACAACGAGTGGCTCGCCCTCAATCAGTTCACGATCGTCGAAGATGGCAGGAATCGTCGACCGGACGTTGTAATCTTCGTGAACGGTCTGCCACTCGGCCTCTTCGAGTTGAAGAACCCCGGCGACGAAAACGCCACACTCAAGGGCGCCTTCAATCAGATCCAGACTTACCGAAATGATATTGGTTCGCTCTTCGTGGCCAACGAGGTATGCGTTCTATCCGATGGACTGGGCGCCCTGATGGGCTCGTTCTCCGCCGGCTTCGAGCACTACGCACCCTGGAAGACCATCGAGGGACGAACCGTTGTCACGAACAGGACTCCTCTCGAGGTGCTTATTCGCGGAGTCTTCGAACCCAAGCGCTTCCTCGACCTCATTCGAAACTTCATCGCGTTCTCTGACGAGCCAGGTGGCTTCGTCAAGCGTGTCGCCAAGTACCACCAGTACTGGGCGGTCAACGCCGCCATCGACTCAACCATCGAGGCGTCTCGTCCCGATGGTGACCGCCGGGGGGGCGTCGTCTGGCACACGCAAGGCTCGGGCAAGAGCCTCGAGATGCTCTTCTACGCGGCCAAGGCAATGCGCAACGAGGAGCTCGCCAATCCCACCATCGTTCTCATCACCGATCGTAATGACCTTGATGACCAACTCTTTGGCGAGGTCTTCGCCCCCGCCCGCATTCTCCCTGAGGCCCCACAGCAGGCCAGCAGCCGTAGCGAGATGCGCAGACTCCTCGAGCGAGTCTCTGGGGGCATCATCTTCACCACCATCCAGAAGTTCGCTCCGGACGAGAAGGGCGATGTCCACCCTTTGCTCACCGACCGACGCAACGTCATCGTGATTGCCGACGAGGCCCACCGGAGTCAGTACGACTTCCTCGACGGCTACGCCCGTCACCTCCGAGACGCGCTGCCCAATGCGACGTACCTCGGCTTCACCGGGACGCCCATCGAGTCGACGGACAAGTCAACGAAAGCCGTCTTCGGCGAATACGTCGACATCTACGATCTGACACGGGCCGTCGAAGATGGCGCCACCGTGCGCATCTTCTATGAGTCGCGGCTCGCGAAAGTGCGCTTGCCTGAGGAGTTCAGGCAACAGATCGATGACAACGTTGAGGAACTCACCGAAGGTCAAGAACTCGTCAACGCAGAGAGGGCGAAGTCGCGGTGGGCCCGGATTGAAGCCGTCGTCGGTGCCGCCGAACGGCTCGACATCATCGCGGTGGACATCGTCGACCACTGGGAGAAGCAGCACCAGAACCTAAAGGGGAAGGCGATGATCGTCGGCATGTCCCGGCGAATCTGCGTGGAACTCTACGAGCGCATCGCCGCACTCCGCCCGGACTGGCACAATCCGGACCCGACGCGTGGTCGGATCAAGGTCGTCATGACCGGCTCCGCCGCCGACGATCCTTCCTTCCAGCCCCACTTGTACTCGAAGCAAACACTGCGAGCGCTGAAAGCTCGCGCCAAGGATCCCGATGACGAACTCGAGATTGTGATCGTCCGTGACATGTGGCTAACAGGATTCGACTCGCCTGCCATGAACACGATGTACGTGGACAAGCCAATGCAGGGTGCCGGACTGATGCAGGCCATAGCCCGGGTCAACCGCACATTCCTCGACAAGCCAGGCGGCCTTATCGTTGACTACATCGGAATCGCTCAGAGCCTCAAGAATGCACTGGCCGACTACTCGCCCTCCGACCGAGACCAGGCCGGGGTCCCCATCGAGGAGGTCGTCGACGTCATGCTCGAGAAGCACGACGTCGTCTGCGGGATTCTCCACGGCCTTGACTGGGACTCCAACCCCAAGTTGCCAGGAGTCGAGCGAATGAACCAACTTCTCGCCGCGACGGAGTTCGTGCTCGAGGAACCGGACCGCAAGGAGCGGTTCATGGGTCAGGCCATTGCACTATTGAAGGCGTTCGCCCTCGCCGGAGCCAGTGAGGCGACATTCGCTATCCGAGACGACACTAGGTTCTTCTCCGACATCCGTTCGTACATAGCCAAACTCGACAAGGAGGGCAACCCCGGACAAGGCGGCAGCGGTGGCTCTGACGCGTTGGACATCGCGATCTCACAATTGATCTCAGAAGCCGTGGCGGCCGACGAGGTCATCGACATCTATGCCCAGGCCGGTCTCGATCGTCCCGACCTCTCCATCCTGTCTGACGAGTTCCTCGAGAGCGTCAAGAGCGCAGACCGACCGAACCTCCAGATGATGATGCTGAAGAAACTCCTCAGTGGCGAGCTCAAGACTCTCCGCCACACGAACATCGTCCAGGCCCGGCTCTTCTCGACCATGTTGGACGCGGCCATTGCGAGCTACACGAACCGCAGCCTCACAACTGCGCAGATCATTGCCGAACTGGTTGAACTGGCCAAAGCCATGCGAGATGCCCACAACCGAGGTGAAGCCCTTGGACTTCGTGACGATGAAGTTGCCTTCTACGATGCCATCGTTCAGAACGACGCCGCGGTCCTCGGACTAGGCGATGATGTCCTGAAAGAGATCGCTCGCAAGCTCGTGAAGACCATCCAAGAGTCAGCCACCATCGACTGGAACCTCAAAGATTCGGTAAGAGCCGCCATGCGAGCGAAGATAAAGCGCCTCTTGACCCGGTACGACTACCCTCCCGACAAGGAGGCTGCTGCTATCGAACTGGTGCTCCAGCAGGCTGAGATGTTCGCGACTCTTAGCACCAGCGACCACTGACTAAGGTCTTGGTCGGTGACTGCCAAGGCCGGTCTCGCGACGTGACTTCACAAAGTAGTCATTAGGTCGTTCAACTTCATGCGTACTAGTGGCAATTCGAAAACAGGCCTCGTCAATCAAGCGAAGCACCTGCTCGAGATGAGTATCAGCCTTCACCACTGCAGCAACTGGCAGCGTTTTCCATGTCAGATGTGTTGCGTCGATGAGCAGTTCTGACTCATGATCCTCCGGCAACGCAAGCGCGACTTCGACGCGGTTCGAATGTGGGTATAGGGCAGCGACCATGATGCCGTCCAGGTCATACCCGATGTAGATCGTCTTCACGTATGAAGAACAACCCGACGCAATGAATCGATCGTGAAGGGCCAATCCCACAGAAAACAGGTTTTGCCCAAGCGTTCGAAGGAGCCGATTTTCTTCATTCGTCTTCATATCGTCCCTATTCTTGCAGGCGGCTCTTTCCCTCCTTGATTCAAGTCAACTGTGGCAGTGAGTATCAATCCGGCGCCGGTGGCGACGCAATGTCGGTCCCAGCGTCCGGGGCGCTTCCACCGTGCAATGAGCGACCTGCCTAGTCGTATGGCGAGGTTGTTTGACCCACTTTCGCAACTAGTCACGCTTTATACCGCTGGACGGAGCAGTGCGGGGACCCCTGTTAGAAGTCCAGCTCAACTGGGAGTCCCTGCTCATGTTGCTCGTTCCACGACTCGTTGAGCCCGAACGGTCCTTCTTTCCACTCCTGAAGGACCAGGTGACGAGGCGCGAGAAGATACGACTCCCAGGCGACCGCTGGCGATGTCACCTACAGCCTCAGGTAACTTTCTGGGAAGGTCGGCGAGTCATGGACGGGCATCCGGAGACAATCCCGACAGAGCAGCATCCTTGACACCTCCGGAACTCGCAACACCTTGGTCGCCGTCCCACCGCAGTATGGGCAGTCGATGAGTCGGATCTCACTCAAATTTCCCTTGGGCCCGATCCGTCTGTCGTCGACGCGCGCCAGCACGGGTTCCAGCGGACTGTGGCCATGACCGGGTTTGCGCAAGTGAATCTTGTCGATCTGAAAGGCGCTGTAGCCCTTCTCGGCGGCGGCCGCTCTCAGCGCCCCCTGCGTCACCCTGCCACCGTGTGAAGTGACGTAGTCAACGCACATCTGACGCATCGTCACCTCCTGTCGGTACTTGAGCCGACCCCACGGGATCGGATCCTGGCGAAAGACCCGACGGATATGCTCGGCGTACTCAGGCGTCACCCCTTCGTTGAGAGCCGCTCCCCACACCTCGTTGGCGATCACGTTGTACAGCGAAGGATTGTTGCTGAGCGACAGCAGTTTGACGGCACGCTCGGCGTACCCCGCGGCGTACATCGCGTCACGGAATCGCCTCAGTGCGCGATTCTGATTCGTCGTTCGCAGGTTTTCCGGCAGAATCGCCTTGATCGTGCGGCCAACGAGGTTCTTCGTCGTGTCAGACTGCAACTCCTCGGGGAGCGTGGCTTCGTAGGCCGAGTTAGTGACCACAGCCGTGATCGGCCCAAACGTCAGAACCTTTCCCGCAGCAGGGATCACGAGACGAAAGGCCACCTCCACGGAGTGGTTCTGGGGCACGGGTGTCATCCGGTCGAACTTGAGGATCCGCTTGAGGTCGTCGGCGAACGATCCGTCCGCGACTGTAGAGACAGAGGCGAGGTGGCCGATCGCGTAGGCCAGGTAGTCAAGTTGCGACGTGATCTCCACTGGAAGTTCCGTGGAGTCTCGTTCGACGTCAAGCTCGGCCAGCTCTTTCTCGAGCCGCGCGACCTCACGGTACGCCTCGTCGCTGTCCACCAGGAAGTCCCGTCGAGCGTCGTCACTCGCTGCGAGGTTGGCGTTACGCCGCGACGTCTTGATCACACGACGTTCGAGATCGATCTTCTCGAGTAGGTGCTGGCGACGTTGCTCCACGACGTTGCGCGTGCCCAGCCCGAGCCCCTCGAGCGAGTAGAACTCCATGGCGTCAACCTGCTCGAGAGGGGCTCCTTCTCTCAGGGCGCGTACCGCCGCCTCACCGATGGCGCGATGGAGCTCAAGGGGCCTGATGGTCGCCAGTCGATCTCGCATGGCCGGATCCTTGACCTTCATCACTCGACCTCCTTGTCGATGGCCCCCAAAGGATCACGCGTGATGATGTACATGGAGGTATCAGTCATCAGCTGGTACTGGTGTCGCTCGTCGCACCACGAGACCCACCCGGCCAGTGGCTTGCGCCGACGGTGGGCGGCCCCGCCCGACTGCACGCTCTCTCGACGGTGCGGTGCTCGTCGGGCGGCCGCCGCCAGGACCTCCGCGGGCGCCCAGCCATCTTTCGGCACCGGCCACTGGTAACGGAGGCGCACTTTGCCGGCCTCCTCTTCCGTCGCCCCTTCCACCATGAGACTTCCGATCTGCCTTGCCCCCGGGAAGGGGTTCGGATATACGAGCTCGCACACCCCGGATGCGTACGTCGGGAGCCACTCGACCAAGGTGCTGATGACCCCTCCGGGGTTCCTGATGTCGGAGTAGGTTGCATCATCGCCGTGGAGTCGACGGATGGTCAGCGACGTGACACCCGCACGCCCCGCCTCGGCGAGCACCTGACGGTCGGAAAGCTCGTGGTCGGCCATGAGCAGCAGCATCGTGCGTACCGGCTCGACCATGTCTTTGTCGAGCTCCACGACGTCATCGCCGTTCAGCACATAGCCCGGGGGCACAGAATTGTCACCCAAGATGTACTTTCCGCGCGCATACTTGTTGCACCGGCCCGCGAACAGGCGTTGGACAATCAGCGTCCTCTCCATGTCAGCGATCAGTGAGAAGACAGACCAGCGAATCATGCCGTCCTGCGTGTTGAGATCGAGCACCACGTCCCCGATGTGGACCAGCGTGCGTGCTCTCTTGAGGGACCCCTGCAAAGATCCAGCAAATTCGGTGGAGCGCACGAGTCGGCTAAACGTTGCCACGTAGAGGTTCTTGGGTCGGAATTTGTCAATGACATCGACGAGTAGAGATACGAAGGCGTTCTCCTGTTCGCCGATGTTGGCCTTGGCGGCGCTGCCCAGTGAGTACAGGTACATCACACCCTGATGCTCGAAGAGCACTGCCTGGGTTCCCCCCTTACGGTACGAGAAGACGCTGAACGGTCCCTCCTTCCGCAAAGGCGCGAGCCCCGCGGCCAGCACCTCATCGACCCCCGGCAGGTGCCCAAGGCGGCCAAGGGTCTGTCCGATCATTCCTTCCATGAGTACGTATCCGGACTCGTCACTCTCACGACACACGACGAGGTGTTCAATTCGACTCTCCTTCGGAGCTCCTTCAACTACCCGCTTTTGGCGCTTTGGCATCATTCTCTTCTCTCTTGTCTCGACCACGCTCTTCGAGCGCGCGCCGCCGGGCAAGGCTTGCCCATGCCGACACGACGCGATCTCGAAGTACCAGGGACTCGTCCCAGACCAACTCGAAATTTCCCGTCGTCTTACTCACTTTGAGATAGATCCCTTCAACTCATCGGAGGCGTTTGCACGTCCGATGAGTTGCGAGGATGTCGACGAAACTGACTATGTGCTGAGGCCATCGCCGCGCAATCGACGCAAGATACCGAACCCAAGACGTCTTCGACCTCTTCGAGGTGACGAACGAGTCACCCGCCTAAAGGGGTCCTCGTCCACCGCAACATGCGGTCAGCCGTGCCCCCGGGTTGAGGCTCCCGCGGCCCGCTGAAGGGTCCAGTTGCCGGCGAGGACGACGCCGCGTGATGGGGCATTCGGGACGTAAACACACTCGATTGCGCTGAGTGGGGCCAGTCCCACAATCTTCGCCATGAGCCACGACATCTACGTCTGCCCAGAACTCGCCGAGCGGATTCTGGCGTTCATCGGAGCGGACGACGAACAGCCCACCGAGTCAGAAACGTCACCTGCGTACACGTTTCGTCGACTGGATGAGCGAGCGTGAAGGACTTGCGGGGGGTCGCCGAAATACCTCCACCCAGATACCAGCACCTCGATGAGACTTCCCACTAGACGCGCGCAGACACGGATTCTCCCTGAGCCGAGGCTCGCTCAACGTCCCAAACAGGATTTCGGCCGCCAGTTCTGTGACGTCGCCTGGCAGGCCAGCTAAATCTGATTCGTCTTGGCGCTCCCGCCACCCAATTCAATTGGCCGTGACGCAGCCTCATGGAGATTGATCGCCGTCACTTTCCCATCCGTGCGAGCGCCCGCCTGCGCCAGCCCGTCAAACTATTGCGGCTACTCCTGAGTAGAGATGCGCGCCGGCGCCTCGCGAGTAACCACACCGGACCACCGGGTGGCGTGCACCGATACCATTTCTCGAGGGGGGTGAGTCATGCACGGAATGGTGTTCATCGAGATGACTGACACCGAACCAGCTGCCCTGCGGTTCGAGCTTCCAGGCGGAGTGCTGAGTGACTGGAACAACCCTGCGGTCGAGTACTTCGGGCCAAACCAGGCAGTTGTCGCCCACCCGGGCCGCACCCGTGCGTACTTGTTGGACTCAGGATCTCGAGCCGGAGACGACAACTCCTGGTGCAACCTCAAGTGCTCTGGCTGCTACCGACCTCTGCAGGCATCTCGTTGGTACCTCTTCGATCATCTTGGCGGATTCGGAGGCAGGGGCACAGGAGTGCAGAAGATGCGACGGCCCGAGAACTCCCTTGGTCGGTTCCGTGGTTCTCGCGGCACGGAGTTGGACAACGCGGGCCTCAGACCATACCCGCCTCTTCGTGACCTTCCCCTCGAAGTTAACGACGGGAATTGCTGGCTCGACGTCGACTGCGCAGACCTGCACGAGTTCTATGACGTACCTCGAGCTCGCTTCAGGTGAGCGGTACCTGCATCTACTGCGGCGGCCCGGGCTCCTCGAGGGAACACGTGTGGCCAAAGTGGATTCGAGACCATGCGAAGAACGTCATGGGAGTCGACCCAGATAATGTCCAGGAGTACCGCGGGAACCGCCAGCGACGCGGGTCTCTCCCACGAGATACCACGGAGAAGAAAGGCCACTCCCGCCTCTCTCTCGTCATCCGGCACCCTTGTGTCCGCTGCAACAGTGAGTGGCTGAGCCAGTTGGAGATGGCCGCGTCTCCGATATTGACCCCCATGATCGAGGGAAGCGACAGGAACCTCTCCTACCTTGACGCCAGGATCATTCGCACCTGGGCAACGAAGACTGCGATGCACATCGCCTACGCCAGTGAGCGAGGCTTCACCTATCCGATACCCGACCGACTTGCCGGTGAGTTGTACGCGGGCCGCGCCGATATTGCTCCGGTTCGCCACGTCAAGGTGTGGGTAGCGAAATACTCGCCACTCGGCCAGTTCGCGTATCGGCACATGGCGGCACAGGGGTATGGCGTGATCCCTACCAACGGGGAAGTCCATCAGGTCATCCGGGTCATCTTCATCGCTGGGCACACGATCTTCTACGTTCGCATGCCCGACGATGCCTCGGCGCAGCCACTCGCGTGGCGTGACCCTCTGCCCGCCTTCCGAGCGCTTCACTCCGTCCGAGACGGAGAGATAGTCCCGTGGAGCGGTGACACGCTCACGGACGCTGGGGTGAGTCACGCCATGAACCGTCACATCCATGCCGAGATCTACCCGGGCGAGGACTTGGGCGTGTGGTCGGGCCTTAAAACGTCAGCGCCACCGCCACGGCCGCCGCACATGCCCTGACCCGCTACGCGATCAGCAAACGAAGCTGGAAGCCATAGACGCCGTAAGTACCGTGAGTGTTCTGACTAGTACTGTACTATTTGGAACACCACTTGGGGAGAACAATCGTGCCGATCTCGAAGCGCAACCCCTTTGACTACGGCGGGCCCGTCTCGGGACCACATTTTGCGGGGCGCCACGACGAGCTGACCGCGGTCACACGCCGGTTGGCTGATCACATCGGCGTCGTAGTGACGGCGCCGCGGCGCTACGGCAAGTCGTCGCTTATCAAAGAGGCGTGCGCCCGGCTGACGGCATCGACCCCGGGGTCCGCCATCGTGAGCGTCAACCTTCTCCAAACGAGCAGCCTCGCCGCGGTATCCGGGGTGCTGCTCAAGAACCTCTACCACGTGCCGGGTGGCCCTTGGCACCGCCTCGCCCAGGTACTACCCGGCTTCCTGCGACGTGTCCGTGTGCAGCCGAGCGTCACGTTCGACTCGAGCGGGCAGCCCACGTTCAACTTCTCGCCAAGCATGACGCTCGACAGCGCCGTTGAGATCATCAGCGACGTGTACCAGTTGCTCGACAAGATCGGAGAGAAGCACCCCGCGGTGCTCGTCTTCGACGAGTTCCAGGTCGTGGCCGACCTCAGCTCGCACCTGCCCGGCCTTCTTAAGGGTCTCGCCGACGAGCACCGGCGGGTCTCACTCGTACTGTCGGGCTCGAAGCACCATCTGATGGAGAGCCTCGTGCTCTCCAAGGGCGCGCCGCTCTACAACATGCTCGAGCACGTCGCACTGGGTCCCCTGCCCAAGGACGACTGGCTGCCGTTCCTCCTCGCGCGGGCGCGGGCGGGCGGTAGTCCGTTCGCCGATGAATCGGTGGCCGACGTTGTGTGGCAGATGTCCGGGCCCGTCCCCTTTGACGTGCAGAAGCTCGCGTACGAGAGCTTCGCTCAGGCCGACGGAGTCATCAGCCGGGCAATCGTGATCCGCTCGGTCGAGACGTTGGTGCGCCACCAGGCCTCGGACTTCGCAAAGACCTTCGAGAAGCTATCCCCGGGTCAGCGCAGGGTACTGAAGTTCCTTGCGGCAGGCACGACGTTGAGCACAGGGTCGTCAGAGTTCGCGGGCTCGGCTGGTCTGGCCAACGCGACCTCAGTGAGAAAGACGCTTCGGGCGCTCGAGGACGCCGAACTCGTGGTGGGTCGCGAGAACGGACCCGTGGTCGATGATCCGTCTTTCGCCGCGTGGCTTCGATTGCCCGGCGGAAACCACGACTGACTACGCGTCCACTACCGTGCGGGTGGGGTTGGTTCGTCACCAACGGATGGAGAAGTACGCCGTTGGACCAGAAAGGTTTCTACAAAGAGGACCGCAGTCTGCCGAGTCGATCCGCGCCAACTCGACTAGAACCTCCGCTCGACGCCGAATCCTTCTCGCACATGGAACGTCTCCAAGGGCATCGATGTTACGTAATTTCACCGCATCCAACCGCGCCCGACCTCTTTCGAGATCGGGCGCGGTTGGGGCGCGTTGTGCCACTAAGCAGTTCTATTAGAAGTCATCCTCCTCAAGTTCCCAGTGCTCATAACCTTCAATTAGGATCGGCAGTCCGTGGAATGCCCGGTCGAGATTGACTTCGCGGAACACCTCGTAGGCGAATCGCGGGACCTGCAGTTCCGCGACGGAGTCATCGGCGAGATGACGGATACGCACGCGACCTGCGTTCGTCAGCGACATCTCACAGGTGTTGTCATCGTTGACAAAGTCCATCTCGGCAATGCCTGGCTCGACGAAATTGTTTCGTGTCGCGTCCTTGCATCGAAAGTGCAGCCTCGATGACCAGAGGGATGTTCCTGGGGTTGAGGAGAGGAGACGATCCAATGCGATGATCTCCTCACCAATGCCGTCAGCCATTCCTCGCGTGTGTCGAATCATTTCTGTTGTCCTTTCAATCGTGCAGCACTCATGCACTGCACGGAGAATGGTTCCGACACCAGCGGCGATGCAATCGCCGCAATTTAGGAGATAGGCCCATGCCCGACCCTGACGTGCAAGGCAACCGCGAGAAGTGAGGGCAGCGAAGAAACCGAGAAATTCGGGGCCTACATTTCGGGGTTAGTCGCGACGAGTGCGCTGCCGATTGGGATCTCTCGCCGGCTCGGTCGGAATGGTGCCAACCTCGACGCACCGCGCAGTCGCCGCGTCAACTTATGGAGTCAAGTCCGCCTCGGAGGACGCAGACAGAACATCTTGAGTGGTCGCTTCACTCGCAGTCTCGGCAAACTGATGCGCCAGGTCTCCGAGGACTACGAAGTCGACACACAGGACACACGGCATCCTCCCCGGGCGAGATACACCCACACCGATCACACTGCCGGCAATACCGTCCTCTGCAATCCTCGCACCAACCCCGATCTCGTTCGACGGTGATGCACCACGCACAGAACTGCACCTCATCTCTCCACCTCGGCTCAGTCTCTGCCAAGACCGCCCGAGTGCCCACTGACGGTCGGTCACTGAGGGTGGCGATTCCGAGATTGAGGTTCACCGGCAAGGTGTCGCAGTAGAGCTGCGATGAATAAGCCAGACCAAAGCGGAAGGTTTCGGGGACCGCTTGCGACTCGGAAATCGTCGCGCGCGCCAGAGGGCCACTCGGGTCAACCGCACTTGCACGAGGCCACCAATATCGGCCGAGTCCCGGGGATGACGCGCAGAACCCTATCTCAGAGCCAGCACCCATGATCACAACAGCTCCGGCGTAGCTCATCGAACTGGCGACTCGAACCGCAATGGCCTCTAGTGATGCCGCGCCGTGTCGATACAGTTCGTAAACGTGACCGGGGAGGACTTGACCGCCACCGATGATCTCGGATAAATCAGAATCCGGAATCAGGACAGCACCAGCGAATTGGTGACACACCGTCTCTTCGAGGGCGTTGACATCCTCCCCCGATGTTCCCAACTCGTCAAGGTCGTCAAGCAACGCCGAACCAGACGACTGAAGAAGATGGTGACCCAGTTCGTGCACGACGGTGAACCGAACACGCCGCTCACTTTGATCGCGTGAGTAGAAGATCCAAGGCTTCTCGGGATCGATGTTGTTTTCGTACCAACCATCGGTCGAGCACGCGTCGCCAACGAAACTCCCGCGCGGCAGTGCCCTGGCCCTCAGGGGCGGAAAGTGGCGTTCGATGGCCACTCCCGGATCTTCAAACCGCAGGTCGTAAGTGGCGTCGTCGGACACGTGCGTCAAGAGCTCTGTCGCGATACGTTCGACAGAGGTCGGCGGCATCGGCGACGTCTTTGCTCTCAGTTTCGCAAGATCAGCGTGTAGACGTCGAGGAGACGCCGCCAATCACTTGGCGTCGGCTCTCCGGCGCTTCGCCGAGGTGCCGCAGCCATGCCCAGCAGTATCCGCTGACGTAATACGTCAAAATCCTCGTGCTGTCGCTCGGCTAGGCCCTCAACCTCGCGCAGAAAATCTTGGGTTCTAGAAAAGCGATCCAAGGAGGCGGGAAGGTTCGCCAGAAGCAGTTCCGAGGTGTCGATGGATCCGGCAGCCACATCCTCGCCAACCAACTGCGCCAGCGGAAGGTCAAGCACCTCAGCCAAGCTTGTTAAGACATCGAGCGTCGGGTTACCGCGCCCGCGCTCGAGGTTCGAAACGTAGGGCAGCGAGAGTCCGGCGCGGTCCGCCACTTGTGCGATGGTCAGGCCCAGCCTTCTTCGGCGAGCTCGTAGGCGCTCGCCAAGCGGCGTCGAAGTTTCGGCCACAGGCATCTAATTATCCTACCAGCATAATGAACTTGACACGCTCTCCCGAGAGTACTATTCTGTCAGAAGAGTCTCATTCACGAACTCTCTCAACAGTAGCGGGACCAACGGCCCTGCGGAACGGACCACCGATGACTTACCCCGACCTCAAGGAGACACTCAACGACCTGAAGGACCACGTGACAAATCAGTTGGCGTTGAACCCCGAGGTGGTGAACGCGGACGTCACGCTCACTGCCGATGATCTCTTCATTGAAGCTCGCAAATGGCACCTACTCGAGGACGTAGTTGCCGTCGTCGCAGATCTGCAGGGCTCAACCAATCTCGGTTACGGTAAGCACCTCGCGTCCACTGCCGCAATCTACGAGGCGTCGACAGGTGGCTTGGTGCGTGCGTTGAAGACTTACGACCCCAACTACATCGCGATTCAAGGCGACGGGGCGGTGGCCCTGTTCTGGGGTGAGCACGCAATGGAGCGGTCGATGTGCGCGGGCATCACCGTGAAGACGTTCAGCGAGCGACACCTCGTGCCCCAACTCACCAACAAGTGGAGTGAGCTGCCGATGACGGGTCTCAAGGTCGGAATCGCCTCGAGTCGCGTTCTCGTCAAGAAGGTTGGCATACCTCGGACCAGTCATCAAGAGCCTGTATGGGCGGGCAAGGCCGTCAACTACGCCGCGAAATGTGCCCAGCAGGCAGTCGCTGGTGAGCTCATCGTGGCGGGATCAATGTGGGACTTCATCGAGAGCAACGACTACCTCTCACTATCTTGTGGATGCGGTGGCGGCCCCGGCGAACTCTGGAGTGACGTCACGATCGCAAAGATCACCGGTGACGAAGGTGAAGATGCGGGCCGGGTGCTGCGATCAACGTGGTGCGTCCTGCACGGCGCGGAGTTTTGCGCGGCAGTGCTCGATGGTAAGACCAAGCGCCCCGACGCCAGCGTGATGCGCGAGGCGATGGTGAAGGCACTTCGGCACAGCACTTTTAGTGAGTCTCAGCGCATCAAGCGTGTCGATGCTCGAAATCGGCGTCGCGGATTGGCCATGCGCCGTGGGTAAAGAACCGCCCGCGACCGAGGAGGATTCGACAACTCCTGCCCCGGCTCTCGACGGGGCATGGAAGATCCACGATGCACAGGGCTCGTGGATCGAGAAAGCCGATGTAAAGGCGTCCATCATCCTTGCCCTCGAGACTGCGATCTTGGGCTTCGTCACGGTTCTCTCCACCGACGGCAGGGCACTCACCGGTCTTCATGGACCTAGGCGCGCTGTGGATGTGGCAGGCGTGGCGCTCCTACTCATCTCCACGCTTTTCTCGTTGAGCGCGATCATCCCCCAGCTTGGGCGCCGAGGTGAAGCGAGACAAGACCCTGGGATCATCTACTTCGGCCATTTGCGACGATGGACCTCCGCAGACCTTACAGACGCCCTCCGTCAAGGACGACCCACCAACGAGTGGGAATGTCAAGTCAATCTGGCCCCACCGTGCGCATCTGAAATGGCCCCACCCTGGTGAGCGTGTCGACTTCTAGCCTTGTGGAATGGTTGAGTGGAATCCCCATGGGCCGACAGTGGCCAATGTCCTGCAGCTTCGAGTGGGCCTCGTGGGCTTCGAGCCGGTGGTCTGGCGTCGTGTCCTGGTCCCCGATTCGATTGCCCTGCCCAAGTTTCATCGAGTGCTCCAGGAGCTGATGCTGTGGTGGGACTATCACCTTCACGTCTTTGAGATCGGCGACGAAGTCTTCGGCCAGCCCGAACTCGACGAGGACGAGGACTTCGACTGGCACAATGAACGTGGCGTCAAGGTCGCCTCACGCCTTCACGCCGGGGACTCGCTCGAGTACATGTATGACTTCGGGGACAACTGGCACCTGCGCGTCGAGCTCGAGGCGGTCCTGGGGGTGCGAACTCGCCTCAAGCACGCGGTGTGCGTCGCCGGTGAGCACGCCGCGCCACCCGAGGACGTTGGTGGCATCGGAGGCTTTCGCGAGTTCCTCGACGCGCTCGCCGACCCGAGCAACGACGAGCACGAGAACTACGTCGAGTGGAGTGGCGGCAACTACGACTTTGAGTTCCTGGACCTGGCGGAGATCAACGCCCGTCTCCAGCAGGTTCGCTAACTCGAGCGAGTTCGTCGGGCCCGGGTCGACTTGAGCCGGTAACTCTCGGTGCCGGTCTCGATGATGTGGGCGTTGAAGGTGAGCCGGTCGACGATCGCCGCCACCAGGCGAGCATCGGAGATGACCTTGCCCCACTCCGAGAACGGCAGATTGGACGCGGTGGCGACGGAAGACTTCTCCTCCCTCTCGGTCAGGATCTGAAAGAGCAGTTCGGCGCCGCGCGTGTCGAGCTTGACGTATCCGAGCTCATCAAGCAGTAAGAGCTCGACGCGGCCGTAACGAGCGACGAGCTTGGACAGGCGCCGCTCGTCAGCGGCCTCGACCAGCTCGTTCACCAGCGCTGAGAGCGTCACGTAGCGAACGCTGCGGCCCTGTTCGCACGCGGCCATCCCGAGTCCGATCAACAGGTGGCTCTTGCCGGTGCCCGAGTCACCGAGCAGCACCACGGGCTCACCGCGATCGAGGTAGGTGCCGCTCACCAAAGCACCGAGCGCGCCGGCGCTGACGCTGGGCGACTGGTCGAGGTCGAAGTCGGCGAGCAGCTTGGTGCGCGGAAAGCCCGCGTCCTTCACGCGGCGCATCCTGCGTCGCTCGTCACGCTCGTCCACTTCGGCTGAGAGGACCGCGGCTAAGAAATCCAGGTGACCCTGACGGCGCCGGGTGGCCTCCTCGGCCAGGCGTGGTCCCAACCGCTTGACGGTGGGCAGGCGCAACGAGCGCGTGGTGAGATCCAGTGAGGCGAGGGCCGCGTCGCTCATCTCGCCCCCATCAAGGTGTCGTAGGGGGCGAGGCCGGGCAGCCCCCGTTCAAAGTGCGCCAGCGAATCGGGCACCACCACGACCGGCTCCGTGGCCGCCGCCATGGCGCGGCGCGCCTCGATCGCCACCACCGATGCGTCAAAGGAGGGGATCGTGAGGGCCCGCACCATTCCCTCGATGACGAGGCGCGAGGGCATGGTGCGCTCGAGCAGCACGACGTCGATCAGCGCGCGGGTTCCCGCGACGTCGCCCAGGTGGCGACGCGCCCTCGACCAGAACTCCTCGTGGGTGGGGCCGAAGCGACCTTGGCGTCGTGCGTTTTCGAGGGCCGTCGCGCCGGCCAGCGCGCCGGGCTTGTGAATCAGGGTCTCGAGGTAGTGATCAAGCACGAGCACCTCACGACCCTTGCCCGGCGCGCGGTCGTGGGTGACGAGCCAGCGAGGTCCGTCAAAGAGCGAAACGGTGTTGGCCCCGAGACGAACCGTCACCTTTCGACCCATGGCGGTGACCGGCACCGAGTAGAAGTTCTGGCGCACGCACACGCGTGACTTCGTGTCCACCCGGGCCATCAGCACGAGTTCGCTCGCGAAGGGCTCTGTTGGCAGTGCTCGCAGGTGAGGTGCCTCAAGCGCGAAGTGCTCACCGACACTCAAGCGACGTCCTTCTACGTGGCGCAGATCGTCGCGCGAATCGCCCGCCACCACGAGTTCTTGGAGCTGCGAGAGGCTCTCCACGTCGGGCAGAGGCACGAAGTGACGTCGACGGAATCGGCCAATCTCGCCCTCGACGCCGCCCTTCTCGTGCGCACCCTCGACGCCGGGCAGGCAGAAGAAGGCGTCAAAGAGGTAGTGGCTGCGCAGCATCGTGAAGCGCTCGGACTCGATGCGCCCACGACCCTTGAGGACCCGCACCACCGCGGTCTTCAAGTTGTCGTAGCGAACCCGGGCGGGCACACCCCCGAAATGGGCGAAGGCCCGCACGTGGCCCTCGATGAAGACCTCCTGTGCCTGGTTGAAGGAGACGAAGTGGAAGGCCTTGGCACTCGCGGACAGACGCATCACGAACATCCACGCCTCGACCATGACGCCGCCCAGAATGAACGAGAATTGGCCGAAGTCGACTTCGGCCTCCTCGCCCAGAGGGTGGACCTGGGGAACCATGACCTGGGCCACCGTGATTGGCGAGCGCCGCTTCGCTTCGGCGACGTAACGACGGACGGTGGACTCAGATAACTCGGCGTCGTGTTCTTCGACGAGGCGCTGGAAGACCCGACGTGCGCTGTGACGCTGCTTCTTGGGCGCAGACCGATCGGCCTCGAGCCAACTATCGATCAACCCCTTCCACGGATCCAACACTGGAGAGCGTCGATCGTGCGACGCACGAGGTGGCGGCACCGCGCTCTCCAGGGCTTGGCGCACGGTCCGACGATGCACGCCGAACCTCTTGGAGAGAGCCCGGATCGACACGGCGTCGGGGCCGTAGTGAGCTCTTCTGATCTCTTCGAACAACACTGGCTTGGACCTTTTCGTCATGCCCACAGCGTTCCAGCCCGCGACATCTGTCGCGTACTCCACCAACGCTGGTCACCGGATGGGGCCAAATTGGATGCTCAAGGTGGGGCCGAATCAGGTAATCACACCCA
>DAIEHI010000081.1 GCA_027355725.1 Acidimicrobiaceae bacterium
TGACCCTTCGCTAGCCAACCACCGTGTCGTCGGTCCGTCAGTCGCTGGGATTGGACATCTCAAAAGTTGTCACGCCGTGGTGCGGCTATGCATTCAAGTCGTAGTGGCCGTGGTGACGTGAACCAAGGCGCTGGCGACAAGGCATCGTCCGTAGGAGGCAACGGCGATAAGGTTCGACTGAGGCGCCGAAGCCTCTCTATATACCGTCGAACTATGGGATCGTGCCGATGCATTTCTCTCGAAAGTGCTGGACGTCAAGTGCAGTGTTCGCGGCCGCCATCGGCGCGTCACTGATGCCGACCATCGCCGCATCGGCGACGTCGGCTCCCTTCAAGCACCCAGGCGCTATCGCACTCGATCACCGTGGAAATCTGTGGATAGCGAACCAGGACTCCTTCGGAATTACTGAGATTCAGGCCAGTACCGGCAAGGTGATTCGTCTCGTCAACGCCAAAGCTGACGGCTTTATCGATCCGTCAGGCGTCGCCGTCTCCGGTAACGCGGTGTGGGTCGTGAGCGGCAGTGTCAGCTACGCGAACGGAACGAGCAACTACGGAATGGTCACCGAGCTCAACGCCGCAACCGGGGCCTTGGTGCGGACCATCAACCTCAAGAAGCACGGCGTTACGGGACTCTCGGCGGTGAGTGTCGACGCCCAGCACGTGTGGGTCACGGCCGACGGTGGCGATCAAGTCGCTGAGTTGTCCAAGACGACCGGTCAAGTGGTGCGGGTCTTTCGTGGCCGGTACAAGTCGGTCGAGTCCAGCGGTATTGCCAGCGACGGCGTCCACGTCTGGATTCCGAACCCCGAAGGTTCACAGGGCATGGTCGAACGCAGCGCGGTTACCGGAGTCAAGTTACGCACTATCTCGCCGTGGGCGATGGAGACCTCGCCGGATGGCGGCAACATCTCCCAGATTTACCTGGGTCCTCGCTACGTGACGGTGGACGCGCACAACGTATGGACAGGCAACGACCAGGGCACGAGTTTCAAGCAGTCGGGATCCGTTACTCAAATCGATGCCATCACCGGCAAGGTCGTTCGCACGATCGGCCCGCCGGCGGATCACTTCTTTGGCGTTATCCGCGACATTGTGTCGGACGGTGCTCATGTTTGGGTGGCCAACGGCACGATGAGCACCCGGAACGGTCAGCGTGGTGACACTGTGACTGAGTTGAACGCCTCGAATGGTTCACTCGTTCGTGTCGTGCGGTTGCATAACGGTATCTATTCCGATCCCGTCGGGTTAGCGTCAAACGGGGTTGACGTCTGGGTCACCGATCAAGGCGGCGGTGTCGAAGGAATCGGCAGTGTGATCGAACTGAACGCGTCGACTGGCTCGGTGGTCCGAATTGTCGCGGCTAAGTGAATATGTCGATTACGAGCGATGGAATCGATTGGTGTGTTGACGATTTAACGTCTCAACGTCGCAATCCGCTCACGAAATGCCACCCGAGCGCCTAAGCGACGGGCGAGGCCGGGTTAGATCGGCGTACGTCGAAGGCGTCGCTATGTAGTTCACAGGCGCGCCGGCGACTGCTGGCGAATGGTGACGGTGAAAGGGTCGGCGTTTAGTGGAGATTCTGGTGTTCTTAGACCGAATTGAGCCTCAGGACGCCGATTTACCTTTCTCCGTCCACCGAGATGGCGTTCTTTGCAGACCAGGTGGTTGTCGTTGGAGCAATGTCCGACACGCCGAGCGACGTTCACACCACAATCCCTGCGGTTGCATGAGACGGAGCCGTGGATGCTCCCTACGTGGGAATCCCTGCGTCCGGATTCCGCAACTGTACGGTGAAGGAGAGGGATTGGCGGCCCCCGTGGCTTGCCGGAGATGATCGATGATGGAGTCTGTACGGCGGCGAGCTCTCGGGAAAACAACAGCACTCGTGCTCGTTGTCGTAACGCCGCTGCTGCTCGCGGGGTACTCAGCGGCGTCGGCTACTACCGCCCAAGCTATGACCTCGCATCCCGCGTGCGACGCTTCACAAATTACGGTGACAGCGGGCAAGACCCTCACCCATGCGACCTACGCGGTGAGGACGACGTCGGGATTTCACCAAGTACGCGCCGAAGAGCTCGTTCCGGTGTACTTCTACAACACGGGAGCCACCTGTCACCTGCTGATGGGCGCACCTCAAGTTTTTGCGGTACGCAACACGACGGACGTCACGAATCTCTCCACACTCTCGATGCACGACGTGTCGATTCCGAGCGGCGCTGTCGACACCCGACGACAGGTCGTCGCTCACGATCAAAAGATAGAAGCTCTCTTCGTGGTTGTTAGGCCCGTTGCCGGGCCGACGTTCAGGGGCTGTCACCCGGCCACGGCGACCGGGCTCGTAGTCCAGGGCTACGCCGGGCCCGTCGGCACCTTCCACTGGATTCCCCGCCAACTGCGTGACGTCTGCTTCGACACGGGGGTGGGGCGAAGCGTCGTGAACTTCGGCGTCAGTTGGCCTCCGACCTAACCATCAACTTCTTTCGTCCGATAGCGCTTGGAATAACACGAGGCGTAGTTATGTTCTGTCCACACAAGGGCATTCGCGTCACAAAGGCTCAACGCAGGGTGGGGAGACGTCCCCTGAGGGCCTCGCTGCACCAGTAGCCGCACAACCCTGCGTAGATCGTACGGGTTAGTCGAGGCCCCTTAGGCGACCCAATACTGCTGCCACCCCCAACCCGTAGCTCGCGCTCTGGAACGCCGGGTTTGTGCGTACGTGCGCGATGGTCCGACTGAAGTCGGACCATCCGGCAGTCCCGTCCACGCCTGAGATCTCTATGACCGCCGCGGTGACAGGGTGACATGCCTGCTTGGTCAACGTGATACCTCGCACGAACAGATAAAGGACGGTGGGGGCCCGTAGTTTGGTCAGATTGCCCAAGCGACCATTGCCACATTGCGTTTCGAATATGAGCTGTGTAGTTCGATGGTGGCTTACCTGGTGGGGTCTTGCGTGTTGGGAGACACGTAGTCGGCAGCAGTTTCGGAATTCAGTAGCCACTG
Organism: Acidimicrobiaceae bacterium; assembly: GCA_027355725.1. Taxonomy (GTDB): domain Bacteria; phylum Actinomycetota; class Acidimicrobiia; order Acidimicrobiales; family RAAP-2; genus RAAP-2. Next base: position 3,009 of record DAIEHI010000081.1, read on the forward strand.
CGTGCGCGGGCTGAGGCGGGTGAAACGGCCCGACTCGAGCTGTGAGCCTTAGGAATGGAGCAACCTCAGCAAAAGGTTCATCACCACGATTAGGCCGAAACCCATCGCAAGCGGTACAACCCCGCGGGCCCGACTATTGGGGCGCACGAATGCGACGACGAGCAGAACGAGTAGCGCGACGCCCGCCAGCAGCGGCGTGAACGTGAGCAGAACGAAGATGACGCTGACGGCGACGAAGAGACGCGCGATGCCTTTCGCGACTCGACGTGGGTCCCGCTTTCCGATTGGTGGGTCCGAGACACCGTGATTGCTCGTCACTCATCTCCTCCGCGCCGTAGACAGGATGAAAAACGGTTCTTCCACAACATAGAGCCATGGGCGGTTCGACTTCGTCAAGTTCATTCCGCCCTAAGGGCCAGCCAAAATGGCATCTGAGCACCGAAACCCGACGTCTGGACCAGGGCGACCACCGGGCGGTCGGCCTCACCTTCAGGCCAATGATTTTGCGGGTACTCGTGCCGGAGTCCACGCGTAGTAGTTGGTGCGCTAGGTGATTGCCGCTCTTAACATAGGTCCGCATGGCAAGTGTTCCCGACACTAAGTTGCGAGCGGTTGCAGGTTTCTCGGCTGTTCTATGGAGGTCCCCGATGGCGAAGGCAGTGTGTACCCATCGACCCCGCAATGGCGCACGTTGGCCGTGGATAGTTGGCACGCTCGTGGCTGGCGTGCCGGTCAGCATCGTCATGCCCCCATTTGTTCTGGTACTCATCGTGGTTCTCAGTGTTGTCCTGATGCGCGGCGACCGCTCAATGGCGTCACGTCGGAGGGATCTGGCGGTGATATTTGGTCTGGCCGTGGTTGGCTTCGTCTATCTCGTCGCTTGGGCGATGGTAGGCATCTCGTCGTAACGAATACCTCTCCGGCAAACTCGGGACCAGAGAGGGCGCGGTTGAGAGGTTCGCCCAGGCAGACTTTCACCCGTGGATCTCGAACGGCACCGCCGAACTCACTCTGAACCGGCCTGGGTATTCGGGAGGATCTGGGGCAAGATCGGGCTAACGGGACAAAGTGACGGGACAAGGTGAATTGTGGCGAAGGTGCCAACGGAATGTTGTTGCCATTCTTGACTCACCTGGTGCGAGGGTTCTGGTCAATTCAATCGTCGTGAATCCGCAGTGACCAGGTCTCCAGCTAGTCAGCGCCTGCGCGAACCGGTGCCGGGAACCGTGACTTGATACCACGTGCGTCCACCGTCTCGCGTGAACATCACGAGGTAGCCGTTACCGGTGAACCAACTCATCCATCCGAACGACGGCGTCGTGAAGTTCAACGTCGCCGGTGCACCCGAGTCGTAGCGCTGCGATCGTCGAACCACCGACGATGAGAATGCGTCGTCGCTTAGTCCCGTC
>DAIEHI010000087.1 GCA_027355725.1 Acidimicrobiaceae bacterium
TGTCGAGCGTGCGTCGCGAGAGTCGTAATAGGGGCATGCCGGGCTGGCACTTGAGTAGCCCGGCTTCTCGACCCTCCGCGATGACTGCTTCGATGGTCTCCTCGGCGGATCCCAGTTCAACACCGTAGTTCGTAGAGAAGAGTTGGTAGAGCGATGCGCCGTCACTCAGTGCTGCGGTGATGCCGTCGAACCGGTCAGCGTTGAGGAACACGACTTCTATGGCGATGGGGTCGTCGTCGGCAAGGCGAAGACGTTCGATGCGCAGGACTTCGGACTTCACCGAAAGACCAAGTTGCTCGCCCACATCGATCCCTGCGGACATCCGTCGCACATCGATGAGCTTCGAGCTGGGAGCGATGCCGCGCGCGCGCATGCCCTCGGTATGACTCATCAGTTCCAGACGCTGTTCGATCTTGGCGTTGGCAACGAATGTCCCCTTACCCTGGCGACGGAAAATTCGTTGTTCAATCTCAAGTTGGCCAAGAGCCTGGCGCACGGTGGCCCTTGAAACGCGGTAGGTCTGGCAGAGTTCTCTTTCAGTGGGGATAGCGGCGCCCGCGGGGAGGTCGTTGATGATCACGAGCAAGGCGTCGTGCACACTCTGGTACTTGGGAGCAGTGACCGAACTCTCAGGAAGCTCCACTGTCGTATTGGTCACAAAACCCTCCAAAGCGGTCGTCGCACCTGATTCGGTGCAATTTTTGTAATCTACCAATTGAAATTGGTCCGGTCAATAGATACAAGAGAAATTGAATTTGACTGAAAAAAAAGGTGTTTTGGAAATAAGACGACAGAAAGAACAGAACAACATTTGACTTGACTGGACCAAAGCGTACCAGTAGTGTCGCCCACTAGCAGATACTTCTACGTCAACCCAGGGGGAGCTATGAAACGAATTGTTGGAGTACGGGGGGTGGCCTCGGCCATTCTTGCGTTAAGTACGGCCGCGACATTTTCGGCCAGCGTTATTTCATCGGGGGGTGCATCTGCATCCCAGAAGCCACGTGCCGCGAGTTCAAGCTTCGTTATCGGAACCGTTAACAGCGTTCAGAAGATCGACCCGGATGTCGTTACCAACTTCCTGGACTTCGAGGCCCTCGGACTCATATACCAGACACTGGTTCAGGAGAATGCGAACCTCAATATCGTGCCGGACCTCGCGACGAGCTGGAACTTCTCGAATGGCAACAAGACCCTTACCATGCAACTTCGTCAGGGGGTGAAGTTCCATGACGGCAGCACAATGACTTCCGCTGACGTTGTGGCATCGTTGACTCGCGCGCAAGCGTCGGCTACGGCTGACCCTTCGGCGTCATACCTTGGCTCCGTGACCAACATCGCGGCTAGCGGTCCCAACACCGTGGTCCTCACCATGAGTCACCCTGACATCTCAGTACTTGAGGGACTCGCCACGGTCAACATGGCGATCATGCCTGCCGCCGCGATCAGCGCCGGGACGATTGCAACGACGCCTGACGGCACGGGTCCGTTCAAGTACTCGAGCTGGGTGCCCAACACCTCGTTCACGATGTCGGCCAACCCGAATTACTGGGGTGGCAAGGTTTCCCTCTCTTCAGTCGAACTTGAGACTATTCCAACGGAGCAGTCCATCTCCGCGGCATTGCAGGCGGGAACCATCCAGATGGGTCTCTTGTCGCAGCCAACGGTTGTGAGTACGATTCCAAAGTCGTACAAAGTGCAAAAGGCAATGACGCTCTCTTACCGTGCGCTTCAGATGCAGGACCGAAAGGGAATCCTGTCCAACGTCAATGCTCGCCGCGCGATTGCTTGCGCGACTGACCGCAAGCAGATCCTCCAGGACTCGGTCTTCGGACAGGGCAAGGTAGTCGGGCCAGTGCCAATGGGTCCATATGCGAGCCAGCCGGTCTCTTCAATTTGCCCAACGCAGAACCTCAAGCAGGCCAAGAAGTACCTGATCGCGTCGGGTCACCCGAAGGGTTTCACGTTCACTGCCATAACCTCGACCGACCTCGACTCGACGAGCGCCTATCAGGCAATCGCAATGCAGTCGCAGCTGGCCAAGGTCGGTATCAAGATGAACATCCAGAATCTTGCAGCGAACGCTTACATCCAGGACTGGCTGAAGGGTACGTTCCAAGCGGCGTTTGCGGAGAATGGCGCGAACCCTAATCCTTACGTCATGTACGGTCGATACTTCGGTAAGGGCGCGACGTTGTCGGTACCGGCCGGCTACACCTCGGCCTCTTTGCAGAAGGAGCTCCTTGCGGGTGACGAAGTCTCCACCCCAGCGGGTCAGGTCAAGGCCTGGAAGAAGTTGTCCGCCGATCTCACCGGCAATGCCGTGTGGATATGGCTCTTCACCTCGTACGACTTCGCGGCCTTGTCGCCTAGCGTGCATGGATTTACGCTGTCCCCAGTGAACACGACTCAGTTGTCAAGTCTGGCGACGACGTCAGTCTCGTAATTGTTGAAAGAGGATTCGCCGCACAATGAACAAGATTCTGGCCATTGGGCGGCGAATCCTCAGTGTTCTCGTCACCTTGTGGGGGGTGTCGGTCATCATTTTTGTTGTCCTTCGTCTTCTCCCTGGGAATGCAGTAACTGCCGCGATGGGCGTGAGTGAAGGACTGCTCACTCACGCCCAAGTCGCGGCTCTGAATCGCTATTACGGAGTCGGGCAACCAGCTGTGCAGCAGTACCTGTCGTGGTTGCATGCGACGATTACGGGAAACTTAGGGATATCGCTTTCTTCGAGGATGGCGGTGAGCACGCTGGTGGGAACCGCATTACCGGTCACCCTGGAACTCGCTTTTTTTGCCATGCTGCTTGGTCTCCTGATCGGCGTTGGCTTCGGTATGTTCAGCGCTTTGCACCCGGGACGCTGGCAGGATGACCTCGGCCAGACTGTCTCGGTCGTTGGGCTGGCGGTCCCCAGCTTCATTCTTGGCACGGTGCTGGTGGTCTTCATGTCGACGAAATTCCACTATTTCCCTTCCTCACTTGGCTTCATTGGATTCTTCACCGACCCCTGGCTCAATTTTCAGCAGATCATCTTCCCCGCCCTGGTCTTGAGTCTGGGCATCGGTGCAGCAATACTGCGCACTACCCGAGCGGCGGTACTTGAGGTCAGTGGCCTCAACTTCGCACGAACGGCGCTTGGCAAGGGTGTGTCACGCAAGGCCTTCATTTGGCGCCATCTTTTTCTTAACGCACTCACCGCTGTCGTCACAATGTCGGGAATTCAGTTGGGATACCTTCTGGGGGGCACGGTCATTATCGAACAGATCTTCATCCTGCCGGGCATGGGTCGTCTACTGATTACCGCGATCAATAATCGGGACTTTCCGGTCGTTCAAAGTGTGACCTTAATCTTTGCCGCCGGATTCGTCATCGTGAATATGTTGGTCGACGTTGCTTACTCGCTCATCGATCCGCGAACGAGGAAACGATGACCTTGCAGAATCCGTCGTCGCTCACCCAGAATTCTGATGGGGACGCTCAGGAAGAGCCGGTACGTCGTCGTGGATGGTTCGCGTCGATCTGGCACAGCCGCAATGGCCGAATTGGCATCATCATCGTGGCTCTGGTACTCATCGCGGGCGTGGCTGGTCTCGCGGGCTTGACACCGCACGCGCCCGACACCCAAGACCCCACCCAGGTGCTCAAGGGGATCTCGGTATCGCACCTCTTTGGTACCGATCAATTCGGTCGCGACGTGTTCTCAGGGGCATTGCAGGGTCTTGGGGTATCGCTCGAGATCGCGTTCCTTTCTGTGCTGATCGCCGGAGCAATTGGATCGCTAGGTGGCATCATTGCGGGCTTCTTCGGGAAGTGGACATCCGCAGTGATCATGCGCTTCACGGACATGATGTTCGCAATACCGTCGGTGTTGTTTGCGCTCGCTATCGTGACCGCGCTCGGTCCGAGCATTATGGACAGTGCAATAGCGATTGGCGTCGGGTGGATTCCGATTTTCGTTCGAGTCGTGCGCGGACCGGTACTCGCGCTTCGCGAGTCTGATTTCGTTCGTGCCGGTCGCGTCCTTGGTTTTTCTCGTGCGCGACTCTTGTTTCGCCACATACTGCCGAGCGTTGCCGGCGTCATCGCAGTACAGACAAGTCTGGCCCTCGCCTGGGCGATCTTGGCAGAGGCTGGTCTCAGTTTCCTTGGACTGGGGCCGCCACCTCCCGTCGCGTCGCTGGGTGAGATGGTGAGCAACTCGAGCAGTCTCGCCGGCATAGCCTGGTGGACCTTGGTGGGTCCATCACTAGTCATCGTGGTTGCGGTAATCGGCTTCAACTTCCTCGGCGATGGTCTTCGAGACGCGTCGGACCCTAGAACAAGGACTCGCTGACGTCATGAAAGTAATTGGAATGATTTCGGGCACGTCATTTGACGCAATTGAGGCGGTCGCCGTTGACTTCTCGCTTACAGACCGGGTAATCGAGGCCGCGCTACTTGGTCACGTCTCGGTCCCCTACTCTGATGAGCTTCGTGATCGTGTGGCGCAGGTGCTGCCACCTCACGCGACCACTATTGAAGAGGTCTGCAAACTCGACACGTTGATCGGGCAGAGTTTTGCGGACGTTGCAGTTTCGCTGGCTGATCAACACTGCGACGGCATTGTCGATGTGGTTTGCTCACACGGTCAGACGGTGTACCACTGGGTGCACGATGGCCACGCCCTCGGGACACTGCAAATTGGTCAAGGCGCGTGGATTGCGGAGCGAACGGAAGCCACCGTGGTGTGCGACGTACGTAGCCGCGATGTCGCAGCGGGCGGGCACGGTGCACCGCTGGTGAGTCTCTTGGACGTGTTGTTGCTGGGCCAGAACCCGCCGAATGTGCGCGGCGCGCTCAACCTAGGGGGGATATCGAACATCACGGTAGTGGGCCCCTCGCGGGAACCAATCGCCTTCGATATCGGGCCAGCGAACGCGCTAATGGATGCGGCGGTGATGTGGTTAAGTGATGGAAGCGAACACTACGACCGCGATGGTGAGCGGGCTGCACGAGGCGTCGTTGACGAGACGTTCCTGGCCCGTCTCCTGGATGATCCGTATTACGCGGCCCCGGCGCCCAAGTCAACGGGCAAGGAGCACTTCCACCGTGAATATCTACTCGAGAAGCTGTCGTCGCTGGACATCGGGAGGGACGATCTTCTCGCCACGTTGGCCGACCTCACGGCCCGGACCGTGGCGAGTGCGGTGCGTGAGTATGGTGTCACTGAATTGTTCGTGTCGGGCGGGGGGACTCGCAACGCGCACCTGATGAGGTTGATCGGCGGCTACTTGTCGGGTGTCTCGGTGTCACTCGTCGACGAGCTTGGCGTGCCCGAGGCGGCGAAGGAAGCTGCACTATTCGCGCTGATTGGCTTTCTGACAGTGCACGGGATCGCCGGCAGTGTGGCATCGTGCACTGGGGCACGGCGAGCAAGCATCTTGGGAACAATCATTCCTGGGCGCCAACCGACTGTTGTTGTGGCGGAGCGTGACGAACCGACGCGCATCATTCTTCGAAGCTCCCTGTCCACCGAGGTGGAGAGTGTCTAATCCTCTTCTCTCAATTCGTGACCTGCATGTGGGTCTTCCGCATCGCCGACGTACCGATGAGATCGTGCGAGGTGTCAGCATCGACGTCGCGCCTGGCGAGAAACTCGGCATCGTCGGCGAAAGTGGCTCGGGCAAGACGCTCACCATGCTCGCGGTCGTTCGGCTGCTGGCCACACCACCACTCGCGGTATTGAAGGGCGAGGTGATGCTCGATGGTGAGGATCTCTTGAAGGTGGACGAACGAAGGTTGCGCGCGGTGCGAGGCGGCGAAATCGCCATGGTGTACCAGGATCCGATGAGTTCACTAAATCCACTCCTGCACATCGGAAGTCAGATCGAAGAGGCGCTGAGGGCGCACGGTGCGAGCAGTGATGACGCGAAGAGACGGACTCGTGAGGTCCTACAACAAGTTGGCCTCGCCGATCCCGAGCGTGTTCGCACCTCGTACCCCCACCAATTGTCGGGAGGCATGATTCAACGGGTGATGATTGCCATGGCACTGTCGACATCGCCCCGGGTGCTGATCGCCGACGAGCCGACGACCGCGCTCGACGTGACGATACAGCGACAGATACTCGAGCTCGTGACGTCGCTCCAGGCAGAGACCGGCATGGCTGTACTTTGGGTGACTCACGACCTCGGCGTGGTCGCGAGTTTGGTTGACCAGGTGGTGGTGATGTACGCGGGGAGGATTGTCGAGAAGGCGTCGACCCATCGGTTGTTTGAACGCCCAAGTCACCCCTACACGGCGGCGTTGCTTGAATCACTGCCCGGACTAGGGACGGCGCATCGATCCGCCCTTCACCAGATTGGTGGGACCCCACCTGATCCCACGCGACTCAGTGCGGGATGCCCGTTCCGATTGAGATGCTCGTACGCAATTGAGAAGTGTGCCCACGAGGAGCCGGAATTGATCGATCGAGGAGATGGCAGTGCTGCCGCCTGTTGGAGGGATCCCGCGCAATGGTAGATGTCGCGCTGAAGGCGGAACAATTGGCGAAGATCTACGGTTCTCGACGCGCCGGCGCACAGGTCGACGCGCTCAGCGATGTTTCATTGACACTGACGCGAGGCAAAACTTTCGGCGTGGTTGGCGAGAGCGGTTGCGGGAAGTCAACGCTGGCGCGTTTGTTGGTGGGACTGGAAGCGCCGACGTCGGGCTCGCTGGCGATCAATGGTGAACAAGTGCACTTGAAAGCGAAGGGTGACAACCGGACATTGGCTCGAAAGATCCAGCTCGTTTTTCAAGATCCCTTCTCGTCGCTCGACCCGCGCATGACCGTCCAACGTGCGCTGAAGGAGATACTGCGGGTCCACGGACTTCACCGCGACGACCTCGATGGGCGTATTCGAGAGCTGTTATCCATGGTCGGACTCGCCGCTCGCTTTGCAGAGCGTTACCCGCACGAACTCTCGGGCGGACAGGCACAGCGTGTCGCCATCGCCCGAGCGCTCGCGGTGGAGCCGGAGGTACTCGTCTTGGATGAGCCCACCTCTGCCCTCGACGTGTCGGTGCGCGCCGAAATCATAAACCTCCTGGTGAGGATTCAAGACGAATTAGAACTGACGTATCTCTTCATCAGCCACGACCTTTCTATGGTCCGCCATATCAGTGACGAGATCGCGGTGATGTACTTGGGGCGCGTGGTTGAGGCGGGTCGCTATGACCAGGTCTTCGAGACGCCGCTGCACCCTTACACGTTGGCGTTGGAGCAGGCCATCCCGGTTCCTGACCCCGAACACGAGCGCACCCGTAAGGTATTGAGTGAAGCGCCTGCGCACGTTCAAGTCGCCAAGGCGACAGCCGGATGCCCGTACGCGCCGCGTTGCCCACTGGCCGAACCAATCTGCGGCGAAGTGGCCCCTGTCCTGCAGGAGAAGAGTGACGGACACCGAGTGTCGTGTCATGTGGCTCTACGTCACTAGGTGGGCAATTGCGCTTGATGTTCGTCGGACCAGTGCCCTACGCAGATTGACGTAGGTCGACTAGGACGTAATTTCTGCGAATGGCACGTCGAGGACGGGGTAACGATCGTTGCCGCGTAAGTTGAAGTGCCACCACTCTCGCGGATTGACGTCAAAGCCGTTGTTGGACATGATGCGAACAAGTAGTTCGCGGTGCGCACTCACCTGGGGATCATCAGGAACGAACTCCATGAAAGCACGATGTGTGAACTCATCGAAGTCAGTAGGCATCGTGAGGTATTTGCCTGACGAGAGCTCTCTCAAGGTGATATCAACCGCACAACCCCGATTGTGCACTGAACCCTTTGCGGGGTCGGCGACGAACACTCGTAGGTCTTTGCGGGTCTGGTCCCAGAACTGACGGGTAACCGAGAACGGACGGTACGCATCCCACACCACAATGCCTAAACCAGCGGCGCGGAACTCATCATTGGCCGTGCGAAGCGCGTCGGCCGCTTCTCGAACAAGGAACGCTCGCGCCGACGGATACATGACGCGTTTCATGAAGTTGTCGACGGTTGCGTAACGTAGATCCAAATGCACATCGCTGATGAGACTTGTGAGCTCGACGAGATTGGAGTCTGGCAGGGCTGACTGCTCGTCGGTCATCGCGCGCTCAGCAATCAAGTTCGTTGAGGTCAGCGGAGACGAGCGGAATGTCACGCATGGTCAAGAGGCCCGGATTCGCACGCATGATGGCGCGGACACTGTTGACCGCTACTGCCGCCGTGCAGACATCACCGTGCAGACCATCAATTCGCATATGCAGATCAGGATTGCCCTTGATTGTGGTTTCGTCGTGGGGGTCGGGAGCACCCGCGTACATACGGAGGTCGAGCACGATTCGTTCGACACCGTCCGCGAATCCCTTCATGTTCTCATGCACGCCCACTACGTCACCGGCTTTCACGGACAGTTCACCAAACTGGCCTGGTGCGTCAGCGACTACTGGCTCGAGAACTCGATCGACTTTGTCGAGCTTCCACCCAAGGCCGGCCGCAACCATCGCAAGTGATTCGGGTAGACCGATGTGGCCAATGGAGGAACGACGCGATTCGAACTCCTCCACTGAGATACCGACACCGACCTTGCGCATAAGAGGGAGGCGGCGAATGCCCGCATCCTGGACTCGCTGGACGCTCACGTGTTGTACCTGCTGTGCGGCCGCGCTCAACAGGAGCGGAATTGTGTCCATGGCGTAACCAGGATTGACCCCCGTGCCCAGCACAGCGACCTTCTTCTCGATCGCGAGGGTGTTGAGTCTCTCGACATTCGGGCTATCGCTTCGCCAAGGAAACGAGAGCTCCTCACACGTGGAGACGACGCGAGCACCATGCTCGATAATCATCGAAAGTTGCGAACCGATGGCATTGAGTGATGACTGCGTACATAAGATCACCACATCAGGTCGCGTCCTCTGGAGCATCGCACTGGCATTGGCATCAATGAGGACGCCGAGCGGAGTATCGAGGCCCAAGGTTGCTCCGAGATCCTGGCCAACCATCGAGGGGTCAAGGTCGACCGCACCGACAATCTCTAGGTTGGCGCGCGTTACCGCGAGCTTGGCGACAGCGATCCCGATGGGACCAAGACCAAAAACTCCAATACGAATTCGACTCACGGTGTTCCTCCACACGAACTTGATTTCTGTTGGGAGCCTCAGCGACGTTGGTGGGCGTTGTTAATTCGTAATCATAGTTGACCCTGATCAGCAATGTTTTCTTCGATCATCGATGACGACGTCCATCATCACATTGGTATGCATCATGTGCGCCATTTGCGTGACGGAACGAGTCTGGCGTCGAGGCAAGTACGACAACGGCTTTCGCCAATAAGGGCGGTGCTGCAATGGTTGCCCGAGCGCATATCCGGCGTACTTGTACGGCTCCACATTCAATGGCGCAACCACCTTTCGAGACGTGGTCACGTCGAACGGTCTGCTCTCAAACGACACTCAATGAGTTGTCCTCCCAGCGCAACGAGCGAGACGGCGAGGCGCAATGAAAGCGCTCACTCCAGATCGATACGGAAGGCTGGCTCGGTAGTGTCGCGTACGTCTTCGACGGTGACGCCGGGCGTGAGTTCGCGCAAGACAAGACCGTCACTCTCAACATCGAAGACCGCGAGGTCGGTGATGATCCTTTGCACGCAGCGCTGGCCGGTGAGTGGCAGTGAGCAGTGCTTGACGATCTTGTGTCCACCGTTCTTCGCGGAGTGCTCCATCATGACAATCACACGCTTGGCACCGTGAACCAAGTCCATGGCCCCGCCCATGCCCTTGACCATCTTGCCGGGGATCATCCAGTTCGCGATGTCGCCCGCAGCGGAGACCTGCATGGCGCCCAAGATGGCGACATCAACGTGCCCACCGCGAATCATGGCGAACGACGTCGCTGAGTCAAAGAAGGAAGCTCCGGATGAAACGGTGACCGTTTCCTTGCCCGCGTTAATTAGATCAGGATCGACTTGACTGTCGCTCGGATAAGCACCCACTCCGAGGATCCCGTTCTCCGAGTGAAGGACAACATTGAGTCCAGACGGTACGAAGTTCGGCACCAGAGTCGGCAGTCCGATGCCGAGATTCACGTACTGGCCATCACTGAGCTCTCGGGCTACTCGAGCAGCGAGTTGGTCACGGGTGAGGGCTGTCATGACGCTACCGTCCTCTTCTCAATTCTCTTTTCGATATTCGATACGTGCACGACGCGTTGGACGAATATTCCAGGCGTGTGTATCTGCATTGGATCAAGTTCGCCCGGCGCCACAAGTTCTTCGACTTGAGCGATGGTGATTTGACCGGCGCTGGCACAGAGTGGATTGAAGTTTGCGGCGCTCTTTTCGTAGATGAGATTCCCGTGAGCATCGCCGTATCGCGCGTGCACCAATGCGAACTGCGTGCGAATAGCGCGCTCAAGAACGAACGCACGACCGTCGAACTCGCGCACCTCCTTCTTGGGCGAGGACACGATGACGTTGCCGTCGTGGTCGTAGCGCCACGGTATGCCGCCATCGGCGACTTGGGTTCCGACACCCGCAGGAGTGTAGAAAGCTGCGATGCCCGCGCCGCCAGCGCGCAATCGTTCAGCGAGGGTTCCTTGGGGAACTAGCTCGACCTCCAACTCCCCAGAGAGGTACTGGCGTTCGAATTCCTTGTTCTCGCCCACATACGAGCCGGTCGTTCTTCGGATTCGTTTCGCGTTCAAGAGGACACCCAATCCCCAGTCGTCGACACCGCAGTTGTTGCTGACTGTCTCAAGGCTGCTCGCACCATTTTCCAAGACGGCACGGATGAGCTCGTTGGGAATGCCACACAGACCGAAGCCACCGACGGCCAGTGTCGAGCCGTCAGTGATGTCAGCGACCGCGGCGGCGGGGGAGTCAAAGACCTTGTTCATTGGTTTCTCCAGAGAGCGTTTCGATGCACACGGATTCAGGCGTCACCCACCGGTCGCCATAAATTCTAACGGTCGTCCAGTAGGTTGAGTTTCACTATAGACCTGATGTTGCGAGGGCGTCACCCAGACGTTGACGGTTTCGACGCTCTTGAATATGAACGACCTGCTAGAGGTCGGTCTGTCTCGTGTCGCGAATTGCCTTGGCAATCGTGGCTCGCGGTGTCATCAGTGAGCCGAGGACGAGTTCGATGTGGATCTCGGCCACCTCATCAAGAGTGCGCGTCCCGTTAGGTGCGAACCATATGGCCACACCAGTGCATTCGAGCAGGATTGCGTAACTCACGATCTTCACGTCGGATGCCTTGAAGACCCCCGCGCGCACACCATCTTCGATGAAACCAATGAACATTGCCTGGTAGGCATCGCGCTTGGCTTGGATCTCGACTCGGTCCTCGCCAGAGAGAGCTCGAAGTTCACTGTCGGTCACGAACGCAGCGCGCGGGAAGAGTCCGTGGAAGCGAACGTGCACGCGCACCGCTGCGGCGAGGCGAGTTGCGGGGTTCTTGTGGTGCGAGACCGCTTCGATGACCGCGACATTCAGATCATCGAGGAAGAATCGTTCGAGCTCTAGCAGGATGGCTTCTTTGCTGGCGAACCAGTAGTAGATACCCGCTGCGCGAATAGGCACTTCTGCCGCGATCTCTCGCATCGACGTCGCGTGGTAGCCGCGCTGGGCAAAGAGATCGAGGGCGGCTTCGAGAATCGCTTCGCGCGTCGTCGGCTCAGCGTTCTTGTCAGGCGGTGCCTTCGTCTCGTGCAGCGTCATTACGTGTCCTTGATTGGTGGCGAAAGTGCCGTACCTCGGTCGAGCCCCTCGTCATCACTTCACGTCCCAGGGAGTTCGACTTCGATATTTTCCCTGACAGTACCATCCGTGGCCGCGCACATTGTGCGAAGTTGATTATGGATTTCTTTCATCGCGCGCCCTTTGTGGTCTCGAAGATGCGTCCTCGAGCACCGTCATGCGCAGTCCTCGACGGGGCGGGGCTGTTCATATTTTGTTCATCTGAGTGGCTTGACGCCCCCGAGACGACCTGTTAGGTTGTCGAATGTTTAACGGGCGTTCATTAAATTCAAAACGAGGGTGTGCGCATCTTTTGGTGCGATACCAAGGGGAAACAAGATTATGGGAGAACAGTCATGAAGTTACGTCACGCAACTTCGATCGGGGCGCTCGCTGCGTCACTTGTGCTGGTCGGCACTGCGGGCACCTTCGCAAGTGCGGGTGTGCGATCACACGCGTCGTCGGGTGCGGTGCTGCGCATCGGCACGCAGTATCAAGTCGACTCGATGAATCCGTTTGTGGCACTCGAGAGTTCGTCGCTCGCGGTGTACAAGTACATTTATCCGTCGTTGGTGCAGTACAACACCAAGCTCGCCATTACCGCGAACTTCGCCACGAGTTGGTCACACTCGGCCAATGGCCTCGACTGGACGTTCCACCTGCACTCAGGTGCATTGTGGTCCGACGGCAAGCCGCTCACCTCAGCGGACGTGGTGTGGACCGTTAACACGGTCATCAAGGACGCATCGGGCGGCGGTGCGCTACTGGCCACCTACCTGCCAGGTGTCACCTCGGCCACTGCGAGCGACGCCAATACGGTAGTACTGCATCTCCAGTCGCCCGAGGCGGCGTTCCTCGCCAATATTGCGCGCCTACCGATCCTGCCCCAGCACATCTGGTCTCAGTACGACACGGGCACAGCCGGAGCTGGTCTGCGCACGTTCTCGAACGATCCGACCGCTTCGCAGCCAGTTGTCTCGGGTGGCCCCTTCATGGCAACCCAGTACAACGCTTCAGGCGTGACTCTGTTCAATGCAAACCCGAACTTCTACGGCACCAAGCCCACGATTTCAGGATTCGGACTCGAGTACTTCACGAGTGCTGATGCTGAGATCCAAGCGCTCAAGACCAACCAGATCGATGTGATGCTCAATGCGACACCGAGCGCGATCCACAGTCTGAAGGCCGACCCCAGTCTGGTCGTCGACACGAAGCCTGCGCTCAATGAGAGCGACTTCATCATCAACGACTATGCGGGCAAGAAGAAGAACCGCGAACTGTTGAACCCGCTGGTGCACGCTGCGTTCAACTACGCAATCAACCGCAACGCCATCGTCAAGGACGCTTTCAATGGTGACGCCAAGCCGGGAATGTCGCCGATCCCAATCGCCGACACGGCCTTCTATGACCCGGCCATCAAGCCAGCACCGTTCAGCATCGCCAAGGCCAACGCTCTGCTCAACCAGGCGGGCTACAAGATGGGACCGAACGGCGTGCGAATCGCCAATGGCCACCCGATGTCCTACACGGTGATCCTGGCGACCGACGAGGAAGGGTCACGTCTTCGTGCCTTTGACATCATTCAGTCTGACTTCAAGCAAATTGGTGTCCAGCTGAAGGTGAGCATCACCGATGACGCAACGGCCGCTTCGCTCGAGTTGACCCCGAGCCAGAAGTTCGACCTCGGGATGTGGGGATGGACACCTCCGGGCCCAGACCCGACGTTCATCTTGAACACTTACACCTGCGCGCAGTTCGGCGGATGGCAGGAGACGGGCTACTGCAGCAAGGCCTACGACAAGCTCTTCGCCCAGCAAGCGGTGACGTTGAACCCGGCGGCACGTCGCGCCATTGTCTTCAAGATGCAGGCGATGTTGGCTGCTGCCATGCCGGAGTTCATCTACGCCTACGAGAACGTCAATGACGTGTGGAACAAGGCGTGGTCGGGCTTTGGAGAGACCTCGGGTGGACTCTTCTCACCGCTGACCATCGACGGCATCTCGTACGCACACCACGCGTAGAGCAATCCGTCACCGCATTTTCGGGTAATGAACGATAGAAGATCGAACGAACAATGAAGGCTCGAACACTTGACTACGTGCTGAAGCGAATTGGCTTCTCCATAATGACGGTGTTTGTGGTGCTCACGTTCAACTTCGTCTTGTTTCGTGCCTTGCCCGGAAGTGCGGTGACGGACCTCTCGCGGGTCCCAAACTCGACGCCCGCATTGCGCGAGGCGCTCGCACGTCAATTCGGACTTGCGGACTCCAAGTGGCAGCAGTACTTCATCTACCTCAAGCAGTTGCTGCACGGCAACCTCGGCGTCTCCTACATCAACGGCCTGCCGGTGTGGCACAACTTGACAACGGACCTCTCCAACACGATTCCCATGGTTGGTCTGGGCACAGTCCTGGCCATCATCTTTGGCACCTGGTCCGGCGTCACTTCCGCGTGGCGCTGGCATCGTCCAGCGGACTACCTTCTCACCAACACCGCCATCGCGTTCTACTCGTTCCCAACCCAGTGGTTGGGCCTGATGCTCGTCATGCTCTTTGGGCGTTACCTGCCCACCACGGGCATGAACGACCCGTTTGCAGTGGGGGGCTCAGCGTGGTCGCACGCTCTTGACACCTTCAGACATATGATCCTGCCCGCCGTGGCGGTGGCGCTCACCCTCTATGGCCAGTACACACTCGTGGTGCGCTCAGCGGTCTTGGAAGTACTTGGCGAGGACTTCGTCCTCACCGCACGCGCCAAGGGCATCCCCGCGCGCACGATCCTTCGCCGCTACGTGTTGCGGAACGCGTTGTTACCGATCGTGACTCTGATCGCACTGTCGATTGGCTATGTCGTGGGAGGCGCGTTGCTCGTCGAGACGGTCTTCACGTGGCCCGGTATCGGACTCGCGGTGTACCAATCGGTCCTCTCGCGCGATTACCCGATGCTCCAGGGTGCCTTTCTCATCCTCACACTCTCGGTCGTCATGCTTAACCTCGTCGCCGACCTGATCAGTTTGAAGCTCGACCCGAGAGTCGCCGAATGACGACGACGAACGAGCTCAAGAACTCATCCTCATCGAATGAGCGTCCCCCACTTCGTTGGCTGCGCAAACTCGTCCATCATCGACGCGCGGGAGCGGTCGGGGCCATTGTCCTTCTCATCTTTGTCGTGCTGGCATTGGGTGCGCACTGGTTCGCGCCCTACAGCACGGTCAACGCGAGCGGAGGCGTGTTCGCTGCACCATCGAGTCACCACTGGCTCGGCACCAACGATGGTGGTATCGACATGGTCAGTCTCTTGATCCAGGGCGGGCGGATCTCAATGCTGGTCGGTTTCGCGGCAGCGTTGGTCGCCGCGATCCCCGGGGCGCTCGTGGGCATCCTGTCGGGATACTTTGGAGGGTGGGTTGACACGATCCTCATGCGGATCACTGACTTCTTCTTGGTGATTCCGGTGATCCCGGTGATGATCGCAATCGCCGCGGTGTGGGGGCCCAGTCTCTTTCACCTCATCATCGCCATCGGCGTGCTCTTGTGGACGTCAACCGCACGGGTCCTTCGTGCCCAAGTGAAGACACTGCGTGAAAGGACGTTCGTTCGACGCACTGTCAACCTTGGAGCGAGCCGCACGAGGGTGCTCTCTCGACACATCCTGCCTCACGTGGCGCCACTGCTCATCGCCCAGACCGTGATCACCATGGCCCTCGCGATCTTCTACGAGACCGCGCTGGCGTTCCTCGGTCTTGGCGACCCGACCGCAGTCTCGTGGGGCACCATCATCGAAGACGGCTTCTTGCGCACCGCGATCAGCACTGGTGCGTGGTGGGCCATCGTCCCCCCTGGTGTGTGTGTCGCACTCGTGGTGATCAGCGCCTACCTCGTGGGACAGTCGATTGAAGAGGCACTCAATCCTCGTCTTCGAGTTGCGAACGTGTCACCGCGATCCTGGAAGATCCGCCCCTTGGTCGGTCGAGGAAGGGATGCGCTGTGATCTCGGTGCCGCTCTTTAGTGTGCGCGACCTGCACGTGTGGTTCGAGTTGCCCGACGGGCGTGAGTTGCATGCGGTTAACGGCGTTAGTTTCGATCTACAGGCTGGTGAAGTCCTCGGCCTCGTTGGAGAGTCGGGCTGCGGCAAGACAACGACGATCTTGGCGACCATGGGATTGCTGCCATCTTCGGCGCAGGTCGCCGGTGAGATTCGCATCAATGGCGAAGAGATCCTCTTCGGCGGTGAAGATTCGGTGCGCCCCCATCGCTGGCGCGACATCGCCATGGTCTTTCAAGGCGCCATGAACTGTTTCAGTCCCGTGAGGACCGTCGGCTCTCAGATCGTTGAGCCCATGAAGTTGCACGGGATCGCCAAAGGTGGCGAAGCTCGCCGTCGGGCTGGCGAATTGCTCGAGATGGTGGGTATCCCCGCCGCCTCAGCCGACCGCTTCCCCCACGAGTTCTCCGGAGGCATGCGTCAGCGCGCGGCGATCGCGATGGCGCTCGCGTGCGAGCCCAAGATACTCCTCGCCGATGAGCCAACGACTGGTCTCGACGTGATGGTCCAGGCGCAGATTCTGGGACTGCTGGGCAGCCTGGCTGAGAAGTTGGGACTCGCGGTCGTCCTCGTCACCCATGACCTGCCGGTGGTGGCAGAAGCATGTTCGAGGGCGGCGGTGATGTACGCGGGTCGCATTGCCGAGTTGGGCAGTGTCGATGCCCTGTACCACGACTCACGTCACCCCTACACGAGCCTCTTGTTCGCGGCAACCCCTGATCTGTTGGGCGATGAGCGCGTTGTCTCAATTCCTGGTGCGCCCCCTCGATTAGACCGTGAGATCGTTGGATGTCCGTTTCGCGATCGGTGCGACTCGGCGATTGAGCGTTGCGCAAGCGAGGAGCCGGCGCTGCATCTCGTCGGCACATCACACGTCGCGGCGTGTCACTTGAACGACGCGGTCGAAGGTGTAAGCCAATGAGTGATTCAAGAGGGGCACTTGGGGTGCATGACGATTCGACGATGAACGAGAGTGCCGGAGCACCTGTGGTGTCGGGCGGTGAAGCGACCCCTCGGCCACCAGTCCTGGTCGTGAGCGATCTGACGACGTACTACCCGATCAATCGGGGACTCGCGGGACGTCTACTTCGCCAAGAGGCCAAGACCGTCCACGCAGTTGATGGAGTCTCAATCCAAGTCGATGCGGGTGAGTTCGTTGCGCTCGTTGGTGAATCTGGTTGTGGCAAGACGAGCACCGTCATGACAATCCTCGGTGCGACCAAGGCAACCAGCGGTAGCGTGCGAGTGAACGGTGAAGAGACCATTGGCCGTACGCCACGCGAGATGTTGCCGGTCTATCGGCAAATGCAGATGATCTACCAGGATCCATACGGATCGCTCGACCCTCGCTTTCGCGTGAGTGACACCGTCGAGGAGCCGCTACTCGTCCACGGAGTCGGCGCTTCCAAGAACGAGCGCCGAGAGATGGTCCTCGCTGCACTTGAGAGTGCCGGACTCTCTCCGGCCGATCTCTACATCGATCGATTCCCCCACGAACTCTCCGGCGGTCAGCGACAGCGTGTTGCGATTGCAACCGCATTGATCCTCGAGCCCCGTCTCTTGCTCGCCGACGAACCAGTGTCGATGCTCGATGTCTCGGTGCGCGCGTCGGTGCTCAACTTGCTCGATGAGCTACGACGCACCCGCGACATGGCGATTGTGATGGTCACCCACGACCTCTCGACCGCCGGTCACTTCGCGGATCGCATTGTGGTGATGTATATGGGCCGCATCGTAGAAGAAGGGCCGGCCAAAGAGGTTCTCTCGAATCCTCAGCATCCCTATACGAAGGCACTGATCTCGGTGGTTCCCAAGCCCGATCCTCGAGACCGATCGACGCCTCTCACGTTAAGTGGTGAGACTCCCAATCCCGTTGACATTCCTGTGGGATGTCGATTCCAACCCCGTTGCCCTCTCGCGAGCGAGGAGTGCACGAAGTCCGACCCCCGACTGCGTTTGTCGGTGGGCGTGCGCATCGAAAGTCACCGAGTCGCGTGCCACCTCGCCTAAGAAGAACATCTGAGAATCGAGCGCCCCAGCGCTATGGCGACAACTCGTGTGGTCGCACATGAACCTCACTGACTACACAGGACTCGATGGTGTTGGACTTGCGACACTCATCAACTCGCGCGACGTGAGCCGCGAGGAGGTCCTCGACGCTGCGCGTGCAGCGATTGAGACCGTGAACCCAGTGATCAACGCGGTCGTCGAGATGTACGACCGATCCTCACTCGAGGCACCGCCATCGACGGGACCATTTGCTGGCGTGCCGTCGCTGAGAAAGGACATCCATGGCGAAGCCGGTCGATTCGTTGAATACGGGAGCCGCTTGAGTGAGGGCTTGGTAGCGAGCGAGACCGACCATGTGCTGGAGCGCATGAGGAGCGCAGGTGTGGTCTTCTTGGGTCGAAGCGCAACATCAGAATTTGCGCTCTACGGAACGACCGAAACCACCCTGCACGGGCCTACGAGAAATCCGTGGAACCTCGCCAAGTCCGCCGGTGGCTCGAGCGGTGGCGCGGCCGCCGCCGTGGCGGCGGGTGCGGTGCCAATCGCCGACGCCAGCGACGCGGGGGGTTCGATAAGGATTCCTGGCGCATGTTGCGGGTTAGTCGGACTGAAGTCGTCACGTGCGACACCGCGTCGAGCGAGGTCTCAGGGGGACCTCAATGAGAACGTTCATTCGATTCTCGCTCGTTCCGTGCGCGATCTTCGAGCAATGGCGGTGCAACTGGGCGACGTCGTCGAATCAGACGTAGCACCCGCTGTCACAATCTCGAGCCTCAAGGTCGCCGTGAGCACTGAGCCCTGGGCGCCGAGGTCGGAGATCGCGCCAGAGATCGCACTCGCCGTCGAGTGTGTCGCGCGAGAGATCGAGGAACTCGGCGCCGTCATTGAGCGAGCTCGTCCCACGTTCAACGAAGAAGAGTATTGGGATGCCCTGACCATCCGATTGTGCGCGGACGTGCACGAGCAGGTTCGCGCCGTCGCTCGAATCACGAGCAGAACCCCGTCGGACGAATTCCTCGAGCCGATGACCATGCGTTACTTCGACGCCGGGGCTCGCGTGACGTCTTCAGATATGACCCGTGCGTTCCTCGAGAGAGACCGAGTGGTCCAGCGTGTCAATGACTTCTTCAATCGGTTCGACCTTCTCATCACACCCACCCTTCAGATGCTCCCGCCAGAACTTGGAACCGCGGGCGGACACGACGAGGTCTCGGGTCCACTCGAGCATGTCCTCCTCGGCGAGGCACTCGCGCCGAATCTCGCATTGTTCAACATGACCGGACATCCCGCGATCACTGTTCCTACGGCGATGAGTGAGAGCGGGCTGCCCATTGGTGTGCAACTCGTCGCTCGCCACGGAATGGACTCGCTGCTCCTTCGTCTCGCGAGCGAGCTCGAGACTCGACTGCCTTGGGCTGGTCGATTGCCCGTTCATCACGTGACCCGCGTGCACTCATGAGCCTTCAACACACACGACAACACCAAAAGGAGCGTCTTTCATGGACATAATGACCGTACGAGGTCCAATTTCACCTGACCAACTCGGTATTACCATCACGCACGAGCATCTACTGTCCAACTCATTGCTCGAGTATCGAAGCGGTGGATTCATGATGGACGTCGATGTGGCCTGCGAAGAGCTTTCACACTTCGCCGCCGCCGGGGGCTCCACCCTCGTTGATCTGACGACCGATGAATTGGGTCGCAATCCGCTGGCCCTCAAGGAGATCTCGCAAAGGACCGGTGTTCATGTCGTCATGGGTTCAGGTCACTATCGCGAACCGTACCTCGACAAGGAGTGGTTCGATCGGACATCGACTGACGAGATCGCAGATCTCATCGTTCGTGACGCGACCGATGGTGTTGGAGACACCGGCGTGCGCTCGGGCATCATTGGCGAAATCGGCACGGACAAGTGGTATCTCACCGCGGTCGAGGAGCGCTCGCTGCGCGCTGCAGCACGTGCTCAAATCAAGACCGGCCTCACGTTGTCAACGCACGCATGCCGCTGGCCCGTAGGTATCAAGCAGATCGAGATCCTCGATCACGAAGGCGTCGCACTCGATCGGGTGGTGATTGGTCACGTCGACACGGTGCCCACGCCCGGCTACGCCTTGGAAATTGCGCGGCGAGGTTGTTGGGTGGAGTTCGATGGCTTCGGGACTGATTACCCGCGCGACATGGAGTCCGCCATCGTGACGATGCGCACGCTCGCCGACGCGGGCCATTTCGGGCGCCTCTTGATTTCCCAGGACGTCTTTCTTCGGCCTCATCTGCACGCCTTCGGCGGCAACGGCTACGACTTTGCGGTACGTGAGTTGCCGTCGATGTTGAAGAATCATGGCTTCAGCGATGATGAGATAACTACCTTGATGGTCGAGAATCCGCGTCGCGCGTTGAGTGGCGAGTCATGAGCGCCGCGGAATCAATATCCGCCACATCGGCGAACATACCTGTGAACCTCGTGCTTGACGCGTTACGAAGCGACCTGTTAGGTTTTAGTTATTTAACGGGCGTTCATTAAGTAATGCCTCGAATTACGTACTGTTGCACGAAGAGAGAGGAAAGGAAGTCCTGATGAAAATGTGTGCAGATCCGATCACCGCGTGTGAAGCCGGTCTCGTCGGCTCAAGGGCGCGTAATGAAGTGCGGGGGCTCGCGTCATGAAGGCATGGAACGAAGACCCGGTGGTCATCACGGTCGCGCCCACGGGAGCCGACGTCTTTCGAGAGAACAATCCGAACATCCCCTACACCACGGCTGAGATAGCTGCGTCGAGCATCGAAGCATTCGAGGCAGGTGCGTCGGTGGCACACTTGCACGTTCGAGAGGATGACGGTACGCCGTGTGGACGCGCCGACCTCTTCGCCGATGTCGTAGCGCGAATTCGACAAGACAGTGGACTCATCACGATGGTCACCACCGGTGGTTCAGCGGACATGACCATCGAAGACCGCGTCGGTGGGCTCAGTGCCAACCCTGACATTGTCTGTGTCGAGTCGGGTTCGATGAACTTCGGCAACGACACGTTCATCACGCCCCCCGAAGCAGCGAACGGCATCATCGAGCGCGCTCATTCAATCGACGCGAAACTCGAGGTTGAGGCCTTTGAAGTCGGCCACGTCATCCAGGCAGTGCGTTGGCTGGAGGAGGGCAGAATCTCAGGACCCCTACACATCAATCTCGTCTTTGGTGTGCCGGGTGGCATCGATGCGTCACCGGCGGCACTCGATGCAATGATTCGACCTCTGCCACCCGAGACGTTTTGGACCGTTACGTGTATTGGTCGCCATCACTCGCGTCTGCTTGGACTTGCGCTGCTGCACGGCGCACCCGGCATTCGAACGGGTCTCGAGGACGCCGTGTACTTGCGACGAGGGGTACTCGCCCCCTCTAACGCGGCACTCGTCTCTTCCGCCGTTGAGCTCGCACGCGCACTCGGTCGAGAGGTTGCCACCCCCGAGCAAGCCAAGACTCTTCTCGGTATTGGCTGAACGGCCAACCCAATCATCCCCCAGCGACGACTCAATCGTCGGAAAGTGAAATCCCATGCACGAATCAAAAGAAATCCCGCTCGAGGCGTACGGGGCGGCGCGCGTCATCGAACCAAAGGGCTCGTTGCCCCAAGGTGCCTTGCGTCTTGACTCTTCAATGACGCTGCAGTCCTACGAGGTGGAGATCGAAGTCGACACCTTGTGTTTGGACTCGACCAGCTTTCGTCAGTTAGTGGAGTCGAACGAACGCGATGAGAGTCGCGTCGCCGCGGCGATCATGGAAATCGTTGCGCACCGGGGGAAGATGGATAATCCCGTAACTGGATCGGGTGGGATACTCACCGGCACTGTTCGAGCAGTGGGGGCTGACTACCCCAACCCGCCGATGATCGGCGAACGAATCGTGCCACTCTCCTCTTTGACCTTGACACCGCTACGACTCGATGAGGTGCTCGGCGTCAATCTCGACTCTGCGCATGTGCCGGTGAAGGGGACGGCGTACCTACCGTGGCCCGTGCCGTGGACGCCGTACCCAAAGGATCTCCCGATCGACGCCACGCTCGCCGCTCTCGATGTCGGCAACGCTCCGGTACAGACTCGCCAATTGATCGGACCCGACACCCGCACCGTCTTGGTACTGGGTGGTGGGCACGCGGGCCTCTTGTCGCTGGCGGCAGCAAAGGAAACCCTTGCGCCTGGTGGACGAACGATTCTCATCGACTCTTCACCCTCAATCTGTGAACGGGCCCTGCGACTTGGGCTTTGTGACGTGGCGCTCTCGGTTGATCTGCGTGACGCTGTGGGCGCACTCACGAAGATCCAGGATATGGGAATCCCTCGGGCTGATGTGACTGTAGTGGTCGTCAACGCGAAGGACTGCGAGGCGGCCTCAATTCTGTTGACGGCTGACAGTGGCACGGTGTTGTTCTTCTCCATGGCGACATCGTTTGCCAAGGCGGCGTTGGGATCAGAGGGGGTGTCGTCGAACGCTCGAATGATCATTGGCTCTGGATACGCTCACGACCGGGGCATCTACGCGCTCGATCTGATCCAGCGCAATCCGGACCTGCGTGACGCGTTCGTCGTAGGGGGTCATGCGTAATGGGGTCCGGTGCTAATGACGCGCAGTCACGCGCGACGCACGTCGGAGGTGACCAATGACCGAGTCACTGCCGACGTTCAACCCGCGCTTCGCCGTGCGATGGCGTGATTTGGATTTGCTCGGTCACGTCAATTCAGTTGTCTTTCTCACGTACCTTGAGGAAGGCCGCTCGACGTGGCTCAGCGACGTGCTCGGACCGCCGTTCCAGGCGAATCAGTACGTCATTGCCCGAGTCGAGTTGGATTATCTCGCGGAAATACCTTCGGGAACCGAATTCGTCGAAACCCAGCACGAGATAGCCGCACTCGGTCGCTCTAGCGTCACCCTCGATGAGCAACTGAGCATCGTCGGCGGCGACGTTGTCGCTCGAGGACGAGTGGTGCTCGTGATGTGGGAACCAGATCATCATCGCTCACGCCAATTGTCCGGCCACGAGTTCACAGCGCTTAATCAACGCCTCGTACGCTAGGCAGCTGAACAAGGGGTGCACGACGACGTGCGATGTGTTGGTGGACTCACAATTGTCGCTCATTCGTCATATTCGCTGGTGAAGCGTCAGACATCGCAGGTTTAGAAACCTCTTAGATGTCGATTGACACGAGTGCTCGCTATTTGCGTGCCGTAGAATTACCTATCGTGTTTACTCATTCGGCGAAGATCGCTGCGGCAATCGCCATGATCGCATCGAGTGTCATTGTCTCAGTGAACATGGTGACGGCGTCATCAACTGCTCCTGCGACGGCGTACGGCTACGACATCAGTTTCCCCCAATGCGGCGGGAATCTGCCGACTGGTGTGGGATTCGGCATAGTCGGCGTGAACTATGGACACCCCTTCTCCACCAATCCTTGTCTCACGACAGAGCTGCAGTGGAGTCAGTCCTCCCTGAGCGGTCAAATCAACTTCTACACCAACACTGACAATCCCGGCCCCGCCAACAATGCGCACTGGCCAAGTAATCAGCAGACTCCCAAGATCTGTTACGGAGCGAACACTTCGGTGTGTGCCTACGACTACGGATGGAATGCGGCCCAACAATCGTTCGCGAGCGCAATCGCTGCCGAAAGTGCGTTGGGTTCGTCGAGCCCAACGAGCGCTGTGACGAGTGCGCACTGGTGGTTGGACGTAGAGACGGGCAACGCCTGGCAGTCCATTGAGAGCATCTACGGCCCGACGGCGACCTCGTTCGCCAACGACCAAGCCCAAGTCCAAGGTGAGTTGGCCTACTTCGCCAGTGTCGGCGTCACCTGGGTCGGCATTTACGCCACCGGCCAGCAGTGGCGCACCATCATGGGCCCAAACGTCGGTACAGGATTCGCTTCGATCCCCGCATGGATGCCTGGCTACGCAACTATTGCGGCGGCCCAGGCGGCATGTACGGGTCCGTCGTTCCTCGGCGGACGCGTGGCGATGATCCAGTACCCGCTCAACGGCCTCGATGGAGATTACGTCTGTGGATTGTTGAGCACGCCCGCGAGCGCCACGGCGTCAGTGGCAACATCGGCGAGCTTCACGAGTCAGCTCTCAGTGTTCGCCGACCCTGCGCCGGTGACGTACGTTGAGAGCGTGGGCGCACCCTCCTTGCTCGTGTCCTCGACCGGGCTAGTCACGACGAGCGGTGCGTTGAGCGCCGGCACCTACGTGGCGAGCGGCACAACCACTGACACGGCGGGCAACACCGGCACGTTCAGTTTCACCCTCGTTGTTGGCGTGATCACTCAGAGCGCGCCGATGACGGGTTCTGTATCGATTGCCTCGTCGAATTCGTACGCGGGGCAACTGGTCGTCACGGGGAGCGACGGCACAACGACGTTCACCAAGACGGGCGGTTCCTCGCTTCTTCTGGTCTCAGCTACCGGACTGGTCACGAGCGTCGGGACGCTGCCCGCCGGGAAGTACACCGTGACCGGTACGACACTTGACACGAGCGGTGACAATGGCACCTTCAGCTTTGTCTTAACCGTTGGGTCGATCGTTCAAAGCGGGGTCACGTTCGCCACACTCAGTGCTGATTCGACGGCTACGTTCAGTCACCAGATCGCTGTCACCGGAGCGAGTGGACCGGTCACCTTCGTGCAGAGTGTGGGATCACCGACGCTTCTCGTTTCACCGACTGGACTCATCAGCGCCAGTGGTCCATTAGCCGCGGGATCGTATGTGGTGCGTGGGACCACATCCGACGCTTCAGGTGATCGAGGGAAGTTCTTCTTCAACGTTCGAGTGAGTGCACCGAGCACAACCACGACCACGACGACGTTGCCAGTGAGTGGCCCAACGACCACGACAACCACTGTGCCCAGTATTGCGCTACCGGTTGCCTACCGAGTGGTGGGTCACGCAGTCGCCGGGGCAACGGTGCCACTCACCGTCACGGGTCTCGGGTTCTATGGTCGCCCCAAAGTGACGAGCCATCCGGGTACAACCGCAGTGGTGACTAAGGACACCGGCAAGTTGCTGACGCTGAAGGTAACGGTCAAGCCGAGGTCGCGTAACGGGATCTTCACCTTCACCATCGCGCTGTCCAACGGCACGTTCTGCAAAGTTCGCTACGTTCAACGCGCGTAGCACCGCAGCGTGAAGACCAAGTGGTGGTGAAGTAACTCGAACCTGATGGTGCGCCGCTGGTCGCGAAGCGCGGTGCGCCTATCGCTTCTTGGTGTCGACTGGCTGCCAGACTTTGACTGCGCCGAAGAGCAATGCCACTGCAAGAAGAATCACAAACCCCATGGAGTGAAAACTGTACGTCGTGGCTTTGATGCACGCGAAAACCAATACGGCGACGGCGGCGATCACCATCGCGAGGGCGAGTCCACCATAAGTCTGGGTGCCGGATTGCGACTGCTCTTCCATTGTTCCTCCAGTTTCGAACGTGATGATCTACGCGTCAGCTCGACACAACCATCATTGGCACTGTAGTCGCGGATGACCTAACTAGTACGGATAACTTCTGGTCAGACACTAGAAACTTGAATGTTTCCTTATTTGTGGCCCAAGATGGTCTATTCCAGTGCATCACTGGGCCTGCATCGAATCTGAGAGCGCTCTTCAGAATCCATATTCCTGGTGGATTCGCTATGCCACTCGGGTCGTGCCCAATCTTGTGGACCTGTCTCTCGTTGGGGCAAGCTCAGATCCGCTGTGAATGCAGTCTCGTGACCAGCGAGCGTAAGTAAAGGGCGCCCTACACGTTACGGTCGTGACTTCGTCAGAAGTGCCTCATTGCCCATCGTCTACCTTCTATGAGATGGATGTGCGAGAACGACTGACCTACGACGACTTCGGGCGCGCGACACGCGAGCTCGCCCAGCGAATCGCTGATTCGGGGTTTCGCCCCGACATCGTGCTCTCAATTGCGAGGGGCGGCTTCTTTCTTGGGGCGGGCCTCGGCTACGCGCTCGGGGTGAAGAACGCCTTCATGATGAGTGTCGAGTTCTACACCGGGATCGACGAGCGCCTTGAAATGCCGGTGGTCCTGCCCCCAGTTCCCAACAAGGTCGACCTCTCAGGCGCCGTTGTGCTCATCGCCGACGACGTCGCTGATTCGGGGCATACGTTGAAGATGGTTACTGACTTCTGTAGCGAATCAGTTCGCGAGGTGCGTTCAGCGGTGCTCTATGAGAAGCCACGTTCGGTGATCGTGCCGGATTATTCGTGGAAGAAGACGGATTTGTGGATCGACTTTCCGTGGTCGGTCGAGGGGCCGGTGACCAAGAACGGCGCACTGTCGCACTGAATGCCTCGAAGTTAGAGGGTTCACATTTGGAGCGGCGCGAATCATAGTCCGACGGGCCTCAAGGATTGTCTTAAGGACATTTAGTAATCACATTCGGTGTCCAACTCTCGGTTCACGATGTAAATATGGACATCCCGATGACTTTTTCGAGCGCGATCGAATCATCCGAGGGTACTTGACATGCGAGGGATTTCTACGAAATACGAGCTTGGCGAATGACTACTGCGCGAGGGCTGTTCGGATACGCACCGAAGACTGGTTCCGATGGTGATCATCATCCATCACCATCGAACAGACGAATCGGACTGCTTGGGGGCTTGTCGTGGGAATCAACGACCCGTTATTACACAATCCTCAATGAACTGAGCATCACTGAGAATGGACCGTGGAGCCAGCCCGCGGTCATCATTGATTCCCTCGATTTCAGTCAGATAGTTCGCTTTCGGCGCGCCCGTGATTGGGTGGCGCTCGGACGGGTGCTGGCCGATTCTGCCCAGCGCCTCGAAGCGGGTGGTGCGACTGTGCTCGGCATCGGGGCCAATGCCATGCATCGAAATTATGACGATGTTGCCAGTGCGGTATCGATCCCCGTCGTCGACGTCCGTGACGCACTGGCTCAAGAAGTCAAAGCACGAGGCGCCACGTCGATGACGCTGCTCGCCACGAAGTACTTGAGCGAGAACTCCTTTTACTCCTCGCACCTTGAGCGAGCCGGTGTTCACATCGTGAAGCCCGACGCCAACCAAGTCGACGAGATTCAGGCGATGATCGATGAAGAGTTGGCACACGGTGTCGTTCGTGAAGAGTCGCGTGCACGATTGAACGAGATAGTCCTCGACTGCCAGTCACGCGGCGGACAGGTCGTGGGTTTGTGCAGCTTCGAATTGGCGCTGCTCGTTGATGAGAACACGTCGCTCTGGCCCGTGGTCGATTCGATAGAAGTGCACGTCAGAGCCTTGCTCGGCCATCACGAATAGCTACGGACCACCGACCGTCAGATATCTCGGCGACGCACTGATCTCCATAGACGCCCTGGGGCGCAATCGGTCAGCAGTGAATGGCGCGATAGATGATATACATGGTCAACAATCCCTGGTTGGGAGTCTGGCGGGAGGGAATTCGAGTGGGTCGCAGCGGTTCTGGAACAAGAGACCACATTGTTGACACGACTCTCAAGATGATTTCGGAGAATGAGAGCCATAACGTCCGGATCTCTGACGTCGCGCAACGATCAAATGTGGGTGTTCCAACGATCTACTACTACTTTGAATCGCGCACGCAGTTAATCGCTGAAGCACAGCTCTTCAGCTACGCAAGACGCACCGAGAACCTCCATCAGTGTCTAACCCGCGCAGAAGAGGCGACTGAAGCCAAAGATGAAGACGCCTTCTGGTCAGCCATTGGTGAGAACCTGGAGCGAGCGTGGCGAGCTGGTCAGGGCGAGAACAAGTGGGACATTGTCAAACTCTTGCTCGATGTCTGGGCCGACCCGGGAACTCGAGACCGTTTCACCCAGCAGTTAGAGACACAGTTCAAGCGTTGGATCAGGGCGGTGGAACTGGCCAAGGACAATGGCTGGATTATTCGCGACTTGGACTCTCAGGTGCTTATTAGTACGTACTGGTCTGCGTCAATTGGACAGGCCGTGATAGACGGATCGTCTCATCTCAATCCCACAGGAGACCAGGTTCGTTCATTCTTCATCAAAGCAGCGCGAGTGGTGGATTCGAACTGAAATAATCGCGAACGACCCACTCACTCAAACCTTGCCGTCTGGTGTTCGTCTGATGGCTCTGAAGTGGACCTTTGTCCATCGAACTGCGAGCCAGTGAAGGTTTAGTGTGCACAGTGTGAGCTCCTACACAGACACAATGACACCATCATTCAACTCAAGTGCACGAATGCGCAATGTGGTGAACCGAGAGGGGGTGCGTCGTGGTTCACAGTGA
Source organism: Acidimicrobiaceae bacterium (assembly GCA_027355725.1). Taxonomy (GTDB): domain Bacteria; phylum Actinomycetota; class Acidimicrobiia; order Acidimicrobiales; family RAAP-2; genus RAAP-2. Next base: position 28,072 of record DAIEHI010000087.1, read on the forward strand.
GGTCCATCGTTCCAGTCGAGCTGGCTGGCTTCGCGCCGCGGTACTTGGCGCAGACGACGGACTGGTTTCGACCGCTGCCTTGCTGGTTGGACTCGTGGCGGCGGGTGCAACCAAGACGGCCTTCATGACTGCGGGAGCGGCCGCACTCACCGCTGGTGCACTGTCGATGGCGATTGGTGAGTACGTGTCGGTCAGCGCGCAGTCCGACGCAGAGAAGGCCGACGTGAAAAAAGAAGCGGGGGAGTTGGCGCAAGATCCCGAGCAGGAACACGCGGAACTCGTTGCCATCTACGAGCAACGCGGACTGTCCAAAGAGTTGGCGACCCAGGTCGCCACCGCGCTGCACGCGCACGACGCCCTGGCGGCTCATCTGCGTGACGAACTCGGGCACGACGAACGCACCCGCGCACGTCCAGTCCAAGCGGCCAGTGTGTCCGCAGTGAGTTTCGCTATCGGATCCGTGCTACCACTGTTGGCGGTCGGATTGACGCCGAGCTCAGTTCGAGTTGCGGTTCTCGCACTCGTGACGATCGTATCGATGTGTGTGCTTGGAGGATTCGGCGCTCAGCTTGGCGGAGCGTCCGCTCTGCGAGGGGCACTGAGGGTAGGGATTGGTGGCTGTCTGGCTCTCGCGATCACCTATGGCGTGGGTCTGGCACTGGGCGCAACGGTCTGATCAATGAACGTCGCGAAGGCGAGCCTCGCGAGCTCAGTGGTCTCCGGCGAGAAACTCCAGATTCATCCACACCGCTTCAACAGGGATGCTTCCCACGTTCGCGAGGCGATGAGGGCGACTGGAATCAAAGGAGATTGAGTCGCCCGCGGTGAGTCGATATGTCTCGAAACCCAAGGTGACTTCAAGAGTGCCGCTCAGAATGAATCCGTACTCGGTACCGACGTGGCGAATGAGGCGGTCCTCCATGGTGGAGCTCCCACCAACTTCATAACGGACGAACATGAAGTCGGCCTTCTCGCTTCGAGTGGTCGTGAGCGACTCCCAGGTCACACCGGAATCGAGGACCAGGACCTTACGCTCGTGTGGGTGAACGAGTGGTGACGTCGATGGCGTGTCCTCGGAGCTCCTCGTAGTGCGAACCGGGCTCGAAAGGGTGCCGAAACTCGTTACAGTTCGCCACGAATTGTTCGTCGCGTCGGTCCCTCCACGGGTGGTTGCGTTGGTGGTGAATCGATTAGTGGTCGCGTCGTTGTCGAAGAGGTCATCGGTCGCGATACCGAGGGCTTCGCAAATTGCGAAGAGCGTCGCGACTGACGGCTGTGCCTTACCGGTTTCGAGTTGAGAGATGAACGAAGGCGAGACGTCAAGGTCTCGAGCGAATTGGCGAAGCGAGATGCCAGACGCTTCTCGTCGGGCGCGAAGTCGGGTGCCGATCAGACCCGAACCCGCGCGCTCAGCGTTTGCGTTGCCAACCCCGAGGGGTTGGGCTGTCTTGGAGTTCGTAGAGACTTTGGGGCGGCCGGTGTCAGCGTTGTCTGAGTTCGGGCTGTCTGGGTCCGGCGCCGTGCTTCTAGAAACGGCCATCGAACTTCTCTCCCTCGCTAGTCCAGTGATGCAACACTGCATGAATTGTAGGTACTTCCTCTGTGCGGCGGTGCAACTGCAGCACAGATACTCACAATGGAGCCCTAATCCTTGTGCTCGTGTCCTTGCTCCAGCTTCGAAGCCAGGTGCTCCCACTCGCGGCTGAACCTGTAGGAGTGACGCGCGGGGGGCTGGGGCGCCTGGACTTCAATCCAACGAACGAGTCCCGTGCCCCGGTTTTCGAAGCCGTGGTCTGCGCCGACGCCCGCCCACAGTACGTCACCGGGGGTGAACACCATGAGTTCACCGTCGACCAGCGCATGGACTTCACCTTCAATGAAGACGTACGCCTCCTCGAAAGGGTGGTCATGGGGGTGGGCGATGGCCGTTGGTTGGTAGTCCACTACGAACATCGTGTGCAGCTGCGCACCGACTTGTGTGTCGATCAACATCTTCACGCCAATGCCGCTGTAGGCGAGTAGGGCAGTTGCCATGCTCGGCGAGACGGTGGGGGCGTTGACATCGGCCCCACCCGCCAACTTGCGAAGGTCCATTGATTCGGGATCGAATCTGGCCGCGCTGCGGTCTCGCGGGTCGCGCATGTCTGGAAGGACTGGCTCACTCTCAATGAGTGTCTCGCCGGTGAAGAACGTGTCTTGACGTCGTCCGTCTTCGAGCCCGGCGGGTGCAGCCATCTGCAGCCACTTAACAGGTCCTTCGACGGTGCGCAGTGAGTAGGCAGTACCGACAGGTACAGCAATGCAGTGGTTCGCAGGGAGCAACGTCGTCCTACCCCGCATTGTGATCGCAAGACTGCCTGAGAAGATGAACAGACTGATTTCAAATGAGTGCAGGACCGTCTCGACGTGGCCGCCCTCGTCTAAATGCCCGATTGACAACGTCATGTGAGGAGAACCGAGAGCCCTATTCACCAGAATCTGTTCGCGATAGCCCGACGAGTGCCCGACGTGCGAACTCGGCGTGGTCGCAGCGTTGTCATCGATTCGCGTCGCGTGATACATGTTCTCTCTCCTGCTCTCTCTGTGAAATCGGTCGATGTCCTGTGACTACTTGAGCAGCCACCCTCCGTCCATGGCGAGGTTCACGCCATTGACGCCTGTGTTCTCAAGTAAGAACTCCACCGAACTCACGATTTCTTGCATCGTCACGAGTCGTCCAAGGGGCGTGCGTGCGATGATGTTGCTGTTGTCCTTGCCCTCCCAGTACGGGCTGTCGCCAATGATGCCGGGGTGAACGGCGTTGATTCGTACCGGTGCGAGTTCGGTGGTGAGACTATTGACCAGACCAACGACGCCGCCGTTGACCGTCGAGACCGTCGTCGATCCCGGATATGGACGTTGCATGGCCAAACCGCCGAAGAGGACGATCGATGCGTTCGGGGTGAAACGGTCGCGAAGTGCGTGGATGGACTCGGCGTAGCCAACGAGCTTCAATGTGACCAGACGGGTTGCGCGCGCAATGTTGTAGTCAGCAATGGTGTTGGCGTCACGTTCAATGGCGGGGATCACCAAGTAGTCGACTTGCTCGATGTCAGCAAGCGAGTTGGCAATCGAATCAGGTTGAGAGAGGTCTACGGCAATGCCGACCGTGCCCTGTCCGATCTCGTTCGCGGTCTGGTGCGCGGTCTCGGTGGTTCGCCCAGACAGGTAGACAGTCATACCTTTTGCAGCGAGTGACTTGACGATTTCCTTGCCGATGCCCGACGTACCGCCCAGAATTACGGCGGTGCGAGCAGCGCCGCCAGTGGATGTTGATGACACAATCCCCCCTTGTGATGTTCAGTAGGAACAAACATAGACGAAGTTTCCGGCGAGTGGGGAAATTTGTCACTCACCGCTCGACGGCATCGCGCAACGTGAACAACCTCAGGAGTGTCGCCAATTTTTCCCTCGATTACATCCAATCTCAGCGGTTACGTGCCGATGAGGCGTCATAGTCACATCTCTCAAAGTGAGGTGCCGTCTAACTCGCTATTCCAGACATCGTGAAGTCCTTCTTGACATCACTGAACAGGGTGCTACACTCCCTTCGAATCTGAACCATTTCACCAAGGGGGGGAAATGAACAAGCCCATCAGCACGTCCGGCGAGTCACTCGAGCACGGTCGTCCCATTGTCTTTCGAAACGGAATCGTCCTGACCATGGATGATGCGCACCACATTTTTAAGGACTGTGATGTCCTTGTGGTGGACGGGGTGATCCGCGAAGTCGGGACTGGTATCAAAGCCCCCGACACTGCTCTAGAGATCGACGCACGCGGGGGCATCATCATGCCGGGCATGATCGACACCCACCGCCACATGTGGCAGACCGCAATGCGCGCATACGGCGCCGACTGGACTCTGTCGCAGTACTTTGTCTGGTACTACCTCGAACACGGTCGCAACTTTCGCCCACAAGACGTCTTCGCGGGGAATCTGCTCTCAGCAATCGAGGCAGTTGACGCGGGCGTCACCACCTCGGTCGACTGGTCACACGGGCTCCAGACTATTGACCACGCGGATGCGGCCGTCGATGCGCTCGAGACCGTCCCAGCGCGCTTTGTCCTTGGCTACGGCAATATTCAGCGTCCGCCGTGGGAATGGACCGCAGACAAGGAATTCCAGGACTTTTACAGCCGTCGTCTCGACGGCAAGGGTGACATGCTGGGCTTCCAGATTGCCTTTGACGTGGTGGCGGGCGAGGAGTTCCCTGAGCGCGCCGCTTTCGAGGTCGCGCGTGACATGGGGGTCTCGGTCAACACGCATGCGGGAGTCCTCGGCGCGAATGGCGATGACAGTATTCGCCTGATGCACGAGAATGGTTTCATGACCCCCGACACTGTGCTGGTGCACTGTGCGACGCTCTCCGATGACTCGTACCAGCGCATCGCCGCGTGCGGCAGCTCAGTCTCGGTGTCTACCGAGAGTGAACAGAGCGCAGGTCAGGGCTACCCGTCGTCATGGAAGTTGCGCCAGTTCGGCATCCCGATCACGCTGTCACACGACACTTCGGTGTGGTGGAGCGCAGACCTGTTCACGGCCATGCGCACCACGCTCGGCGCGGACCGCTCTCGCCAGCACTTCGAGGCTCACCTCAAGGGTGAAACCGTGACCCAGCTGGACCTTCGCTCCGAGGAGGTCATTGACTGGGCAACACGCGGTGGATCCAAGGCGCTCGGACTCGACAGCAAGATCGGCAGCATCGAGGTGGGTAAGCGTGCCGACATCGTGCTCTTGAAGAACGATGAGTCGCCGGTGATGTTCCCGATCTTGAACCCCTATGGACACGTGGCCATGCAGGCCCAGCGTGCAGACGTCCACACTGTCGTGGTCGATGGCAACATCGTGAAGCACGAGCACCGCCTGATCAACATCGATCTGGCCAAGGCGAAGAGTGTGGTTGAAGAGACCGTTGGTTACCTGGCAGATTCCTTGGGCGAGGAGGCGTGGAACGCGGGCATGCACCCAGACCTCGCTCCGAAGGAGATCATCGACAACCCCTATCACTACAACAAGTAGTCGCCGCCCGAGCGGGCTCATTAAGTCAGAGAGACCGGCCGCGTGAGCGGCCGGTCTCTTCTGTTATGACTGGTGTCACGAGAATGTTCGGTAACACTTGACACGTTAAGTGAACACCACTAATGTCGGCCCAGTTGATTGTGACGCTCACTGGGCGCGACAGTCGATACAGGTCGCGCAAGGGGGTGCGTCCGATTCAATTAGGGGGGAATTTAATGATTAGAACGAAGATGCGCTGGTTGACCGGCATTGCGGCGGGGGCCACGTTGCTCTCGTCTGCAGTGGTCGGTTCAGGTATCGCTCAGGCGGCAAAGGCGAAGCCAAAGCACTACACGGTGGCGTACATGTCATACGGCGTTGCTAACAGCTACGACGCACCGATGTTGGCGGCGGCGAGGGCTGTGGCGGCTGCATCGGGTGTGCGCGTTGTTGTGTTCGACTCGCAGAGCTCGTACACCACGCAGGCAGCACAGTTGCAGAATGTCATCAACTCTGGCCAGTACCAGGGCATCATCGTCCAGCCCATCTACGGCGCGGCGTTGATCACGACGGTTCAAAAGGCCATTAAGAAGGGCATCAAGGTCGTCAACATCGACCAGATCCTGGGCAAGAGTTACACCACTGACCAGATCCAGGTCAAGGGGCTCTCGGGCAACGTGGTCTTCTTCCCGTCCAAGATCGGTACCCAGTTGGCGACGTTGGCGAACCAAGCGTGCGCGGGTGCAAACCCCTGCAACATCGGTCTGGTCCACAACTACACGGGTTACGAGCCAGACGGCGCGATCACGTTGGCCTTCAAGTCGCAGTTGAGCAAGTACTCCAACGACTCGGTCGTTGCCGAGGCTGACGGTCTCTACCAGGCTGGTGTTGCGTTGACGCAGGTGCAGAACATGTTGACTGCTCACTCAAACATCAACGTCATCGTGGGATCGGACCAGGACTGTGAAGGTGCCCAGGCAGCATTGGCCGCGGCGAACAACACGTCGGTGAAACTGGTCTGCTACGGCGCGAGTGCCGCTGGTCAGGCACAACTCAAGTCCGGTAAAGGTCCATGGTTCGCTGACGTTGCTCAGATGCCAGCGACCGAAGGTCAGCTCGGCATGAGCATGCTCATTCGTGCAATGAAGACCGGCAAGCCTCAGGGATCGAAGAACCCAGTTGCGGGCTTGGCCAACAACGGCATCTTGACTCCAGCGAACGCTGGCAAGTTCACTGCCGAATGGCCGGGTTGATCCCAGCGTCACTGGTAATTCAAGAGTCCATACACAAAGAAATCGGTTCTGACCACTATGTCTGTAAGGACATCTGAAGAACATCCCCACCAGACCGCAGACATTCCCGGCGGCGACCTAGTCGTCGCCGGGGTGTCCAAGCGGTACGGCGGGGTTCCCGCTCTGAGCGATGTCTCGCTCACGATCGAGCCTGGGAAGATCCACTCGCTCATTGGCGAGAACGGCGCGGGCAAGTCAACGCTCGGCAAGATCATCTCAGGCGTCATTGAACCTGACGATGGCGCTTTGACACTAGGGGGACAGCCCCTCGTGCTTCGTTCACCGCGAGAGGCAATCGCGAAGGGCATCATCACCATTGCTCAAGAGCTCGCCATCGTCCCGGGCCTCACTGTGGCGGAGAATGTCTATCTCGGTTCGGAGTTGACAACGGGGGGCTTCGTGCGCCGACGTGAGTCGCGCCGACAGTTCCGTGAACTGGCGCAGCACGTTGGCTTTGATCTCTCGCCCGACGTTCGTGCGGGAAACCTCTCGACTGCTGACCAGCAGAAGGTGGAGATCATGCGGGCGTTGTCTCGCAACGCATCGATCGTCGTGATGGATGAACCATCGGCAGCACTCTCGAGCAACGAGTCTGCTGCACTGCACGAGATCATCCGCTCGCTGGCCCGTAGGGGAAGTGCGGTGGTGCTCATCTCGCACTTCTTGTCTGAGGTGCTGTCACTCTCGGACACGATTACGACACTTCGTGACGGACACCTGGTGCGCACCGTCGACGCCAGCGGTGCGACTGAGGAGTCGCTCATCGAAGGAATGCTCGGACGATCGTTGTCGTCAGTGTTCCCCGAAAAGGCGCCGGTCGACACATCGGCACCGATCGTGCTCGAAGTCGATCACTTGAGCGCACCTGGCGTCTCGGACTGCTCGTTTGTCTTGCGCCAAGGAGAGATCCTCGGCATCTCAGGATTGGTCGGTGCAGGACGTTCAGAGCTCGCCAGGGCGATCTTTCGTGATGCCAAGGTGGCGGCCGGGACAGTGCGATTGAGTGGCTCCGAGCTCGACGGGCATAGCCCGCATCGTTCGATTGGCCGCGGTCTCGTCCTCATTCCCGAGTCGCGTAAGGAAATGGGTCTCTTGATGGGTCGATCGGTCAGGGAGAACATCTCGCTCTCTCGACTCGATCTCGTGAGTCGAATGGGTTGGATCGCCGCATTTCGCGAGCGTCGATCGGTCTCTCAGCTGATGGAGAAGACCACTGTCAAAGCCGCCAATATGGGGCTACCCGCCATGATGTTGTCGGGTGGAAATCAGCAGAAACTCCTGTTCGCGCGTTCGCTCATGTGTTCGCCCTCGGTACTCATCGCCGACGAACCAACCCGCGGCGTCGACGTTGGATCGAAGCGCGCAATCTACGACCTCCTCGTGGAGATGGCCCAAGGAGGCATGGGGATCATTGTTATCTCCTCTGAGCTCGAGGAAGTCCTCGGGCTCGCCCATCGCACACTCGTAATGCGTCACGGACGCTTCACCGCAGACCTAAGCGGAGAAGACATGAATGAACAGTCCGTGCTCGCAGCGGCATTCGCCGAGAACAACGCCACCTGAGGAGACCAGATGACGAACCAAACAACTGAGAAACTGGAAACGCTTGATACCGACGCCGGTGCTGGTGGTGGCTTGCGTTTGAGCGGCGTGCGGATGCTGCATTCGTGGCGCACTGCGGGTATCGCAATCCCCTTTCTCATTCTCTTCGTGACCCTTTCGATCACGAGTCAACCTTTCTTGCATACGTCGAATCTCATCAACATTCTCGATCAGCAGGCTGCGACACTGTGCATCGCCGCTGCGGGCACGCTGGTGCTCGTCGCCGGTGGCATCGACCTCTCCGTTGGGGCGACCTACGGCCTCGCCACTGTGGTGGCGGGAGAGATCGCTGCGCATCATTCTCCGGTGTTGGCCATCGGTGCGGCCATACTTGTCGGCCTCTTCGTTGGATTGATCAATGGTCTCATCGTCACGGTCTTCAAGATCAATCCGCTCATCACCACTCTCGCGATGTCATTCGTCATTGGAGGACTAGCGGTCAAGGTATCCGGTGGAAACCTTATTGTTCTCTCCCAGAATTCCGGGTTCTTCAAGTTCGCCAATGCTCAGTTCCTCACGGTCCCGAGTGCGGTGTGGATGACACTCGTCGTCGTGGTCGTCCTAGGCCTCTTGTTGTCGCGTACGTCCTTCGGTCGCTATACGGTCGCCTCAGGCGGTAATGCAGAGGCCGCGCGTCTGGCCGGTGTGAGAGTCAATCTGATTCGAGTGATTGCATTCACCCTGAGCGGCGGCGCCGCGGGCCTGGGCGGCGTCATTGACATCTCTCGCTTGCTCAGCGCTCAGGCCGGCAGCGGTGGCAACGCCCTCGCCTTCACGGTCCTCGCGGGCATCGTGGTGGGTGGCACTTCAATCGCAGGCGGTGAGGGGTCGGTGTGGCGTACGGCCATCGGTGTACTCTTCATTGCACTGATCGGTAACGGTATCGACTTGCTCGGCGTTGATCCGCTCTACCAGCAGATCGTCCTCGGGGTCATCTTGCTCATCGCGGTGGGCCTTGACTCATGGGCACGCCACCGTCGGCGCTAGTCAAACACGTTCGCGATATCAATAGAGAGGTTCTAGGTCATGGGAATTCACACCAACGGTAACGCCGCGGTCGACTGGGAGAGTCGTGTCGACATGCCACGACTTCGTGAGGAGCGTTTGGCGAAGTTGCAGGCGGAATTGGAGCGTTCGGACCTGGGCGCCCTGCTCACGTTTGACTTCCACAACATCCGTTACATGACGGGCACCCACATCGGCACATGGGCAATGGACAAACTCATCCGTTTCGCACTGCTGCCACGCGGTGGCAAGCCAATCGTGTGGGACTTTGGATCAGCGGCTCGTCACCATCAGCTCTACAATCCGTGGTTGAGCGGAGTTCAAGTGCTGCCAGACGGCACGTCAGTGCCCTACGACGGAGCGCGCGCGGGAATCTCGACGCTGCGTGGCGCCATCTCGCCAGGTGCTGATCGTGCTGGCTCGGTCGCCCAAAAGGTGAAAGAAGTGCTGCTCCAGTTCGGACTTCAAAATGAAGCGGTGGGTGTCGACGTCATCGAGATGCCAGTGCTCGCAGCATTCGCCAAAGAGGGCATCTCTTTGGTGGATGGACAGCAAGTCTTTCTCGAGGCCCGTCGCATCAAGACGACTGACGAGATTTCGTTGCTGACCCAGGCCGCCTCGATGGTCGACGCCGCCTACGAGGAGCTCTACACGTTCCTTCGTCCCGGTGTTCGAGAGAACGAGTGCGTTGGCGTCGTGAACAAGACCTTGTACGACCTCGGTTCAGAGCACGTCGAGGGTGTGAACGCAATCTCTGGTGAGCGTTGCTCTCCGCACCCCCACGTCTACAGCGACCGGTTGATTCGTCCCGGCGACCCCGCATTCTTCGACATCCTTCACAGTTTCAATGGTTACCGCACCTGCTACTACCGCACCTTCGCCGTAGGTAGCGCCTCGGTCGCTCAGCGAGACGCCTACACCAAGTGTCGCGAGCTCATCGACACAGCCATTGCGATGGTCAAGCCCGGTGTCACGACGGCGGATGTTGTGGCGGTCTGGCCCAAGGCCGAAGACTTCGGATTCCCGAATGAAGAAGCGGCCTTCGGTCTGCAGTACGGGCACGGTCTCGGACTCTCGATCTGGGAGCGACCGATCTTCAGTCGCATGGTGTCCTTTGACAACCCCGAGACCCTTGAAGAAGGCATGGTCTTCGCACTCGAGACATACTGGCCAGCCAAAGACGGCTGGTCGGCCGCACGTATTGAAGAAGAGGTCGTCGTGACGGCTACGGGCTGTGAGGTCATCACGAAGTTCCCAGCCGAAGAACTGCTCGTCGCGGGTAAGCGTTACTACTCAGCAGGAGGACCAGTCACCGGTCTTCGAGAATCGCAATCGAACCTCAACACTCCCTGGGGCCGAGGCGACGCCGAATAGGCATCCGTTCAATTACTACCCGTAGAGCCAGGACCTCCACGGGTAGTAATTGAACGGCCGAGGGGACTCACCACCCGATTGCTTGGTGAGTCGTGTGAACCGAGGGAGCCATGCTCATGGCTGCAATGTGGCGTCCCCCCAGCGTCAGTGGCCCACTGTCACAAAGAGGAGCTTTCTCGCTCTCTGATGTCAGGCGACATCAATGCCGGCGAGAAAGCTCCTCTTTGTGAGTCGCAGTATGTGGTGACTACTCAGTCAAGGGGGATCTTGGAGATGTTCTCCTTGAGCCACTGGTCGAAACTGTGCAAATCGGGATTGAGCAGCCGCGAGGCGTTAAGATCGCGCACCGCACAGTACTCATCAGAGAACTCGGCGTTGAACTGGAACATGTTGCCGAGGTCTTCTGCGCCGGGGAATCCGAACGAACGGTATGCACTGGGGCTCACCGCGTTGTAACGGACCTCTTCGCCGAGCACGTTGCCTAGGCTGTCCGCCATCTCCTGGCCACTCAAGTGTCCACCGGCAACGCTGACGGACTTGCCGATCAGTTCGCTGCCCTTCGCGAAGATGCCGAACGCGCAGCCACCGATGTCACCCGCGGCGATGCCGGCGAGCTTGGCGTCACCGAGTGGGAACGTGATGGCTAGTGTTCCATCTTCGCCACGCTTGGGACCCATGCCGAAGTAGATCATGTTGTCCCAGTAGAACGACGTATTGAAGAACGTCGTCGGTACGCCGGCGTCGGTGAAATAGTGGTTCGACTCACCCTTGCCGTCGAAGTGAGGGACCTTGTACTTCTCCATCAAGGTCGGCATCCGGTCATCGTCAAGCGGGACGAAGTCGCGGACGTCTTCGAGCGTTGACCATACAACGTGGGACACGCCGGCTTTCTTTGCAGCCCGCGCCATGTTTGCGGCCTGTTCGTTCTCCTTCGCTGGAGAGAAGTGCTCCCAGAAGTTCGTGATGCAGAACGCCCCGCAAGCACCCTCGAAGGCCGTGGCCAGACTCGCCTCGTCATCAAGGTCGGCCTTGACCACTTCGGCACCGAGCGCTGCGAGCGCCTTCGCCTGGTCTGAATCTGGATTACGTGTGATGGCTCGAGCGGTGAAGCCACTCTCGGGGTGGGCAAGAATCGCGCGGACGAGTCCGCCACCCTGAGCCCCCGTCGCACCGGTTACCGCAATGATCTTGCTAGCAGTCTGATTCATATAGTCCTCTTCGTATAGATAATTTGACAGCCTCGTGAGAGCCCGGAAAGCGAACTTCAAATTTCGTAGACGTTAATACTGACTTAACGGTTTAGCACATTCTGAAGCCTTTTGCCCTGGTCTGTACAGTGATCTGACACACCGCAGCGTTGAAAAATTCAAGTGATTTTGCGTGTCTATTCTGTGGTCGACTTATTGGGCGTCCAGTGAAGCTACACACATGTGGGTGGGTTTATGTCAACTTGACGATGACAAGGCGTCATTGAGTCGCTTGACGTGAAAGTGGCGATGTCTCGCAGCCATGAAGAGCTCCAGCGCTCGTATCGCCAAAGCTCAGAGCGTCGAAACCGGAGTCGAACGCGAGGGCGCCGTCGATGCGTTATGAGACCAATAAATCATCGCAGATCGAGGCGAAACAAGGTGAACTGCTTGCCGAATCGAGTCATAGTGCGAAATTCCTCGAAACCCAGTCGAGCGTGCATGGAAATGGTCGCTTCGTTCTCAGGATCCGCGTAGTAATAGATCAGGTCGGTTTCGGGCCGCAGGAGGTCGATTCGAGCCCCCGTCAGTTGGCTTCCAATGCCGCCTCGGCGATGTTCCGGCGCGACCAAGAGTCCGCTGAGGAAGTAGCCGCTCGGTCCCTCGGCCTCATCGAGAATCACGCGTTCGTGCAGGACAATGTGACCGTAGCCAACGATTTCGTCGTTGAAGGATGCAACAAGGAACTTCCTTCGTGGATTGTCCAGGTCGACCTCGAAGCGTTCCTGCCAGTGTTTTGCCTCGCCGGATTCGTGCGCGGCGATCAGTGCCGCGCACGCGGGAATGTCTGAGAGCGTTGCCTCTCGAATGTCGGCGTTTACGACTTCCATTCGGACCAATCTAGTGGGCCCGCAGAGAAACTATCCAACTTGTACAGAAAATTCAATACAGTTCGAAGTTGGGGTCCTAGGCACCTCGCGCGCGATCTTGTGCGTCGGTTCATAGTGGGTGTGAAGCGAGCAACGTGGTCATCGCCAGTGGGTGGAACCCGAGTTAGTGTCCCTTCGTGACGGTAGACAGCCTCGAAATCCGAGGGCTTGGTGGTGACGATCATCGATTTCAATCATCGAGACGATCTCAAGGATTCGAGTTCGTGCTCGTGGTGAGTGGAGAAGAGTTGTGAAGAAGAGTGCATCGGGACCCTTGAACATCCTGTCACGGGCCGTTCGAGAACGAAGCATCTCAGCCACGGCTTTGGTGAGCGCTTCCATCGAGCGACTGGAGCGGGCGAGCGAACTCAACGTGACTGCCGACACCTTCTACGATGATGCGCTGCGCACCGCAAAGCGAATTGACGACGAGGGAATCACTCACGGCAAGCTTCTGGGAGTCCCCACATTGGTGAAGGACCTCGATGATCTGCGTGGATACCCCACTCGAAAGGGTTCACTTGCGCTGCACGACGTCGCACCAGCGACGACGAACGGCGTGGTTCCGGGTCGACTACTCAATGAGGGCGCGGTGGTTCTGGGTAAGTCGACGCTTCCCGAGTTCGCCATCGAGGGTTACACCGCGAATCTCCTCACTGGAGTGACGCGAAATCCGTGGAACCTCAAATACTCACCTGGTGGATCAAGCGGTGGTTCGGCCGCCGCGGTTGCGGCCGGACTTGTGGGGGTGGCGACTGCCACGGACGGTGGCGGGTCAATTCGAATTCCCGCGTCATTGTGCGGACTCGTTGGTTTGAAGCCGACCAATGGCGTGATTGGCCGTTGGCCGGCACCCGATTGGATCGATTACTCGACCGACGGCCCATTTGCGACCACGTGTGATGACCTGCGTCTCTTGCTCGACGTGACGCGTGGGCCGGTTGCTGGCGATCCGAATTCGCCGCCCAGCGCGCTCGTGAGCAGTTGGGCTCGCCACGATGATCGGCCCGTTACCTTGTTCGCCGCCGAACGCACCTCTGCGCTCGGACCGCTGTCGCCCGCAGTGGCGTCACTGCTTCGATCTGGCGTGGAGGCGGTGTCGGATCTGCTCGATACAAGAGTGACGTGGATCAACGCTGAAGACTTCTTCGCCGACGGGGACCCTGATCTCGATTGGTTCACGGTGACAACCGCTGAGCACGTGGCGTCACTTGGCCGAGGGTGGGTGCAGGACCACATGGATCAGTTTCACGTGGCGACCCGCGAGTTCCTCACGACTGGCCTCGAGGTCAGCGCTGATGAATACCTTGGTGCGCGCCGACGTCGTTATCTCTATGTGAGGAGGATCGACGAGTTGCTGGGCGACAACGGGCTGCTGCTCACGCCGAGCGTGGCGGCCGAGGGTTGGCTCGCCGATGGGCGCATGAGTGAGCATCTGGACGTTCGCGGGCTCACCCCTGACGTCTATTCCACCGCAGTGCAGAACGTCACGGGCAATCCCGCAATCAGCATTCCCTTCGGACTCCTGCCGTCGGGCGTGCCGTTCGGTCTGCAAATCACCGCCCCGCACTTCCACGACTATCGGTTGATTGACATCGCGGCGCTCGTGGAGTCGGCCCACCCCTGGGCGTTGACTGCACCCGGATATGAACGACTCGACGCTGTCTTGGAGATTGCATAGTCCAGTGTGATGTGTCTCATCACGTGGAACAATGGGCGCATGTACGTCCCAGCGAAATTCGCGGTCACACCAGATGAGGCGTGGCAGATTGTCGACGACGCGGGCGCGGGGATGCTGGTGATCACGACGCCTCAGGGCCTCGCGAGTGTCTTTCTACCGGTTGTCGTCAGTGAGGATCGTCGCTCGATCTGGTCACACGTTGCCAAGGCGAACCCGTGGTGGAAAGCAGCGGGCAACACTGGTGAGGTGCTCGCACTCTTCGTCGCGGCCAGCGCGTACGTGAGTCCTCGTAATTATCCCAGTCGCCGAGAGAACCCCAACACGGTGCCGACGTGGAACTACGCCGCGGCGGAAGTTCGCGGCACGCTGACCCTGCACACCGAGTTGGAGTGGAAGCACGAGCAGGTCCGTGCGCTCACGCATCACTTCGAGCAGGGAAGCGATGAGAAATGGCTCGTAGACGACCTCGACGAGCGTTATCGCGACGGGCAACTCCAAGCGATCGTTGGCATCGAGATTGTCGTCGACTCGATCGAAGGCAAGGCGAAGTTGTCCCAGAATCGACAAGAAGTCGATCGGTTGAGCGTGCGCGAGCATTTCGAGCACGGCACGCTCGGCCAGCGTCTCGTCGCTGAACGGATGACGAGACCCGAGTAGGTGATGGCCGCCTCACGAGGTGAGTTGAATCACGTCGAGCACGCCGAACTGCGCTCGGTGAACGTGGACCATGGACAACCTCGACTCAGGACGCTTGATGTCCTGGCCATGCGCGGCGACGTCGGGTTACTGCTGTAATCCTCACCTTCTCGTTGCACGAGATGACACCCGAGAGACGTGCCTTGTCACGCAGTGACCAGGCTGAATCGTTGGTGCTTCTCGCGTCACTCTTGGCCCGGTTGCCGCGTCAATTGCTCCTGTTGTCGTGTGAGGAATTGTCCCTGATTCTCATTGTCGAACCAACGCAGGAGCGCGAGGAGGAATTTTCCAGTCGAAAGTAGAAATATTGGACAAGTTGTTCGCGATTTCGACCCCTGGCGCGACGTATCTCCACTACGTTGCTTCAATGGTGCTCAACGTAGAGCACTCGCGTCACCATGCAATTGGTGTCACTAGAAGGAGGGGCAATGAGTGAAGGATTCACACCAGAATCACTCGGTGCGAAGTTAGAGGTAGTACCAGGCGAGCATCAAAGACTTCGCCAAGGAGTGCTCGGACTCTTGGATATTTCAGCGGCAACGATGGCCAACATCGGGCCAGCGATGAGCTTCTATTTCGGATTCGGTTACCTTGCGTATACAGCTGGCCTCGCGTCGCCACTCACCATCATCGCGGCGGGCGTGGCGATCTTGTTCCTTGGTAATACGCTGTCGGAGTTCACTAAGGTGCTGCCCTCAACCGGGGGATTCATCTCCTTCATCGGCAAGACGTTCGGCGGACGAGCCGCCGTCACCACCGCGATTTTGACGGGCGCTGGTTATATAGCTGCCATGGCGTCGGTGATAGCCATCGTCGGTGGCTTCTTCCAGATGATCCTTCAGAACTACAACGTCTCGGGACTGCAGAGCGTTCCGTGGATCATCTGGGTGCTCATCTTCTTGGCGTTCGCGGCCTTCATGATGATTCGAGGAATTTCGATCTCCACGAAGTTGGCCGGGTTCTTCTTTGCGTTCGAAATGGTGATCATGGTCCTCGTCGGCGTTCTCACGCTGATCAAGTTCCACAGCCACATCAACTTCCAGCCCTTTGAGCCGAAGAACATCACGGGCGGGTTCAAGGGTCTTGCTGCGGGATTCCCCCTCGCGATCTACCTCTTCATTGGATGGGAGAACTCGGCGGCGCTCGCTGAAGAGACTGATAACCCTCGAAAGAATGTGCCCAAGGCGGTGTTCACTTCGATCATCGTGATGCTGGTCGCCTACACATTCTTCGCTTACTCGACGGTTGTTGGCTTCAAGGGCAACAACACCGCGTTGAGCAATGCGAGCATCCCGTTCCTTTCTGTGGCGAAGGAAGTCTTCGCGGTCGCGCTCTTCTTCGCGTTCCTCGCGGGTATGACCTCGACGCTCGGTGCGCTGATCGCCGGCACGAACTCCCAGGCGCGACTGATCTTCAACGCGGGCCGTGAAGGACTACTGCCCTCGGCGATTGGCAAGGTGCACTCGACACGACGCACGCCCGTGACCGCGCTCTTCACCTTCTTGGGACTGGGTCTCACCATCATTGGCATCTGGGGTCTCGGTCATCTCATCGGCGGCCATGCGACTTCTGGTTCTATGAGTGCGCTGACGATGTTCGTCGAGTCATCGACGTTCGGCACGATCCTTTTGCTGCTCGTCTACGGACTCAGCAATCTGGCGCTGCCCTTCTATTACCGAAAGCACCACGCGGATCTGTACAACCCGATTCGCCATGCGCTGTTGCCGGCGCTGGGCATCGCGTGGATTCTCGTGCCGTTGTACTACCTAGCCAAGCCCGGCCAGACCGCGCCCTTCAGTTGGTATCCGTACATGGCACTGGCCGTGGTGATCCTCGCGATCATCTACGCGTCAATGCTCGTGAAGCGCGATCCGGCGATCGGTGAGCGTGTGGGTTCTATCGTCGCTGACGAATAGCTGACTTCAACTCACGCTTCGCCGTCTGGTCGTCACGACCGGACGGCGAAGCGAGGGGAGTCTTCGTTGAACGTCACTCGAAATCTTCTTCTCGGTACTCTTCGGGATTGCGTGATTGTGCGCGGTCTTGCTCGGCGGCGCGCAGTTGCACCCGGCGAATCTTGCCGCTGATGGTCTTTGGCAGCTCCGCGAATTCCAGACGCCGAATGCGCTTGTATCCGGCGAGCCGCTCACGACAGTGACGCAGGATGTCTCCCGCCAGCTCCTTCGATGGGGTTTGACCCGCGACGAGCGAGACGTACGCCTTGGGCACTGAGAGTCTCAGTTCGTCGGGTGCCGGTACGACGGCTGCCTCGGCGACCGCGGGGTGTTCGATCAGCACGCTTTCGAGTTCGAAGGGACTGATGCGGTAGTCGCTTGACTTGAAGACGTCATCGGTTCGACCAACGTAGGTGATGTATCCCTCGTCGTTTCGACGGGCCAAATCGCCCGTGTGGTATCGACCACCGGCGAAGGCCGCCTCATTGCGTTCGATGTCGGGACCGTTGGCACTGCGATAGCCGGCCATCACGCCAACGGGTTTGGTTGGATCGCACTGTACGCAGATCTCGCCCTCTTCGGCACTCTCATCACTGCCTGGATCAACGAGATCGATGTGGTAGCCGGGGATCGGTCGACCCATGGACCCGGGGATCACCTTTTGACCCGGCGAATTACCGATTTGTACTGTGGTTTCGGTCTGACCGAAACCGTCTCGGATCGTGAGCCCCCACGCGTCGTGCACTCGGTCGATGACCTCGGCGTTGAGCGGCTCACCGGCCCCGACCAATTCTCGTAATGAAGTCGACCACGACGACATCTCTTGTTGGATCAGCATCCGCCACACCGTCGGCGGCGCGCAGAACGTCGTCACGTTGGCGTCTCGAAGAACGTCCAGCATCGATCGCGCATCGAAACGTTCGTAATTGAACAAGCACGTCGTCGCACCGGCGATCCACGGCGCGAACACGCAGGACCACGCGTGCTTCGCCCATCCCGGGCTAGAGACATTGAGATGCACGTCGCCGGGGCGAATACCAATCCAGTACATGGTGCTCAGGTGGCCCACCGGATAACTCGTATGGGTGTGCTCGACGAGCTTGGGCAGGGCAGTCGTGCCCGAGGTGAAGTAGATGAGCAACGGGTCATTCGCTTTGGTAGGTGCGTCGGGCACGAAGTGCTCGTCACTCGATTTACTGTCGGCGTAACTGAGCCAACCCGGTTGTGCTGGGCCGGTGACGACACGAAGGTACGAGCCGGGTACGTCATCAAAGTGATTCGTGAGCTCGGGTCGGATGATGACCGCGCCAGCATTCGCCCTCGAGACTCGGTCAGCCATGTCTGCTGGCGTCAGTAATGTCGTCGCTGGTATGAGCACGGCGCCGAGCTTCATCAGTGCGAGGGTTGTCTCCCAGAGTTCCACCTGATTGCCGAGCACCACCAACACTCGGGTGCCGCGGGTCACCCCGGCTTTCCTGAGCCAATTCGCCACCTGGTTGGAGCGCCGCGAAAGCTCGGCGAACGAGTAGGAATTATCGGTACCGTCATCTTCGATGATGCGAAGTCCGGGCTCATCGGCTTGTTCGACCGCGAGGACGGCGTCGAACCAATCGAGCGCGAAATTGAAGTTCTCGAATTTCGGCCATTCGAACTTCGCGTAGGCCGTCTCGTAGTCGGTGCGATGCGCGAGTAAGAAGTCACGCGCGCTTCGAAAGGTATCGGTAGCTGATGTCATGTGCTCGTTACCGCGTCTCTGCCTCGTAGGTCACCCATCCACGTAGTGTGCAGAGACACGGATCTTCCTTTCACTCGAAGTTTCGTTCCTTGATGCGCCACACAAAGAGCCGACGGGACCCGGGTGAAGAGTGGTGAAGAACAAAGGACTCTCACACCACGACGATGCGACTTCTCTGGTCATTGTCACCCCCACCACGTTCGCGTACTCGTCAGTATCCTGCCTGGAACTCGGGTCAGCGCGTGCTCAACGAGGACCGGTGGTGCTCGCACGATTTAGTATTGCGCCGATGAAATAGGCTGTCAATTGCTGCACATGACACAACCACTGAGACGTGGCACGTTCGACTTGTGAAAGCAACTGAAAGGTAATCCTCCATGACCGACCGGAAGCGGACCCCTCGAAAGCCCCCGGCGCGTACGTCTCGAGCGAAGGCCGCTGCGGCCCAGGTTGAGCCCGACGCCCAGGGCTTGCTCGACTTCTATCGCGAGATGTTGTTCATTCGTCGTTTCGAGGAGCGGGCCGCACGAGGTTATACCCAAGCCCTGATCGGCGGGTACTGCCACCTCAATCTGGGCGAGGAGGCGACCGTCGTCGGTCTAATGTCGGCGTTGCAGCCAACTGACTATCTCTTCACCAATTATCGCGAGCACGGCTACGCCATTGCGCGCGGCATCGACCCCAGGCGCATCATGGCCGAGCTCTATGGTCGCGTCGATGGCGTCTCCAAGGGATGGGGCGGATCGATGCACATGTTCGACACCGCGCACCGCATGCTCGGTGGATACGGCATCGTCGGTGGTCAGATCCCACTCGCCACGGGAGCCGCTCTCGCCATTGACTACCGCTCGGGTGAAGAGATCGTGATGTGCACCATGGGCGACGGCACGACCAACATCGGCGCTTTTCACGAATCGCTCAATATCGCGTCGCTCTGGAACCTTCCTATTGTCTATGTGATCATCAACAACCGCTTGGGCATGGGCACCAGCGTTGAGAAGTCATCGGCCGAGCCCGAACTTCACAAGCGAGGCGCCGCGTATCAGATTGAATCAGCGCGCGTCGATGGCCTGGATCCAGTGGCCGTGGCGCAGGCGGGAAGGCACGCCGTTGAGGTCGCGCGATCAGGACACCCCTATTTGCTCGAGGTCGTGTGCGAACGACTGCGCGGCCACTCGGTCGTCGACCCGGCTAAGTACCGATCGTCTGAGGAAGTCGCGAGTCTGAAAGAGCACGACCCGGTGCACACACTCGCAGCGCGTCTCGTGGCCCAGGGCATCACCGACGAAGAGTCGCTGCTCACGTTGGACCACGAGGTCCTCGCCAACGTCGAGGAGATCAGCGCCTTCGCCGAAGAGAGCGCGTTCCCTGACGAACAGACTCTTTTCGATTACAACTACGCCTCGGCTGTGCCCAACGACTCTCGACGCCTGCCCGGCCAAGCCCTCTTCGCCAATACCCTCACCAGTGGAGCAGACCAATGACTTTGATGTCCTATCGCCAGGCCTTGCACGACACGCTGCGTTCTGAGATGTTGCGCGATGAGAATGTCTTTCTCATCGGCGAAGAGATCGGTGTTTTCGAGGGTTCCTACAAGATCACGGCCGGCCTCCTTGAGGAGTTCGGCGAGAAGCGAGTGCGCGATACGCCCATCGCCGAGGAGGGCTTCACCGGAGCGGCAATTGGCGCTGCGATGCTCGGACTGCGTCCGGTCGTTGAGATCATGACGATCAACTTCTCGTTGCTCGCGATTGACCAGATCGTGAACCACGCGGCGAAGATCTACGGCATGTTCGGTGGTCAGGCCAAGGTTCCAATGGTGATCCGGACACCGGGTGGCGGAGGCCAGCAACTGGGCGCAACCCATTCACAGAACATCGAGCTCTACTACGCCTTCGTCCCCGGGCTCAAGGTCGTCGCGCCGAGCACCCCGGCTGATGCCAAGGCTCTCTTGATCGCGGCGATTCGTGACGATGACCCGGTGATCTTTCTTGAGAACCTGGCGCTCTACAACACCAAGGGCGAGGTGCCGAATCACGACACCCCTGGCGTCATTGGTCAGGCCGCGGTCACCCGCGAGGGCCATCACTTGACCTTGATCGGTTACTCGCGCATGGCCCACGTGGCTAAGAAGATCGCTGATCAGTTGGCCGACCACGAGGGTCTCGACATCGAGGTGATTGACCTTCGTAGTCTTCGCCCACTGGACCGCACGACGATTGTCGAGTCGGTGAAGAAGACCCACGCCGCGGTGATCCTGGAAGACGACTGGTTGACGTACGGCATCGGCGCTGAGGTGGCGGCTTCGATATCTGACGGTGCGTTTGACTACCTCGACGCACCGGTTCGAAGGGTCGCCATGGCAGAAGTACCGATGCCGTACTCGAAGAGCCTGGAAAGCGCTGCGCTGCCATCGGAGAATGACGTCATCCAGGCCATCTACCAGACCCTTGACGCGATTGGTCATCGCCGAACCAAGACAGGTCCTCATGATTGACATCACCATGCCCCGACTCTCGGACACGATGGAAGAGGGGACCATCGTTGCCTGGCACAAGAAGCCCGGAGACGCGGTCAGCGTCGGCGAGATACTCGTCGATATTGAGACCGACAAGGCAATGATGGAGTACGAGGCATACGAGGCGGGCACCCTCGTGGAGATCCTCGTGGACGAGGGTGGTGTCGTCACCATCGGGACCCCAATCGCTCGATTGGACAATGGCCAGTCCAGTGCGGTGCCGAGCGCGAGTCCCATTGCCGCCACCACTTCGCCCGCTGCACCCCTTGAGCAGAGCGAGGCGGTCACCCTCACCAGTCCGCTCGTGGTTGAAACAGCAGAAGACGCCGAGCACCGCATTGCGTCGCCGCTCGTTAGAAAACTTGCGCGCGAACACAATCTCGATCTGCGCCAGGTTCGCGGAAGCGGTCCCGGAGGTCGGATCATCCGCGCCGACCTCGATGGACTCCTCGCGGCGGCTGAGGTGGAAGCGACGAGGGGCCCCACGATGCCCCTCGCGAGCGGCCCACTGCTCGACGCCAAACGGGGCTCTAGGGAAGTCCCCTTCACGAATGTTCGAAGGGTCATCGCTCGTCGACTCGGTGAGAGCGCGCGAACAGTCCCGCACTTCTACGTCACTGCAGTCGCCGACGTCGAAGAACTCGTACAACTGCGCACCAACCTCAATGATCAACTCGTGCCACTGGGAAAGGCAAAGGTCAGCGTGAACGACATGCTGATCCGCGCGTGCGCCTTGGCGCTTCGAGAGCATCCCCTCGTGAATGCGTCCTACGTGAGCGACGCGAGTAGCACGATGATGATCCATGACCGAATCAACGTGGGCATTGCGGTCGCGTCAACGAACGGACTGGTCGTACCGGTGATCACCGACGCGGACAAGAAGACGGTGAGCGAACTCGGAATTGAGGCGCGACATCTCGTGACCCTCGCCGGTAGCAAGGGCGTGTCTCTCGATCAGATGTCGGGTGGGACTTTCACGATCAGCAATCTCGGCATGTTCGGGGTCGAGGAGTTCACCGCGATCATCAATCCCCCCGAGGGGGCGATCCTCGCAGTGGGCACAACGAGGCGCGAGCCGGTTGGCGTCGGTGACGAGATACTGCTTCGACACCGCATGCGCTACACACTCTCAGCCGACCACCGGATCATTGACGGGGCGCTGGCGGCTGAGTTCCTCCAGACGCTCACTGGTCTTCTTGAACACCCGCTGTCGCTGATTGTCTAGGGTTCGCTTCGCGAGCGCCGGCGTGGCTTCGACCCCACGCTAGGGTGGCTCGGTAATTAATCTACTTTGGACTAGATAATTGAAGTAGCGTGACGAGTGGGCGAGACGAGACATGGTAACGATTGACACACAACGAGAAGCGCGAGCGCTCGGTGACCCGACGCGATACCGCCTGTTTCGCTACATCGCCGAAGCGAGCGAACCGGTCAGCGTGGCCGAACTCACCGACTTGGTCAAACTGAACCACAATGCGGTGCGTCAACATCTCGCGGTACTGAAGCAGGCCGAATTGATAGTCGAAGCGACCGAAGTCCGTGATCGACCAGGACGCCCGTCGCTTCTCTACCAATTGCATCCCGAAGCGGCGGGCAAGTGGGAGACACCTGGTTCCTATGCGTGGCTCGCCGGGTTGTTGGCCCAGGCGGTGAAGGACAACGTCAGTGTTCGTGAGATTGGCTATCGCGAAGGACTGCGACGTGGCGCACATATGCAGAGCGATCAAGAGAGCGCGGATCAGATTGCTGCGGAGTTGATGCGAAACGGATTTCGTCCTGTTCGCTCGGACAAGGCTCGCAAGATCGAATTCGTCCTCGGACGTTGCCCCTTCGAGGAAGTGGCGGTCGCCAATCCAGGCGAGGTATGTGAATTGCACCTCGGCCTGGTCGAGGGGCTCGCAGCCTCGACGCCGGATCTCTCAATCGATCGACTCGTTCGAAAGGACCCTCGACGTGCGGGTTGCCGACTAGTGATCTCGCGTCGGCGCGAACACGACGTCGACTAGGGCCTTAGCGTGAGGCGTCCTTCGCTCGAAGCGTCGCCGGGTGAGTGAGTTTGGCGAGCGGCCGGACTTCAATCTCTGCGCCCACTGTGCCCCGGTACATACGTACGGTGCGCCACGAGAGATTCGCACCCGTGATGAGTCCGGTGATCACCAGCAGGAGGCCACCAGCGCCGATCAAGGGCGATGAGGTGGTGACAAGTCCGAGACTCAGTGCGGCGACCGCACTATTGACGACCAAGAAATCAAAGCTCGACCAGGTGTGATTGAAGAGATCGGCGAAGGCGAGTGCCGAGCCATTGACGTTCCTCGAGATGCCCTTGGAGCGAAGCGCGGACCACGCGATGAAGGGAACGATCTTGTAGGCGTGGCCGACGAGAGCGACGAGTAGCCACCCGGCGAACGCGCTCACCGACGCCGCGACCAGCGCGACGCCACGGTGATCGCCGTGGCGCACCATTGCACTGGCCGCGCCGGCGAATACCACCGCCACGAGCAACCACGCACTAGAAGTGAGCACGAACCATTGATGAAGTTCAAGGGCGCGCCGGCGGTGTCGCAGATACGTGACCAACGAATAGACGTGTGCGCACAGTCCAACGAGCACGAGCAACGCACCGGTGAGCGCGAGCCACGTGAGACTGAAGAGCAGTCCGGGCGACAAGAGGGTCACGCCGAAGAAGACTGCAAAAATACTGATCCACGCGCTCGAGTGTCGCCCGCCAACGTGAGCCAGCATGAACATCGGCCAGAGCTTCTCTGACACGCTGATGTACGTGAGTCCCAGCCACGCGAGTAGACCAATACACGCATGCGCGAGCACGACGTGACCGTTCAAATCGAACCAATTTCTGGTGCGATCAATGACGTAGACGACACCGAAACATGCCGTCAGCACGAAGCCCACGACGGAGAGACGTAGTCCCACGCTCGCCGGTCCCTTCCCCTTCGAAGCAAGCGGTGGGGCGATGTTGAACACGAGCAGACACACCGCTAAGGTTGCGAATCCGCCCCCGAGTTCAACGACACTCTCGCGTTGGGACATGAAGCCCACCGGCAACAGCCACGCAGCGAATAACCAACTGACAAACGTGGCCCGCGAGACACGAACCGAACGCAGGGGACGTTGGGTTATCACCGGTGTGAATTGGTGCAGTGCGCCAAGGACACCCATGGAAAGCGTGGCGAGCATGGCGAAGTGAGCTGCTCCAACCACGTGGTCATTGGTCGGGTCCGACACGACGTACCCGCGAGAGTAAGCGAGCGCAAGGCCGCAGGCAACGAGCCCGAAGACGGCAGCTCCGAGAAAACTGAGTGGCACCGAAGGCGGCGGCACCCCGCTCGGCAGACCTGTTGGGCGGTTCTGCCAGCCGTCCTTGCCCTGGTCCTTCGACGCCGGAGTTTGCACGCTGTCTCCTTGTTCGGTTCAAAGCAACTAGATTATTATTCTAGTTTAGACTAGAATAAATAATGAGTGGTGAAAACTTAGCGTTTCAGAGAAAGAAGGAATCGTGGCAACCTTGGACGTTCGTCCCATCCTCGCCGCAGGCGACGAGCCTTTCGAATTGATCATGCAGACGGTCGCGGCACTGGGCCCGAGTGAAGAGCTGGTCATCGTCAGTCCCTTCGAGCCGGTTCCACTTGAAGGAGTCCTCGGATCACAGGGATTTGAATACCGCGCGGTTGAAATTGGCGCAGGAGACTGGCGAGTGACGTTCACGAGGAACCCATGACGACCGCGAAGGACTGCGAACTCGAGCCAGCGCCTGAGTTTCAGAAGGGTACCTCGGCTGATGACGGTGATCTTGGGTGGGCATTTGACGCTCTCGGTGACGTCATCGATCCAGAACTCGGTCTGGACATCGTGTCGTTGGGTCTCATCTATGACATCCAACAAGTGGATGGCAGGATTCTCGTCGACATGACCCTCACGACGCCGGGTTGTCCGGCGTCGCAGAGTCTCTCAGCGATGGCCGCTCAGGCGTTAGCGGATGTTGGTCCACGCCCGATCGAATCCGTGGAAGTACGCCTCGTCTGGGATCCTCCGTGGAGCCCGATGATGATCGACGCGCACGCCGCCGCCGCATTGGGGATCCACCTTCGTTGAGTAGAACGGTTGTTTGGTTGTAACGAATTTCATCCCGAGAGTCCAGTCGTGCGACTGAGTGATCGGGTGCAGCGTCCACGATCTCAACAACGACAACACCGATTCGTGGCCAAGCGCTTGGTTCGCAGGGGCCCGCATGTGGAGCAGAGATCACCAGGTAGGTTGTTCTAGTATCAACTAGAAATAATAGATATGCACTGCGTCCATCGCACGCAGCGTCGAGGAGAAAGAGGAGATGTCCATGACTAACGTCGAAGCACTCGACCTGATACTGGATCACCACCGTCAATTGGGCGAGCGCGTGAATGAACTCGTGAGTGATCTTGTCGCTGCCGTCTCTCGCACTCGAGCGTACGCACTCGAACGCGCCCAGCTCGTGTCGTACATGATCGATGAAGTCCTGCCGCACGCCAAAGCCGAGGAAGCCACCATTTACGCCGCGGCCGCAAAGATTCCATCACTCACCGTCACCGTCGAGGTGATGGTCGATGAGCACCTCAATCTCGCTCTCGGTGTCGAACGGTTGGCGCGGGCGACCAATGGTCCAGACGCCCAGCGTTACGCCACGCTCTTGGCGGACCTCTTTGCGTCGCACGTCACCACGGAGAACGAAGTGCTCCTTCCTCCGTTGGTCGCTGATGAGACGCTACGTCTCGAAGAGATCCTCACGACGATGCAACGACTCACTCAGAACGAACCTGATCCCTCATCACGCGAAGACGTTGTCGCGCGCGACCACGAAGCGGTCCTGTTCTCAAAGCTCCTTGATGCGGCGATGTTGCTCGCTCGAGGAGGCAGCGCCGACGAGGCGTGCTCGCTGGTCGCGGCCGCTTGGGCGGTCCTTCGTGTTCCGCGTGCGGATCTCGCCCTAGTTGCCAATCGATCATTGCATCGACTCGTTCGAATGGCGAAGCAGGAGCCAGTCACTCTGCGCACGAAAGATGACGGCGACCGCAATGGCACCGAAGTTGTTCTCGACGTACGCTCGATGCCACCCTCTCAGCGTCACGAGACAATCTTCACAACCTACGAGAATCTCGATCAGGGCACGACGTTCTTGCTGGTCAATGACCATGATCCCAAGCCGCTTCGCTATCAATTCGAGGCTGAGCACGCAGATCAGTTCACGTGGGACTACCTTGAAGCTGGGCCTCGGATCTGGCGGGTGCGAATCGGTCGACCAGACGCAACGAAGGCTTCGGATCGCGTGATCCAAAAGAGCGGGTTGGGAATTCATTGATGACAGTGGTGTGGACGGTGGTCCTGTTCGTTCACGTGTCCGCAGCGACCTTTTGGGTCGGGGGTCAGTTGATGCTGGTCTTTGTGGTCATGCCACTGCTTCGACGTAACGCACCCCCAGAGATGATCGCCACAGTGGCACGAACTTCGGGGCGCCGATTCGCTCGAATCTCCAATTTCGCCCTGTTCCCCGCGCTCGTGGTGACGGGTCCACTACTGGCGTGGCATGACGGGTTGCGTATCCACAGTCTCTCGAGCGCGTTCGGACACGTCCTTGAGATCAAGGTGCTGATTGTCCTTGTGGTGCTCGGCCTCGCCGGAGCACACGGCGTTGCCGCGAGACGTTTCTCGCGACGAGGTGTGAGGGCTCTCGCGCTGCTCAGCGTGGCATTGTCGGTGGTCATCGTGGCATTGGCCGCGGCGCTGGCGATTCTCCCCGCGCCCTGAACTGGAGGATGACCTTCGCTCGTGGTCCCTTGAACTATCGGTCAACGACGACAGGGACGTAGTCCTTTGAAGGATCCACCATTGACTTTTCGATGTGTCGAGGATTCCACGGAGTCGGTCACGATGAGTATTGGGACTTAGTGCCCTTGAAGCGATAGGTGCATCGTTGAAGACTGCAAGAAAGTCCACGAGGCGCCTCGGTGAATCGGTGCGGATTGGAGACAGTCATGCGTATCGGCAGGGTTCTCTTCGTGGCGGCTGGCGCTCTGACGCTCCTCGTGGGTCTTGGCGTCGCCGGTGCCGGTGGTGGTCTCGTGTGGGCGAACGCGACCCAACGTGACGCCACGGGCTACTTCAACACTTCTAGTGAGCAGTTTCAAACCACGGGTTCGGCGCTGGTGTCTTCTGTGCACTTTGCAATGCACCCCGGACCAGACAGCTGGGTTTCCTACGACCCGCTCGGCACCGTGCGGATCAAGGCGTCGGTGGCGAATGGCGGGACCTTCATAGGTATCGCGCCCACAGTCCAAGTGGATCACTACCTCGCGGGTGTCGCATTCGACCAGGTCACATCGGTGAGCGCGCTCCCCTTTCGTGCCCACTACGACTTCGTTGCGGGAAGTGCGACGCCCGCGTTACCTATCACGCAGAACTTCTGGGCGGTGTCGGCATCAGGTGACGGGACCCAGCACATCACATGGAAACCTGTTGAGGGCGGGTGGTCGATTGTTGTGATGCGTGCCGACGCGGGTGCGGGCGTCGTAGCCCATGTCGCAGTTGGCACCAACACCGGCCTGGTGTTGCCGGTCGGCGTTGGGTTGCTCGTCGGCGGTGCGCTGCTCCTGGTTATTGGCGGGTTGTTGCTCAGTGTCGGCATCATGGCGATTGAGCGCGCTCGTCAGCGCCGTATCGAGGCTGAACGAAGCTCGATGAACACAGCCGCGACCGAGGTCGTCCACGAGCATGCGGTAGTCGGTGCGTACCCGGTGCGGCTCGATGGACATCTAGATTCTCCACTGAGTCGTTGGCGATGGATCATCAAGTGGATCCTCATCGTGCCGCATCTGATCGTTCTCGCGTTCCTGTGGTTGGCAACGGTGCCACTCACATTCGTTGCGGGAGTCGCGATCCTGTTCACGGGACGTTACCCAGAACCGATTTTCCACTTCACCGTCGGTGTGCTTCGCTGGACCTGGCGGGTCAGTTTCTACGCGTTTAGCGCGCTCGCGACGGATCAGTACCCTCCGTTCTCGCTCGAACCAGATGATTCATACCCGGCCGCATTCATCGTTGACTACCCGGCGAGACTTTCACGAGGACTGGTCCTTGTGAAGTGGTGGCTCCTTGCGATACCTCAATACATCATCGTGGGCATCTTCGCCGGAGGCGGAATTGGTTTCTCGAACCGATTCTCACACTCGTGGCTGGTGACGACCGGCGGAGGGGTGATTGGCGTACTCGTCTTCGTCGCTGCCCTGATCCTGCTCTTCTCAGGTCGCTATCCTCAAGCGCTTTTCGATTTCGTGATGGGGATGAATCGCTGGTGTTACCGCGTCTTTGCCTACGTGTTGTTGTTACGTGATGAGTACCCACCGTTTCGCTTCGATGCAGGGGGGACCGATCCTGGCACGGTGCCACCGAGCGAGTTGTCGCCCCCACCTGACGCCCCTTCGCCCTCGAATTCATCAGACGTACTCACCAGTCATTGAGAGTTGTCCCTAGTCGAGTGTCGGGTTCGCGTCAGAGAAAGAGAAGGTCATGCGTGCAGTGATTGTCTATGAATCAATGTTCGGTAATACTCGCCAGATCGCCGAGGCGATCGGCGAAGGACTCGGTGGCGCCCCGGACGTTCAGGTCCTGCGCTCGGATCTCGCGACTGATCTCACGTCGCGCACCATAGATCTCGTCGTCGTCGGTGCGCCGACCCACGCCTGGGGGCTGCCTCGGGTGAACACGCGAAGAGGAACGAGAGAATACGTTCGAAAGGCTCGTGGTGAGCTCACATTGGAACCCGGGGCCGATGCGCTGCCGGGAGTGCGTGAATGGTTGGCATCGCTCGCCACCCTGGAGGCCTTCGGTGCGGCATTCGACACCCGCTTTCGAGCGCCAGCGATGTTCACCGGTCGGGCATCCAAGGTAATCGGCACCGAGTTAGTGAAACACGGTCGCACGCTCGTGGCTGCGCCAGAGAGTTTCATCGTTGATCGACAGCATCACTTGATCGACGGCGAGTTGGCACGGGCACGGGCGTGGGGCGAGCACCTGAGGTATCAGACACTGGAGCGCGCAGGGGTGAGCCACTAGCGAAGCTCGAGACCACGGGTCAGCGATCCTGTAGCTCAGTTGTTCGACAATTGTTCACGTCTGCGTCAAAGAAATTGACGCTCGTCTACCTAGATTTCTCGCGTGAATCCGTTGACCGGGTCACACATCTCGGAGTGTTTCGAGATCGTCGAGGGAGCGAAGAGGGACTGAAAAGAATTAGGTCGTTCGCGCCACTGCGCAGCGCTGAATCGCGGTTCGGGCCAGCGTTGTGAGGCGTCAACGCCACTACTATCAGTCGGGTAGGAGTCCAAGGTGGACTCGAGACACGTAGAGAAAACGTCGC
Organism: Acidimicrobiaceae bacterium; assembly: GCA_027355725.1. Taxonomy (GTDB): domain Bacteria; phylum Actinomycetota; class Acidimicrobiia; order Acidimicrobiales; family RAAP-2; genus RAAP-2. The sequence continues at coordinate 57,490 of DAIEHI010000087.1, forward strand.
TCGGAGAACTCGTGCGGCGACGAAGGGAATTGTCATGGCGTTCACCGCGATCAATCCAGCCACCGAAGAAGTCATTGCCGAGTATCCACTGAACACGCCAGAGGAGATCGAAGCGGCGATGGTCTTGTCGGCTAAGACCGCGAAGAGCTGGCGCGAGACGCCCTTCAAGGACCGGGGCGAGTTGATGACGCGCGCCGCCCAGTTGCTCGAAGACGAGCTTGACGCCACGGCCGCACTGCTCACCTCTGAGATGGGAAAGACCTTCGCCCAGGCCAAGGGTGAGGTCCTCAAGTGCGCAAAGACCATGCGCTACTACGCCGAGCACGCTGAGTCGCTGCTGAGCGAAGAGATCATTGCCTCACCCGCAACACACAGTGGCATCCGTTACGAGCCGCTCGGAACGATCCTCGCGGTGATGCCTTGGAACTTCGCACTGTGGCAAGCAGTTCGATTCGCGGCTCCCGCGATGATGGCGGGCAACGTGGGAATCTTGAAGCACGCCCACAACGTGCCGGGTTCGGCGAAGTACTTGGAGAGTCTGTTCATTCGAGCGGGTTTTCCCACGGGCGTCTTCATCAATCTCTTCCTCGGCCACCAGGCGCTGGCGGAGTTGATCGCAGATGACCGGGTGGCTGCGGTGACGCTCACGGGATCTGAGGGCGCGGGCAAGATCGTCGGTCGTCAGGCCGGCGAGAACCTGAAGAAGTGCGTGTTGGAGCTCGGCGGTTCTGACGCGTTCATCGTCGCGAGTTCAGCTGACATGGCAGCGACCATCCCTATGGCCGTGACCGGTCGCATTCAGAACAATGGCCAGAGTTGCATCGCCGCGAAGCGCTTCATTGTCGTAAAGGAGCGGGCTGAGGAATTCATCGACGGCTTCACCAAGGCAATGAGCGAGGTAGTCGTTGGTGACCCAATGGACCCCAAGACCGCACTTGGTCCGCTCGTCAATGCCGAACAGCGTGAGGAATTGCACGCTCAGGTCCAGGACTCGGTTGCTAAGGGTGCAGTCATTCGAACCGGCGGCACCATGATCGAGGGTCGCGGCTACTACTATCCGGCGACCGTGTTGACGAACGTCCCACGTGACTCACGTGCTGGCTGTGAAGAACTGTTTGGTCCTGTCGCGGTGGTAGAGGTGGTCGAGAACCTCGATGAAGCGATCGAGCTCGCGAACGCGACGCCGTGGGGACTCGGCGGTTCGGTGTGGGCCACTGACCCGAGCGAGATCGAGCGAGTCGTCTCGGGTGTCGAGGCGGGGATGATCTTCGCCAACGCCGTGGTGGCTTCTACGCCCGAACTGCCCTTTGGTGGTATCAAGAAGTCTGGCTACGGTCGCGAACTCTCAGCACAGGGCATACGCGAATTCACCAACGTGAAGACTTTCTACATCGCTTAGTCGCGTCGACAGCGGACACGGCTGAAGAATTCGAAGACGCCAGCGCAGGCTGAGGTGACCTCTCAGAGGTTGCTTCGTCGTCACGGTGAGCCGTCATCTGCGTGAACCGGTGTCGCGGCGAGGAGTTATTCGTCAGCAAGCGGAGAGCGATGCGTTGTGGTGCGAAGGATCGTGATGCGCGTTAGAGCGAATCAGTGGTTGCTCTCTTCGCGATCTGCGGCCATTGGCGCACAGTCAGTGCCCGCGAATCAGTAGGCGGCAGTCGTCAAAGGACTTGAGGGTCTGGCTATCTGGTGCAATCGATGCTGGGCAGTTGCAAGCGCCTCGAAGGGTCGCTCACGACGGATCAAGATCACCACCAACAAATCGACCGGACCAGCCATCTCAGGTCTAGATTCAGGTCATGCGCTCCCATTATGACGCGGAGATCGACCCAAGGCTCGAGAACAATTCGCACGCGAGCATCCTTCGAATGGTGGGCTTCAACAAGCGAGTGCTGGAGGCGGGGTGTGCATCGGGCCACGTGAGCAAGATGTTGTTCGCGCAAGGTTGCAGCGTCGTTGGCATCGAGATGGATGGAGATGTCGTTGAGCCGACACGAGCGTGGGTTGAGCGTGTGATTGTTGGAGACTTCGATGACTCTTCCTTGTGGGACGAATTACGTGGTGAGCTTTTCGATGTCGTCCTGTTCGGCGATGTATTGGAGCACCTAAAGGATCCACTGAGCACACTGCGCGAAGCGGTGAGGCATTTGGTACCTTCCGGGATCGCCGTCCTCTCAGTTCCAAATATCGCGCACGCCGACGTGAAGATTGCACTGTTGAATGGCACATTCCCGTATCGGGAGAGTGGGCTGCTCGACCGGACGCACATCCATTTTTTCACCAAAGAGAGCCTTTTGGAGTTGGTGAGGGATGCGGGACTCATCCCCACGGAGATCGAAAGGGTGATTGTGCCGGTCTTCGCAACTGAACTGGGCATTCAACGAAGTGACGTAAGTGCAGAGGTTCTCGAAGCCGTCGTGGGCGAGCGCGAGTCAGAGACCTATCAGTTCGTTGTGAGGGCCTCTAAGGACGATGGAGCAACTTCATTGGAGCGGTTCGGCGATGATCTCGTCACCCTGAGCGATAGATTGCGTGATGAGCAGCGACGAACGACGACTTTGCTCGAGCACAGCGAAGTCTTACGTAACGAGATCGAAGCACTTCGCGTCGCCAACGAAGCTCAAGAGGACGAACTGGTGCACCTTCGTTCTCGCGTGCACTTGATCAGGCGGGTCATTCCAGAGCCGCTCCTCAATTTCTTGGTACGTCGCTTTCATTGAGTGGGAGCAGGGAAATTTCACTGGCGCTCGATATTGCGGTTCTAATGAAGTAGCCCTACGATCAGTAGAAGCGATCACTGCAGTGCTCGTTGAATGGGAGCTCTTATGACAAGTGAGAAGTTGGTCCAGGTGGTGTGTTGTGCCAATTGATGGTGAGTACGTACCAAGTACGTCTGAATGGGTGCGTGACCAAGTCGCCGAGTACGAGGCGTCAGGCGGCACTCGATCGAATACGTTGCTCGATACGGGACTTCCGATCATCATCTTCACCACCCTCGGGGGTCGCAGCGGGAAGGTCAGAAAAACCCCAGTCATGCGCGTAGAGCATGAGGGTGCGTATGCGCTGATTGCCTCCAAAGGGGGAGCGCCAGAACATCCGCTTTGGTATTACAACCTCATCGCCAATCCCAACCACGTCATGATTCAAGACGGTCCGGAACCCTTCGACGTCGAGGTGCGTGAGGTGCACGGCGAAGAGCGTGCGACGTGGTGGGAGCGTGCTGTTCGTGCATATCCTGCCTACGAGGAGTATCAGGCAAATACATCTCGAGAGATTCCGGTTCTCATCGCTCAGCGCATTTGAAGAAGCAATTGCGCCACAACGCGCGTTGGCGAGTTGAAATCCTCGAGGAAGGGTCCTTTGGCACTGTGGCCGTCGAAGGGTGACTCGTACTGTGAGAAAAGGCAAGGATTTGCGAATTCTCAGCGGAGAAATGACGAGAGGACGCCGGTCGAGCGATGAGAGGAGATGCAATGACCAAGAGAGACAGGGCCGCGAACAAGGCATTGGAGTTGAAGGGCAAGGCCGAAGTGAAGGTTGGCAAGGTCGTCGGCAAGGCCATTCAAGCGAAGGGTGTCGCCGATCAAGTCGAATCTGATCTCCGGAATGTTCGACAAGATCTCAAGAGTGCGGGGAAGGACCTGAAGAAGGCGGGTGAACGTATCCGTACGGCCACCAAGAAGTCCAGTTAGACCCCTCGCGCAGTTTCAGCCACGGGTAGTGACTTGACCAATGGTGGGTTGGGCCATGTTTTGAACCGGCTCAGCCGTCTTGGTCAAATGGGGCTGTTGATCTAGGCGGGCGCAGTCGTTGATGTTGAGGAAATCGGATCGGGTGCTGCACTTGCGCAGAGCATCTGATACGTATCAGTAGCGGTCATCGTCGCCGCGCCATTTCCTGAGCAACATGATCGCGTGTATCGGACGCTTACTCATTGGTTACTTGACCGTATGGATTCAAACGTCCTGACGGTGATGGAATCGACGCGTACGACGCTGAGAAGATGATCAAGATACCTCGAAAGATGAACGGTATTCACCAGTCGCGTGAAGGTACATTGAACATGCCGTATCGTCGGGGCGCGGTGCTGAGACGTGAGAGGAATTGAGTGAATCGCATTGATGAGCACCCGCGCTTTGGCCACCATCTGTCAGAGGCGGTTGTGGATGGGATCGTCATCATCGATGAATACGGTGTGATTCGTCACGTCAATGGGCGAGTCTTGAGTCTGACGGGTTACTCGCATGAGGAGATGATCGACCAGGACATTGATGTACTGATACCCGGGAGATTCCACTCACATCATGCGGCGCATCTGTCGGCGTATGTCGACGATTCGAAGTCGAGAAAGATGGGCACTTCGAGGAAGTTCACGCTGCAGTGCCGAGATGGCAGTGAAATAGCGGTGGATATCGCACTCTCACCCTTTCATCTCGACGATAAGAAGTGGGTTACCGCGACGATTCGCGACGACCGGGCGCATCGGGCCATGGAGCGGTCCCACGATGACGCCGAGCAGAGGTTTCAACTGGCCTTCGAGAGCAATATGGCTCCGATGATGTTCCACGATCACGAGAATCGAATCATCGCGGTGAATGACGCGTTCTGTCAGATGATCGGTCGCAGCCGAAGCGAACTCTTGGGTGTCGACTCATCGGCCTACACCCACCCCGAGGACTTGGGCATCACCGAGGCAACTCACGACCGACTGACCTCGGGTGAGGTCAGTCAAGCTCGTTACGTCAAGCGCTACCTGCATAAGAACGGACAGGTCATTGTGGTTGAAGTGCTGAAGGCACCCGCGCGTGACGCGGATGGCAACACCCTTTACTACGTGCTCTCTCAACGTGACATCACAGAAGAACGCGCGCTCACTGCGCAACTCTCACATCAGGCACTCCATGATCCATTGACGGGTCTAGCCAACCGTGCACTCTTCGATGATCGACTCACCCAGGCTCTGGCACGCGCTGCCCGCTTTGGTGATTTGGGCGCGGTGCTGCTGCTCGATCTCGATGACTTCAAGGGCGTGAACGATACGTACGGTCACGTAGTCGGTGATCAATTGTTGAGGGCGGTGGCTCTTCGCCTGGAGGAGATCACGCGCACCTCGGACACACTGTGTCGTTTCGGCGGCGATGAGTTTCTCTATCTCGCTGAGGCGTTGGATTCTCCGGAACAGGCAAGTGAGTTGGCACAGCGCGTGCTGCGATCTTTCGACGAACCGTTCTCAGTGGCCGGCACTCTTCTTCAGCTAGCGGTGAGTATCGGTATTGTGCTCTGGGACGGCCCTGGAAACAGCACGACTGAGGTCATCCAGAATGCCGATATCGCACTGTACGAGGCGAAGCGACAGGGTAAGTCGCGGTCGGTCTTCTTCACCGCGAACATGCAACTGAAGGCCATGAGCCGGTTCGCCCTGACTCAGCAACTACGCCAAGCGCTGCATTCGGGCGAGTTGGAGATGCACTATCAACCAATCGTCGACCTCAGAAGTTCAGAAGTGGTGGGATTCGAAGCCCTCATGCGCTGGCCGCATGCTGAGCGCGGCTGGGTGCCGCCAAGCGTGTTCATCGCCCTCGCTGAGGAGAGCGAGCTCATTCTGGAGATCGGCCTCTTCGCACTCCGTGAATCGGTGGCTGCCCTCACCTGGTGGGACGAGCAGGGCCTCAACACTCAACAGCCCTTTGTCACCGTCAACCTTTCGCTTCGACAATTCCACGATCCAGAACTGGTCTCGACGATTGCCAAGGCGCTGTCGACGAGCAAGCTTGATCCCGGTCGACTCATCTTGGAAATCACCGAAAGCGTGACGTTCCTTGATTTCAATGAGACGCTCAACGTCATTGGACACTTAAGGGACCTTGGTATCGCAATCGCCCTGGATGACTTCGGTACGGGCTATTCATCGCTTTCCTATCTGACCTTGCTGCAACCGAGAATCATCAAGATCGACCAGTCATTCGTGAGTCCCGCGCACGAAAGTGTGCACAACAACACCTTGCTTGAGGCGATTGTTTCGTTAGGTCGAAACCTCAGCATGACCGTGATCGCTGAGGGCATCGAGACTGAACCACAGCTCGAGCGTCTACGTCAGGTCGGCTGCGTGCTCGGGCAAGGCCATTTGTTCTCTCACGCGATGCCAATCGATTCTCTGAAGGAACTCGTCGATGGGAATCGAGGCTTCTGGACGGGATCGACCTATCAACTTCGACTGACTGATTGATCATGCGGGACCATCCGGTCCCTAGCGCAACGGGCTGATCCACCGTGGAAGTGAGTGTTCGAGCGCGAACTCTCATGAGTGAAGATAGGGAATCACTAAGGGTTC
>DAIEHI010000090.1 GCA_027355725.1 Acidimicrobiaceae bacterium
AGTCGAGACCAATATGCCGATCATCGTGGCCAATGACCCGTTGAACTGCGTGGCCCTCGGCAGTGGGATGTGCCTCGAAGAGCTCGAGACGTTCTCTCGCATGTTGAAGTCCAGCCCGTCGCGTTAACGCGTGGTCACCGAACGGTCAAGGAGACGGGCGTGGACCCTCGGGGTGAGCACGCTGATCGTGGTCACACTGTTGTACATGACCGTCGGGGTCATCTCGGGACTACGCAGCGTGGCGAACCTCGTGATCACGCCGTTCAGTTGGACGATTGACGTCATCGCTCGACCGATCGGTCACGTGTTCGCCGGCGCGATCAACTACAGCGACGTGGTCGCACAGAACGAACGTCTGCGCTATGAGCTCGGTCGAGCACAACTGCGCGCCGACGAGACCTGGGCGCTGCAACGCCAGCTGGAACAGCTCACGGTCCAGCTCCACGTCCCGTTCATCGGTTCGCTGCCGACGGTGGCGGCCCAGGTGGTCAGCATCTCGCCGACGAATTTCGCGGCGACCTTCGACATCTCCAAGGGCCGCGACAGTGGGATCCTCGCGGGCATGCCCGTTGTCGCCAACGGTGGTCTGGTCGGATCAGTGATCTCGACGACGCCTCGCGGGGCCACGGTTCGATTGATTACCGACGTCGCGTCATCAGTCGGTGTCACCTTCGGCAACGGACACCAGTCGATTGTGATCAGTGGGGGAGGCGTGAACAACGGGCTCTCGGCGACCGCGGTCGATCTCAAGACGGCGCTCTCGAAGGGAACTATCTTGACCACTGACGGTCTGAGCGGCGGCCTCTATCCGCCGGGACTTCCCGTCGCGCGCGTGTCCACGGTCAAGTTCACCCCCGGAGCGACCACGTACAACGTGACGGTCACTCCCACCGCGGATCTTCGACACCTCTTCTACGTCGACGTTGTGCAGTGGGAGCCCACTTCGTGAAGCGCGCGCTCCTACCGGTCGCCCTCGTCACGTTGACCGTCGTTGGTCTGCAGCTCGCGGTCTTCTCGGCGCTGCGTTTCGACGGCGTCGTGGTCATGCTGGTGTGGCTGTGGCCGTTCACGATTGGTCTGACGGGTGCGACCAGTCTGGCGATCTGGGGTGCGGTGATGTCGGGACTCTTTTTTGACACCCACAGCGCGGCGCCGTTCGGCCTCACCATCGTCGTCGCGGTCACCCTGGCGTACATCGCTTCGAGGCTCGGGCGTGAGGGTGTGGGTGACCTCGACTCCGCGGCGTGGTGGGTGACGCCGGTGCTCGCCGGCGTGGCCGGCCTACTCGCGCCGGCGTACTACGTGGCCCTCGGCTACGGCGAGCTCAACTTCGGACTGTGGCGAGGCAGCCTGCTCGCGAGCATGGAGGTGAACGCAATTGCGTTCTTCCTCCTCGCGCGGCCGAGCACCCGCCTGGCGCGGGCGATCGCTCGCATCGACGGACGGTCACGCTGATGAAGCGATCGTGGCGTGAACGGCCGACCGGCTCGCTGTTCTCGAGGCTGTGGCGCCCGTGGGAGTCGCTCAACCCGTTCCATCGGCGGGGCCGGTCGATCAACGTTCGCCGATCGGTGGGAATCCGTGACCTGGTGGCCTCACCCGACGAGATCGAGGTACGTCCGGAGCGGCGCTGGCGGATCATCGGTGGCTTCTTCGCGTTGCTACTGGTGCTGCTCGTCTACCGGCTCTTCACCTTGCAGATCCTGGACTACCGGATCGCGGTCGCGACGGTCGACTCAAATTCGTTGCGGGTGAGCAGCATTCCCGCGGCGCGCGGACTCATCCTGGACCGGTACGGGCGTCCCTTGGTGACCAACACTACGACGACCGAGGTACAGCTCTCGCGAGCCGAGGCGGCGCTAGACCCATCGGTGAAGGGTGCGCTGTCCGCACTGACCGGAGTCAGCCTCACGTCGATCAACGCGGCACTCAACAACGCACAGTACGACCCGTATCAACCCGCGCCGATCATGCTGAACGCACCGGCGACCGTCGTGGAATTCATCAAGCTTCATCCGAGCGAGTTCCCCGGCGTGACCATCTTGAACGTGTCGACGCGGTCATATCCCAACGGGGGAAATGTCGGGTCACAGGTCCTCGGTTACGTGGGACCGATCACCGGTAGGGAAATTGCTGCCCACCCCAATCAGGGATATCAGACAAATTCCCAGATCGGAAAATCCGGGATCGAAGCCTTCTACGAGCAGTATCTTCGTGGCCACGACGGAACCCAGACCCTCGAGGTGAACGCCTTCGGGAACATCTTGGCGACGGCCAAGACGACACCGCCGACCAATGGTGATTCCGTGGTGCTTAACATCGACGAGGGTCTCCAGCGGGCTCTGGACGGGTACCTCGCCCAGCAGATCCTGGTCGACCGCAAGACCTTCGACCCCGTGTCGCACCACTATCCCCAGGCTGTCAACGGTGCCGCGGTGGTGCTCGACCCCAATACGGGGGCGGTGCTCGCGATGTCGAGCTACCCGTCCTATAACCTCAACTCCTTCGTGAACGGCCTCTCCCAGTCGACTTTCAACAGTCTCATGAAGGTCGGCGCGTTCAACAACTACGCGATCCAGGGCCTTTACACGCCCGGTAGCACGTTCAAGCTCGTCACGGCGACCGCCCAGATGCAGACGGGGATCTTTTCACCGAACACCCTGGTGAACGACACGGGGATCTACGTGGTCCCGGGCTGTCTGCAGGGCGGTCACGGTTGCGTCTTCCACGACGCCGAGACCTTCGGGAATGGCCTCGTGAACCTGCCGCTCGCCCTCACGGTTTCCTCGGACTACTACTTCTACAACCTCGGCTACCTCTTCTGGCTCCACCAGCGCAAGTACGGCCAGACGGCAATTCAGAACGTCGCCCACCAGTACGGGCTCGACCAGTACACGAATATCGACCTGCCCAATGAGGTGCCCGGACGGGTGGACTCCCCGGCCGTGCGTAAGGAGTTGCACGCCCTGGCGCCGAAGGCCTTCCCCAACGTGGCCTGGTACACGGGTGACAACATCGAGATGGCGTTCGGGCAGGGTGCCACGGCACTCACGCCGATCGCACTGGCTGACGCTTACGCGACGTTCGCCAACGGGGGAACACGGTACGCGCCAGAGGTGGCGGCCGGAATCCTCAGCCCCTCAGGCAAGGTGATCCGACGGTACGCGCCGAGGGTGCTGGGCCACGTCCACCTGACCCCGGCCATCCGCGCGCCGATCCTCCAGGGTCTTTATGGCGTCATCAACAATCCACGCGGAACGGGCTACTACCCCTTCCACCAGAACGCCACGTTCTCGCTCAG
>DAIEHI010000096.1 GCA_027355725.1 Acidimicrobiaceae bacterium
TGGCGCGACCTGCCCCCGACACTGGTGGTCGGCGGGGGAGATGACCTCTTGGCCCCCGACGCCCGGCGGGTCGCCGCCCTCGGCCTCGAGCACGTGCGGGTGCGAGAGTTCCCTGATTTTTGGCACGACTTCGCCCTCTCCGTCGGACAGTTGGCGGTCGCGGACGAGACGGCTCGCTTGATTGCGCTGCATTTTGCCAATGGCACCGGCTGGCGCGCCCGGACCCTCGCTTCGTAGGCACTTACTGGGTAGTAGGGTCTCTTTATCATCACGAAGGAGGGGTCGTGCGGGTATCGATCGATACAGAGATTTGTCAAGGCCAGGGACGTTGCTTTTCAATAGCCCCGAGCATCTTTGACTTCGATGAACTGGGAAACGGTGTCGTCATTGGCGACGGGACGTTGAGTGACGAGACGTTGTCTCTCGCGCGACTCGCCCAGTCGAACTGCCCCGAGCACGCCATCTTCATCGAGGAGTAGCAGTGGACACCAAGCCCCCCGTCAAAGACTTCGCTACTGACTGGGATCACACTGATCCTCAGTGGGTGGCCGACCCCTATCCGATCTGGGAGGAGTTGCGTGGCCGTTGCCCCGTTGCTCACACCGATCGATACGGCGGTGGTTGGTTCCCCGCAACGCACGCGGGCGTCTCGACGATCGCCAAGGACACCGAGAACTTCACGAGTCGCACGGTCATCCTCGGCAACGGTCGCCCCGGTGACGACGCATTGCCCGCACCGATTGGTGTGGCGCCACCCATCACGTCGGATCCACCATTTCACGCAATCGCGCGTCGCCTGCTGTTACCCGCGTTCGCACCAGGTCCCATCAACGCACTCGAGCCCCAGATCAGGGCGCTGTGTCAGCGCCTCTTGGACCAACTCGGAGATCACGAGATCGTCAACGGTGGCGCCGAGTACGCCCAATACATTCCACCGGGCGTCATCAAGCACATGCTCGGCTTTCCCGAGGACGACGAAGACCTCTTTCGAGAGTTCGCTCACATCATCGTTGAAGGCGTGGACCACCCCGAAGAGCAGCGCATCGAGGAATTCGCACCCATTGAGGAGTACTTCATCAAGCAGATCGAGGATCACCGCGAGAATCCGCGCGATGACCTGACGACGTATCTCTTGAACGTAGACATCGCCGGGCAGAAACTCGCGGACGAACACATCTTTGGCACCATGGTGCTCACGTTGGTGGCCGGCATCGACACCACCTGGTCGGCCATCGGCGCGTCGCTCTGGCATCTTGCGAGTCACCCCGAGGACCTCGAGCGCCTTGTCAACGAGCCGGACCTGATGCCCGTCGCGATCGAGGAGTTCCTGCGCTTCTACGCGCCGGTGACGATGGCTCGTCTGGTCAAGCACGACATGGAGTATCTGGGTTGTCCGATGAAACAAGACGACTGGATCCTCCTCGGGTTCCCAGCGGCCAATCGTGACCCTGAGGTCTTCGAAGACGCCGACAAGTTCATCATCGATCGGGCGGAGAATCGTCACGTCGCCTTCGGTCTCGGGATCCACCGTTGCGCTGGCTCGAACCTGGCGCGCCTCGAACTGCGTGTCGCGATCGAGGAGTTCATCAAGCGTTACCCTCGCTTTGAGCTCGCCGATCCTGAAGCGGTGACCTGGGCCCAGGGACAGATTCGCGGTCCACGCAACCTACCCATTCGGATTCTCGACTAGGAAGAGTCGCTGTTCGACACGTTGGGAGACAGATGACCGACAAGAAGCCGGTGAAGGATTTCGCCACCGACTGGGATCACACGGATCCCAAGTGGGTCAACGACCCCTATCCAATCTGGCAGGATCTGCGCGAGCGTTGTCCGGTGGCGCACACCGATCGATACGGGGGCGGATGGTTCCCGAGCACCCACGAAGTGGTGTCGGCGATCGCGAACGACACCGAACACTTCTCGAGCCGACTCGTCGTTGTCACGAACAACAAGTATCCCGAAGGCTCCCCACCCGCGCCGATTGGCGGTGCGCCGCCCATTACGTCGGACCCGCCCTTTCACGCACTCGCGCGTCGACTGCTGCTGCCCGCGTTCGCACCAGGTCCCATCAATGCCCTCGAGCCGCAGATTCGCGCGCTGTGCCGTCGACACCTCGATGAGTTGAGCGGCGAGCAGATCATCGACGCCGCCTCGCAGTACGCCCAATTCATCCCACCCGGGGTCATTGCCCACATGCTCGGCTTCCCGAGCGAGGACGGCGAGATCTTTCGTGACTTCGTACACGTCGTGCTCGATCTCATCGACCTGAGCCCCGAGGTGCGCGCACCGCTGTTCGTGCCCATGGGTGAGTACTTCGATCAGCAGATCGCCGATCACGTCGCTCACCCCCGAGATGACTTGACGAGTTATCTGTTGAATGTTGAAGTAGCCGGTGAGAAGCTCTCGCCCGAGCATGTGCGCGGCACGATGGTGCTGATCTTGATTGCGGGCATCGACACCACGTGGTCGGCGATCGGCGCGTCGCTCTGGCACCTCGCAACTCACCCCGAGGACCTGGCGCGACTCGTCAACGAGCCCGACCTGATGCCGCTCGCCATTGAGGAATTCCTGCGTTTCTACGCTCCAGTGACCATGGCCCGTCTGGTGAAAGACGACATGGAGTTCGCTGGCTGTCCCATGAAGAAGGACGATTGGATCCTCCTCGGTTTCCCCGCGGCGAACCGAGATCCCGAAGCCTTCGAAGACGCCGACAAGTTCATCATCGATCGAACCATCAATCGTCACGCCGCCTTCGGACTCGGGATCCACCGTTGCGCTGGATCGAACCTGGCGCGTCTCGAACTGCGCGTCGCGGTCGAGGAGTTCATATCGCGCTACCCGGTGTTCGAACTCGATTCGTCAAAGGACGTGACCTGGGCCCAGGGACAGGTTCGAGGACCTCGACACATCCCGCTCAGGGTGCCTGTCTAGTTCACAGTCCTAAGTTGACTGGCCCGCGCGACCACAGGTCCTTCATCCACGCTTCAATCTCGTCGGGGTCTCGCGGGAGCGCCGATGAGAGATTGGTCGCGCCCGATGCGGTGACGAGGACGTCGTCTTCAATACGAACACCAATGCCCCGGTATTCCTCGGGGACGCTCAGGTCATTCGCCTGGAAGTACAGGCCCGGCTCGACGGTGAGGACGTAGCCCTCCTCGAGGTTGCCCTGGTACAACTCATTTCGCGCGTTCGCACAGTCGTGCACGTCGATACCGAGCATGTGACTGACACCGTGCAGCGTGTAGCGCCGGTGAAGTTGGCGGTCCCGGCGCAGTGCGGTCGCGGGCTCTTCTTTCAAGATACCGAGTTCGAACAGACCCTGGGCGAGCACGTGCATCGCGGCGTCGTTGGCCGCCATGAAGGGAACGCCTGGTCGCACCGCAGCGATACCCGCTTCTTGGGCGCGAAGGACCAGCTCATAGATTCGACGCTGCGCAGGCGTGAACGTGCCGTTGATGGGCATCGTGCGCGTGACGTCAGCGGTGTAGAGGTTGTGGCATTCGACCCCGGCGTCGAGCAGCAGCATGTCGCCGCTTCGAACGGCGCCGTCGTTGCGCGTCCAGTGCAGGATCGTCGCGTGCGCACCACTCGCGGCAATCGTGCTGTAGCCAACGTCGTTGCCCTCGACGCGAGCCCTCAGGTTGAAGATTCCCTCGATCACCCTCTCGCCTCGACCTTCAGCCGCGGGCAGGGCACGCACGACGTCCTCGAAGCCCTTCACCGTGTACGAGATCGCGAGTTGGAGCTGGGCAATCTCAAAGTCGTCCTTGACCAATCGGTGTTCACTCAGTACGGCTGCGAGTTGCGCGTCGTCGACGTGGGGGGCCGTGAGTGCGTCGACGTGGGCATCGAAGCCGCGAAGGGTCACCACGTCGGTGGCCGCAAGCGACTCGAGGTCCTTCGAAAGATACTCAAGAGGAGCGGTGTCGATACTGAAGTAGAGAGCGGCTTCTTCGACTCCGAGTCGCGGACCCACCCAGAGTTCTCCGTAGCGGGCGTCGGTGAAGAATTCGTGGGTGTGATGGTCACGTCGCGCCGGGACGTAGAGCGTGGACCGTGGACCGGCGGCGCTCGGTGAGATGACGAGCACTGCGTCGGGTTCATTGCAGCCCGTGAGATAGAAGAAGTCGCTGCCCGCGCGAAACGAGTAGTCGGTGTCGTTCGAACGCACCTTGGGATTACCGGTGGGGATCACCAGAGTCTTGCCGGTGAAGTGCTCACCGAGTCGTTGGCGCCGATGGGCACTGAAACTGGCGGCCGGGTGGACGTCGCTTCGCGGTGCAGAGACATCCCAGTCGCTGGTCATGTGCTCAAAGAGCACGCGCGGACACGGTGGGCGATGGGGTCCGACCCATACCCAGTGTTCGGAGATGGGATTCTCTGCAGAGACGTCGGGTTCGGGCGTTGATTGGGTGTTGTCACTCACGGACCACAACTTACTAGCGAGTTCGCCTCGCGCCGTATGCTCCGATAATGGACATTTCAGTCAGCCAGGAGGGTGCAGTCGCGCTACTGCGATGGCACAGTGGGGAGAACCGCATCAATCTTGATTCGCTCCATCGAATCAACTCCATTCTCGATGGCCTCGAAAGCATCAATGGGCCGCTAGCGCTCGTCATGACCGGCGAGGGCAAGTTCTTCTGCAATGGACTCGACCTCGAGCGCTTCGGGAGCAACCCCGCTGAGTTCGCATCGACCCTCGATGAGATGAACCGCACGATCGGACGGATCCTGGTCTTTCCCGCCTACACCGTCGCCGCCTTGAACGGGCACACGTTTGCTGGCGGGGCGCTCCTGTCATGCGCCTTCGACCAGCGCATCATGCGAGCGGACCGGGGCTATTGGTGCATGAACGAAGCAGAGATCGGTCTCGCACTCGATCAGCGATTGTGGTCGATCCTGGCTAATCGGTTGCCTCGCCAGACCGCGATTACTGCGGCGACCACCGCGCACCGATTCTCTGGGCCTGAGGCGCTCGCTCGAGGCATCGTTGAGAGCGTGGCGAGCGAGGAGGAACTCCTCGCTCAAGCCATTGAAATCGCGGGGCGTTACGCAAACCTTGATCGAAAGACCCTGGGCGTCCACAAGCGCTTGATCCACGGAGCCGAGGCGGAATTCCTCGGCTTTCGATCCTTGTAACTCAGAGAGCGCGGTTCACTTCTTGGTGAGCCGGTCGACCAGCCGCCACGCAGAGGGCAAGGCGAGTCCCGCGAGTCCCGCTTTGATCAAGTCGCCCGCGATGAACGGCGTCATACCGAGCGTGAGGGCCTTGGCGAGTGAGACGTGCAGATCGAACGCCAACCACGGAACGGCCACCGCGTAGATCAGGAGCTCCCCGGCGATCATCGAGAGAGCGGCGCGAATGATGGTGCGGTCGTTGCCTCGCGAGGCGAGGTAGCCGAGAAACGAGCCCGCGAGCACGAAGCCGACCAGGTACCCGAAGGTCGCAGTGGGGTACCCATGGGAGTGACCGGCGAACCACGGTACGCCCGCCACGCCCGCCACGACGTAGAGGCTCATCGCGAGACTGGCGCGTCGAAGACCCAAAGCGGAACCGGCGAGCAGGACGCCGAGGGTCTGCCCGGTGATCGGAACCGGAGTGAACGAGAGGGGGATCGAGACTTGTGCGAGTACCCCGACCAGCGCGGCCGCTCCGGTGATGAGGGCGATGTCAGCAAGCAACGTGTTCGAGACCACGTCGGCGAGTACCGCGCGAGGTTGACGGGCGACAGCAACGGTTGACATAGAAGTCTCCTAGTTGTGGAAGGTAGAGACACTTTAGGCGAGGCGTGACGGGGCGCGCCGAGAACCAAAGAACGCTCACCTTGCGCTACGCGTGGCTCACGAAGCGGCGCTCGGAACCAGATCAACGTATTGACGGTCACTGGAGCGCTCGAGGTGCTCTGCGGCGTCGAGGAGCCGCGATTCATTGCCCCAGGGTGCGATGAGTTGCAGCCCGATCGGCAGCCCCGAACGACTCAGACCGACGGGGACTGAAATACTCGGCACGCCGGTCAGGTTCACGAGGCACGACTGTCTGACGTTGGCCACGTCGACGCTGATACGTCCAGAGGGCAGTGTCACCCAGGTGTCGTTGAGCGGTGGCGCGCACGTCGGTGTCGATGGCAACGCAATGAAGTCAACCGCTTGGAGCAACCTCGCGAGTGCGCCACGGATCGCTGACCTGACTCGGTCCGCGCGCGGCACGAATCGAGCGGGTGAGAGCATGCCCGCGAGCACCAGTGCCCTCGAAGCGGGGCTCAGCGACGCGAGCAGATCATTCGACAAAAGTCCCACCTCGGCGACGATCCGTCCCAGATACGCGGCACTCGCCAACTCTGCGTTCTCAAGATGCACGGTACTGACGTGCCAACCCGCGTCTCGCATTGCCCGCTCGCAGGCGTCGGCGACCTCGGGGTCTGCGTCGTCCCAGTATGGGTCGCGCACGACACCGATACGAAGCCCGCTCCCGCTTTGGGCGCTGAGGGGGCGCTGTAACAATGCGGAGGCGAGGACACGAGTGTCGCCGCCGTCGCGGGCGAGTAGTCCTGGTGCGCTGAAAGTGGTGGAACTACCGAAGTACCCGTCGTAGGGGACCGCGCCATAGGTGACCTTCAGACCAACGACGCCGCAGTAGGAGGCCGGAATGCGCGTCGAACCGCCGCTGTCGCTGCCGAGACTCCCCGCAACGAGCCGTGCCGCGACGCCGGCCGCACTTCCGCCCGAGGACCCCCCGGCGCAGTGCTCGAGGTTCCACGGATTCTTCATGACTCCGTACGCGGATGCGGTGCCGGTTGAACCTATGCCGAGCTCGTGCTGGTTGGCGACGCCGACCACAATGGCGCCGGCATCACGAAGGTTTCGATACGGACCGCTCGCGCTCGCGGGGATCAAATCGAAGTGTGTCGCATTGCGTGCCGCGCGCCACGGGAGAGCGAACATGTCCTTCACGGTGAGCGGGACACCGTGCAGTGCTCCGGCGGGCGCGTGTGCGAGCGCATCGCGACTCTCTTCATCGAAGATCACGGGGGTCGAGTTGAGCGGAGCGTCGCGCGCGTGGAGTCGTTCGAGGGTCGCCTCGAGCAACGCTACGGCGCTCAATTCGCCTTTGCGCAGCGCCTCTGCCTGGGCGCGGAGTGTCCAGTCTTGGGGATGGCTCATGACGTCTTGGGTGCGTGGCGCAAGTCGAGCCCGAGCGCCGGGAACTTCTCGAGATCAATGTGATCCAGCGCATCAAGTTGACCGAGCGCCCCTATGTAGACCAATTCGATCAGTTCCAGATCGTCGTCACCGACTTCAATCCCCGACTGGCGGTATGTACGTCGCGCCCACTCTTGGAATTCATTCATTGAACTCTTTCCCACTTTCGTGGGGGTCGAGACCACCCTTCCCCCACCGCAAATCGATGCTATCCACATCCGGGGCTCAAACAGGTGAGGCGAGGACTTCGTGACGAGAGCGAGCGTCGCTACCGTGAATACGGTTGAATGGGGTTGACCATGGGCGCAGAATCACGACTTCTCGAACTCGACCTCGTTCTCGGCGTGAGAGCCCAACCCGTCGCCAACTATCGGGTGGCAGTCGCATCGGGCTCACTGCTCTTCGTGTCTGGTCACGGCCCGGTGCACGCTAACGGGGCGATGCTTCAAGGCAAGGTCGGAGACTTGCTTACCTTCGAGCAGGGTTATGACGCGGCTCGACTCGTTGGAATGGGCTTGCTCTCTACGCTGCGGGCGGAGCTTGGTTCACTCGACCGAGTGACTCGCGTCGTGAAAGTGCTGGGCATGGTCAACTGCGCACCGGGTTTTAACCGCATGCCCGAGGTGATCGACGGTTGTTCTGACCTTTTGTTTGATGTCTTTGGCAAGGAGCGTGGGCGTCACGCTCGTTCCGCGATCGGGGTGGCGGAACTGCCCTTTGACATACCCGTCGAGATTGAGATGATCTGTGAGTTCGAGGGCGTCTGGTTCGACACCGGTGATAGAACGTCCAGATGATTGATTTCGAACGCAGTGGCCACGGTGCGCCGATCGTCTTGGTGCACGGCATCACCGAATCCAAGCGGTCGTGGGATCCTTTGGTCGAACGACTAGCTGACACCCATGAGGTACTGGCGGTTGATCTGCGTGGTCACGGCAGCTCAACCAAGGCCGAGCCGTACGACATCCTCACGATGGCGAGTGACGTCCACGAGGTAGTAGAGGCGTCACACATCGAAGAACCGCTACTCATAGGTCATTCACTCGGTGGGACTGTGGTGAGTGCGTACGCCGCCATGTTCGCCACGCGCGGGGTGATCAATGTCGATCAGTCAATGCGCCTTGGCGACTTCCAGCAATCGCTGCGTTCGGTCGAACCGATGCTTCGAGGCGACGAAGCCACCTTTCGCCAGGTCATTGACATGGTCTTTGACTCAATGCGCGGAGAACTGGACGAACACGAATGGGCGAGGTTGCGCTCGATCCGCAGAGCCGATCAAGACGTCGTGCTTGGCGTCTGGAGCGCCGTATTGGAACTCGACGAGGGTGAGCTTGATGCGATGGTCAGCGCGCTCGCGAGCGCAATCGAAGTCCCCTACCTCTCAGTGCACGGCAGCGAACCGGGTGAGGATTACGAGCAGTGGCTGAGCGCGCTGGTCATGGAATCGCGCGTCGAGCGATGGCCAGGGTTGGGACACTACCCCCACCTCGTCGATCAAGAGCGCTTCGTGCAACTCGTGAGTGACTTTGAGACCACGCTGAAGAAGGTCTGAAACCCAGCGTGGAGGTCTCGGTCGACGCCGTCCGCTCAGACCCAGCCCTGATCGCGGCCGATCTGCTCGACGTCACCAATGCGCATGCCGTTACGGTGCTGGAGGGTGCGTATGAGGCCACCGGCCTCGTACAACGACTCGTGGGTGCCGGTGTCGAGCCATGTCGTGGCGCGCGACAAGACCTCCACACGCAACTCCCCCTTCTCGAGGTACGCGTTGTTGAGTGCGGTGATCTCGAGTTCGCCGCGTGCGCTCGGCGTGAGTTCATGCGCCATTGCTGACGCGTGCTCATCGTAGAAGTAGATGCCCGGTACCGCGTAGTTGCTCTTTGGGACTTTGGGCTTCTCTTCAATCGAGATGACGCGGTGGTCGTCATCGAATTCAACAACGCCGTACGCCGTTGGGTCACTCACTTGATAGGCGAAGATGAGCGCACCCTCGACGCTCGTGTTCTGCTGGAGGTGGGTACCAAGACCTGGACCGTAGAAAAGGTTGTCGCCGAGGATGAGTGCACACTTGTCCCCGTCGAGGAACGTCTCGCCCAAGATGAGCGCCTCGGCCAGTCCGTTGGGCGCTTCTTGAACCACGTAGGAGATCGAGACACCGAACTGTGACCCGTCGCCGAGCAGTCGAATGAAGGCGTCCTGATCGTGCGGAGTCGTGATGAGCAGGATCTCGCGCAGGCCACTCAACATCAGGGTGCTGAGTGGATAGTAAATCATGGGCTTGTCGTAAATCGGAAGCAACTGCTTCGAAACGGCGCGAGTGATCGGGTACAGCCGCGTGCCACTGCCGCCGGCCAGAATGATTCCCTTCACTCCATTAGTATAGAAGTCCACTAACCCCTTACTAAAGGCCGAGGTAGTTCAATGCGCGTAGTGATCACGGGGGCGGCTGGGTTCATTGGTTCGCGTTTCGTCGAACTCTTCTTAGAGCAGGCAGATCGCCTCAATTATGACGAAATCATCCTGTTCGATGCACTCACCTACTCGGGACGGCGCGAGAACATGGACGAGGCGCTGCGCGACGCCCGTGTCCGCTTCGTCGAGGCGTCGATCCTTGACGCTGAGATTGCCGACGAGTTGCTCGGGGGCGCGCACGCGGTGGTGCACTTCGCTGCGGAGAGTCACGTCGATCGATCGATCACGGGTGCGCGAGCCTTCTATGAGACCAACGTCCTCGGCACTCAGCAGTTGCTGGAGAGTGCTCGTCGCGGTGGTGTGGAGCGCTTCGTGCACGTGTCGACCGATGAGGTCTATGGAACCATTCCCGAGGGTTCATGGCGCGAGGATCACCTGCTCGAACCCAACTCCCCGTACTCGTCCAGTAAGGCGGCCTCGGATCTCGCGGCACTCGCGTATCACCGAACCTTCGAACTGCCGGTCATGGTGACCAGGTGCTCGAACAATTACGGACCGCGTCAATTCCCCGAGAAGGTGATCCCGCTGTTCGTGACCAATCTGGTCGACGGACGTAAGGTCCCGTTGTACGGAGACGGACTCAATGTGCGTGACTGGCTGCACGTCGATGACCACTGCCGAGGAATACTGCTCGTGCTCGAGGGTGGCCAGGCGGGTGAGATCTACAACATCGGTGGCGGAACGGAACTGACCAACAAGGAACTGACGCTTCGTCTCCTGGAGTTGTGCGACAGCGATGAATCGATGATTCAACCCGTCGCCGATCGACTGGGGCACGACCGTCGTTACTCGGTTGACTGCACGAAGATCCGTGAAGAGCTCGGCTACGCCCCCCAGGTCAACTTTGATGAAGGCCTCGCCGCAACCGTGCGCTGGTATCACGACAATGAGTCGTGGTGGCGACCGCTTAAGGAGACTTGATCGTGAACGTCACTGAACTCGCCATCCCCGGACTGCTTGTCCTCGATTCAGCGGTACACGCTGATGATCGGGGGTACTTTCGAGAGTGGTTCAAGGCGGGCGACCTCGAGGAGGCGGGCGTTCACTTTCCGACGCGTCAGGCGAACCTGTCGCTCTCGTCACGCGACGTCGTTCGCGGTCTGCACTACTCACTCGCGCCCGAGGGGCAGGCCAAAGTCGTCACGTGCGTCTTTGGCGAACTCGATGACGTGATCGTGGATGTGCGGGTGGGCTCAGCGACGTTTGGCCGTGTGGAGATCGTGCACTTGGCGCACAACTTAGGCCGGTCGGTCCACCTGCCCGCGGGTGTGGCTCATGGATTCTGTGTCACGAGTGAACACGCTGCACTGTCGTACCTGTTGTCGTCACCTTTTAACGCGCCCTTCGAACTCGAGATCAATCCTTTTGATGTTGATCTGAAGGTCGCGTGGCCGCTCAGTGGCGAGCCGATCGTGAGTGCCAAGGACGCGGCGGCGCCTTCGCTGGCCGAGCGTTTGGCCGCGGGTGAACTGCCCACGATCAGCGGGGCCCCGGTTTAGTCCTGCGGGGTGTTCATTGCTAGCGTTGGGCGAGTGAGTACAGTCCCGCTTCGACTTGTCGTACCAGACGAAATCGATGTCGTAATCGCTCGCTCCACTGATGCGCCGATTGTTGAGTCCGAAGCCCAACTGCGCACGGTGTTGAGCAGCCTTTCGGGGGTGGACGCCGTTGGTGTGGAGGCGCGCGCCGCCAAGCTCGCGACCAGATCTATCAAGAAGTCGACGAAGATGTCCGCCATCGACATGGCGATCTCAATGGTGGACCTGACGACACTGGAGGGTGCCGACACGCCGGGCCGAGTCCAATCCCTCTGCACCAAAGCGCTTCGCCCCGATCCACGGGACTTGACGGTTCCATCTGTCGCGGCGGTATGCGTCTATCCCGATCTCGTCGCACAGGCTCGAAGGACGCTCGCGGGCTCGGCCGTAGCGGTCGCGGCGGTCGCGACCGCATTTCCCTCGGGTCGCGCCTCCATGGCGGTCAAGTTGCTCGACGTTCGTGAAGCGGTCGCGGCGGGCGCCGACGAGATCGACATGGTGATTGACCGAGGGGCGTTCCTCTCTGGGCGCCTGGGTCAGGTCTACGAGGAGATCGTCGCAGTGAAAGAAGCGTGTGGCGACGCGCACCTCAAGGTGATCCTCGAAACCGGTGAACTCGTGACGTACGACAACGTGCGCCGCGCCAGCTGGCTCGCGATGCTCGCGGGCGCCGATTTCATCAAGACTTCGACTGGCAAAGTCGGTGTCAACGCGACACAGCCTGTGGCGCTCGTGATGCTTGAAGCAGTTCGTGACTTCGCTGAAACCAATGGCCGAGTGGTCGGTGTGAAGGTCGCCGGCGGGATCCGCACCACCAAGGACGCGATGAAGTACCTGGTCATCGTCAACGAGACTGCTGGTTCGGCGTGGTTGACGCCGCAGCGGTTTCGATTCGGCGCCTCATCGTTGCTCAACGATTTGTTGATGCAGCGCCTCAAGCAGCAACGCGGGGCGTACGTTCGACCCGACGAATTCAGTGGGGATTGACATGAACGACAAGAACTTGGAGAAGTCTCGCTTAGGTGCGCTCGTCTACGATCCGGCCCCAGAGTCTGCGTCCATAGCGAACATCAAACCCAGTTACGGACTCTTCATCGACGGCGCCTTCAGCGATGCATCCTCACACGAGCACTTCGTCACGCTCAATCCCGCCACCGAAGAAGTCCTCTCGACAGTGTCGCGTGCGAGTGACGCGGACGTGGACAGAGCGGTATCGAGTGCGCGCCGCGCCTATGAGAAGGTCTGGTCAAAGACGAGTGGTGCCGAGCGCGCAAAGTATCTTTTTCGCATAGCTCGCCTCATCCAAGAGCGGTCGCGAGAACTGGCCGTGGTCGAAACCCTCGACAACGGCAAGCCGATCCGAGAGTCGCGCGACATCGACATTCCACTCGCCGCCGCACACTTCTTCTATTACGCCGGCTGGGCCGACAAACTCGATCACGCGGGGTACGGAGCGAACCCCCAACCACTCGGGGTTGCCGGTCAGATAATCCCCTGGAATTTCCCATTGCTCATGGCGGCGTGGAAGCTGGCACCCGCGCTCGCCGCGGGCAACACCTGTGTCCTGAAGCCAGCCGAGACGACGCCTCTGACGGCGCTGGTGTTGGCCGAGATCCTTCAACAGGCGGAACTCCCGAGCGGCGTCGTCAACATCATCACCGGTGACGGCTCGACGGGAGCGGCTCTGGTCGAGCACCCGGGGGTCGACAAGATCGCTTTCACCGGCTCGACGGAGGTCGGCCGACTCATCCAGCAGCGCGTCGCGTCGAGCGCCAAGCACCTGACCCTCGAACTTGGCGGCAAGGGTGCGAACATCGTCTTTGAAGATGCGCCCATCGATGAGATGATCGAGGGCATCATTGATGGGATCTTCTTCAATCAAGGTCACGTCTGTTGCGCGGGTTCTCGCTTGCTCGTTCAAGAATCAATCGCTGATGAGGTGCTGCGTCGTCTCGTTCGTCGCGTTGAGCAGTTGCGCGTGGGCAACCCCATGGACAAGAACACCGACGTGGGTGCAATCAACTCAGCCGCGCAGTTGGCGCGGATTGAAGAACTCACCGCCTTTGGCGAGCGAGAAGGAGCCACACGATATTCGAGTTCGTGCGTGTTGCCCGAGAAGGGTTACTGGTTCGCACCGACCGTCTTTGCTGATGTGGCTCAGTCCCACCGGATCGCGCGAGAAGAGATCTTCGGTCCGGTGCTCTCGGTGTTGAGTTTTCGTACGCCCGAAGAAGCGGTGGCCAAGGCGAACAACACCAACTACGGATTGGCGTGCGGCGTGTGGAGTGAGAAGGGAAGTCGTACGTTGTGGGTTGCTGAGCGTCTGAGGGCCGGTGTCATCTGGGCAAACACCTACAACCGCTTCGATCCAGCCAGCCCCTTTGGTGGTGTTCGCGAGTCGGGCTTTGGTCGTGAGGGTGGACGCCAGGGTTTGGAGGCGTACCTCAATG
Source organism: Acidimicrobiaceae bacterium (assembly GCA_027355725.1). Lineage (GTDB taxonomy): Bacteria > Actinomycetota > Acidimicrobiia > Acidimicrobiales > RAAP-2 > RAAP-2. The sequence continues at coordinate 13,661 of DAIEHI010000096.1, forward strand.
TCTGATCGTCTCGATGTGCGAAAGACCTACAAGTTGCTCATCAACGGAGCGTTCCCACGTTCGGAGTCGGGACGAACCTACGAAGTGCTGAGTGAGCATGGTGACTTCCTTGCCAACGTGGCTCAAGGTTCGAAGAAGGATGTGCGCGACGCGGTGGTGGCCGCGCGTGGCGCTCAGACCAAGTGGTCGAGTGCGAGTGCGTACAACCGCGGTCAGGTCATCTACCGCCTTGCTGAGATGGCCGAGTCACGCCGAGCTGAGCTTGGCGAGCACGTGGGTCTTGCGGAGGGCTTAGGAGCCAAACAATCGGCGAAGAGCGTGGCGAGGGCGATTGACCGCATCGTGTGGTACGCGGGTTGGACTGACAAGATCGCCCAGGTCTTTGGCGGCGCGAACCCGGTGGCTGGCCCCTTCTTCAACTTCTCGGTCCCTAAGGCGTGCGGTGTGGTCGGGGTGGTTGCGCCTCAGGAGTCTTCACTCGAAGCCTTCGTCGACGCAGTCCTCGCGCCGATTTGCAGCGGTAACAGCGTCGTCGCCGTGGCGAGCGAGCGCCGCCCCACTCCGAGTGTCCTGCTCGGCGAAATGTCAGCGACGGCGGACTTTCCGCCAGGCGTGCTCAACATCCTCACGGGTGCCACAGGTGAACTCGCTCCGATTCTTGCCTCGCACGAAGATGTCGACGGTATTGACTTGAGCGGTCTTGACGAAGTCGTGGCGAATGAGCTGCACGCGCTCGCGGCGGGTTCGATCAAGCGCGTGTATCGCTCGGGCCACGACGCCCCAGCCTCAACGCGCCGACTGCGCGCCTTCATCGAGACCGCAACCGTATGGCACACGATTGGACAGTGATGACGAATCCTTACGAACTCAGCCAGCATGCCGCCGACGCACTTCGCGAGCACAGCGGTGTCGACTCCTACGACATCGCAATCGTCCTCGGGTCGGGTTGGAAGGAGGGTGCCGAGTCACTCGGTACCGTCACGAGCTCCATCGCGACGACCGACTTACCCGGTTTCGTGGCACCCACGGTTGCGGGTCACTCGGGTCAGATCATGTCGCTCGAGGTCGCGGGTAAGCACATCGCACTGGTGTCGGGTCGTGTGCACCTCTATGAGGGCAACACCGCTCACCAGGTCGTGCACCCGGTACGCACCGTCGTCGCCGCGGGTGCGGGGACGGTGGTCTTGACCAACGCCTGTGGCGGTATTGATCCGACGATTGGCGCTGGATCGGTCGTGATGATTCGAGACCACATCAACCTGACCGCGACGTCTCCCATGGAAGGTGATGCGCCGCCCGACGGTTACGGGGCGCGATTCGTTGACCTGACTGACTTGTACAGTCAGAGACTGCGTGCTGGCGCGCACTCGGTCGCACCAGAACTCACTGAAGGTGTGTACGCCGGGTTTCGCGGTCCGCATTACGAGACACCCGCAGAGATCAACATGGCGCGCACCATGGGCGCCACGCTCGTTGGCATGTCAACCGTGCTCGAGGCGATTGCGGCGCGTCACCTCGGCGCTGACGTGATGGGCCTCAGTCTCGTGTCGAACCTCGCCGCTGGAGTCTCAAGCACCCCGCTCAACCACCTCGAGGTCCTCGAGGCCGGTGAGCACGCCGCACGTTCCTTGGGCGACCTGCTGGGTCGACTCGTCCCGGTTCTGTGAAACGCGAACTGCTGGCGAGCGTACGCGAGTGGATCGCGGGCGACCCCGACGAAGCCGACCGAGCGGTCCTCCAGCAACTCCTCGACCAGGGTGATGAAGAAGAGCTCCATCGTCGATTCGACACACCCCTCAGTTTCGGCACGGCGGGACTGCGCGGACCCGTCATGGCCGGACCTGGGGGGATGAACCGTTATATGGTGCGACGCGCGACCCAGGGTGTCGTTTCGTGGCTCGAAGAGACCGGTGCGGACCCCATGGCTGGTGTCGTCGTGGGTCGAGACGCTCGCCACGGCTCAGAAGAGTTCAACGACGAGGTTGTTCGTGTACTGCTCGGTGCGGGCGTCAAGGTCATGGAGATGCCGCGACCTCTGCCAACGCCATTGGTGGCCTACTGCGTGAAGGTGTTGGGTGCAGCGGCCGGCATCATGATCACCGCCAGTCACAACCCACCCGAGGACAACGGCTACAAACTCTACGGTCCTGAGGGGTCCCAGATAATCCCTCCGAATGATCGGATTGTTGAGCGCTACGCGCTCGCCGCGAGCGAACCCGTCCTCGGTTCGCGCACGAGCACGTTGCACCAGCCAATAGGTGACGACGTGCTCGATTCGTACTTCGAGCACTTCGCCCAGCGTTTTGTCGTACACGGTGGTACCGGTCTTCGAATCACGTACACCCCTCTGCACGGCGTCGGTGGCGAGCCGATGATGCGACTCTTTCGAGACGCGGGGTACCGCCGTGTAGCCGTCGTTGATCAGCAATTCGTTCCTGATGGCGATTTTCCGACGCTCGCATTCCCCAACCCCGAGGAGCCCGGTGCGCTGGACCTCGCCATGGAGCGCGCCGACGAGACGGGCTCGGCCCTCGTCGTGGCGAACGACCCCGACGCTGACCGACTCGGCGTTGCGGTCAATGCGCACGGCGGATGGAGAATCCTGCGCGGCGACGAGATTGGCTGGCTCCTCGCCTCGGCGCTGCTCGAAGAGATGGATCCCCAGCGCGACCTCGTGGCGACGACCATCGTGTCCTCGACGATGCTCGAGAAGATGGCGCGACGAGCCCGCATCCCCTACATCTCGACACTCACCGGATTCAAATGGATTGCCCGAGGTGACGGTGAGCGGACTCTGCGCTTCGGGTACGAAGAGGCGCTCGGCTTCGCCGTCGATCCGCTCGTCGCCGACAAGGATGGCATGTCCGCAGCACTGGCGTTGTGCCGGCTCGCGGAGCGTTTGAGCCACGAGGGCAAGTCATTGCTCGATCGCCTTGATGAGATCGAGCACGACTTCGGCGTTCACGCGGGCGGTCAGGTGTCACTGCGCGCCGAAGGACCGCACGCCAGTGAGATGATTCGTGACGCGGTGGCTCGCTTACGCGCGACGCCTCCTTCGAGTCTTGGCGGACTTGCGGTGAGTGAGGTTGTCGACCTCGCTCAGGGTTGGCGAGGACTCATGGCAACCGATGGGGTCTACATGCGTCTCGGTGACATGGGCCGGGTCGTCGTTCGCCCGTCGGGCACCGAGCCCAAATTGAAGGCCTACCTCGAGGTGACCCTCGCGCCCGACGACCGCCGCCTCGTTGAGCAGCGAGCCGAGGCGGGTCGGCACCTGCGTGGCGTGCGCGAAGACCTACAACGCCTCTTGAAGTTTTAGCTCGCGCGAAGGGCGGCGTAGCCCGGCTTGATGACCGTATTGATCATCGCAAGGCGCTGATCGAACTGATAGAAGGTGCTCTTCGCGGCGTTGAGGGTGAGCCACTCCATATCGTCAAGATTCCAATTGAAAGCCTTGGCGCACGTCTCGAACTCGCTGCTCATCGTGATGCCGCTCATGAGTCGATTATCGGTATTGAGCGTCACACGAAAGCGCAACTGTCGAAGCAGTTCAATGGGGTGGGCTGCTATTGAGGCCGCGGCGCCCGTGTGCACGTTGGACGTGGGACATACCTCGAGTGGGATCCGTCGATCTCGCACGAAGTTGGCTAGTCGACCCAATTCGTAGTGGTCGCCTACGCGCGTGATGTCGTCGACGATGCGTACACCGTGTCCGAGACGCTCTGCGTCACAGAACTGCACCGCTTCCCAGATCGAGGGCAGACCGAAGGCTTCGCCCGCGTGGATGGTCATATGGAAGTTCTCACGCTGGATCAGATGAAACGCACTCAGATGTTCAGTCGGTGGAAAGCCGTCTTCGGGCCCGGCGATGTCGAAGCCGCATACGCCCTCATCACGAAAGTTGACCGCGAGTCGGGCGATCTCCTCGCTGCGATTGTTCTGGCGCATCGCCGAGAGGATCGGGCGAACGACGATGTCGTGGCCCTCCATCGACGCCTGGCGGGTACCGTGGGCGAAGCCCGCGAGCACCGCAGTCACGATCTCATTGAGTGTGAGACCACGGTGCGTGTGCAACTCGGGCGCGAAACGGACCTCGGCGTAGACAACGCCGTCACGTGCGAGGTCGAGAGCACTCTCGCTCGCGACCCGCTCCAGCTGCTCCTTGGTCTGCATCACCGCCGTGGTGTGTGCGAAACCCTCGAGGTAGCGCACCAGGTCGCTGCCTGGCGCGTCGGCGATGAACCAGCGGGCGAGCTCTTCAGGGTCACTCGTGGGTAGTCCCTTGTAGTCGATGTCGCGTGCGAGTTCGAGCACCGTGGCGGGACGCAGCCCTCCGTCAAGGTGCTCGTGTAGGACTACCTTGGGCGCTCGTTCGATGATTTCGCGGGTGAGTGGGATGCCTGACATGGGACAAGGTTACTCACCTGATGGAGTCCTACTTCGAGATTCGCTCTAGCAACACGGGCTCGTGAATGACTGGTTCCTCACCGAGCACGACCGCCGTGGCGAGGGTGTCGCGCCCTCGTGCGAGGTGTTCGTCGTCGTCGGCGAAGAGTTCGAAGAGGGGCTGGCCCGCTTCGACGAACTCTCCCACTCGAGCGAGGCACACAATGCCCGCTCCGGCGCTGACCGGGTCTTCTTTTCTTGCGCGACCCGCGCCGAGTCGCCACGCGGCGACACCGACGTCGAGAGCATCCATTTGTTGGATGATGCCGTCCTGAGGGGCGAGGAACACATCCTTGTGGGAGCCTTCAGCGAGTTGCGCGTCCGGGTCGCCGCCCTGGGCCTCGATCATGGCGCGATAGACGCCGTAGGCGGAACCGTCATCGAGTTTGGACGCAGGGTCGGTGTCGATTCCAACCAACTCGAGCATCGTGCGCGCGAGCGAGAGGGTGAGCTCTCGCACGTCGTTGGGTCCTGCGCCCCTTAAGACGTCTACGGACTCGATCACTTCGAGTGCGTTGCCAACGGCGCGACCGAGAGGCTGGTTCATCGACGTCAGTTGCGCCACGGTGGCGACACCATGATCAGTCCCGAGTGACACCATGGTCTGTGCGAGTTGAAGAGCTCGATCATGGGATTTGATGAACGCGCCGCGGCCGACCTTGACGTCGAGCACGAGTGCGTTGGTCCCTTCGGCGATCTTCTTTGACATGATCGAAGACGAGATGAGCGGGATGGACTCCACCGTCCCGGTCACGTCGCGAAGCGCGTACAGCCTTCGATCGACTGGTGCGAGTCCTTGTCCTGCGGCACAGATCACCGCCCCCACGTCTTCGAGTTGGTCGCGAATCTCCTCGTTGGAGAGCAATGCACGCCAGCCAGGAATTGACTCGAGCTTGTCGAGCGTGCCACCGGTGTGACCGAGGCCGCGTCCCGACAATTGAGGTACCGCCGCGCCGCACGCCGCGACCAGTGGCGCCAGGATCAGAGAGATCTTGTCACCGACACCACCCGTTGAGTGTTTGTCAACCGTTGGGCGAGAGAGCCCCTTCAGGTCCAATCGTTCACCCGAGGCGATCATCCGATCGGTCCAGGTGAGCAGCTCTCGAGGATCCAATCCGTTGAAGAAGATCGCCATCAACAGTGCAGACATCTGTTCATCGGCAACGTCGCCGCGCATGTAAGCGTCGAGCATCCAGGTGATTGCGTCGTCGCCGAGGGCACCCCCGTCACGCTTGGTCGTTATGACGTCCACTGCCGAGAAAGTACTCACGAACTCTTCCTCGTGTCGAGGTCACCCGGGCCGAAGGCGTCTGGAAGCAGTTCGTGCAGATGGCGAGGTGGTCTTTCGGGTCCGTCATCGACGAGGAGTCCGCCGCCACCGTGCTCGTAGAGCACTTGACGACAGCGCCCGCACGGCGCGATCGGCTTCTCGTCTCCGGCCACGATCGTCACCGCGGCAAGTCTTCCTCCGCCGAGTCGTGCGAGATCGCTCACGAGTGAGCACTCAGCACACAAGGTGAGACCATAACTCGCATTCTCCACGTTGGCGCCCGTCACGAAGCGACCATCCGTCGTGTAGCCGCACGCCCCGACACGCACATTCGAGTAGGGGGCGTAGGACGTCGTCGTGGCGAGTCGCGCCCGTTCGCGCAACTCTTCCCACGGGATCTCGTTGAGTGAACTCACAATCAAACAGTACACTTCGCTGTGCATGAGAAATTTCCACGAAGTCCCAATGAGGTTGCACGAAGAAGTTGCTAGCGCGTTGATCGAGGGTCGCGGAGTCGTCGCCCTCGAGACCACGATTGTTGTCCAAGGACTGCCGGCGCCGACGAACATTGACGTGGCGCGCGAATGTGATTCTGCGGTGCGTTCAAGTGGTTCGGTGCCCGCCACCATTGGCATCCTTGACGGCGAGATCATCGTTGGAATGACGATGGAGGAATTGGAGCGACTCGCGGACCCGTCGCGTGGCGCCGCCAAGCTGTCAGCCCGTGACGTCGGGCTTGCGCTGGCGAGCGGCGTCGACGGGGCGACCACAGTCGCGGGCACGATCGCCATTGCCGAGAAGGCGGGCATCAAGGTCATGGCGACGGGTGGGCTCGGAGGGGTCCATCGTGACGCCGTGCGTAGTTTTGACGAATCGGCTGATCTGACCGCACTGTCGCGCACTTCGATCCTGGTGGTGGCCTCAGGTGTGAAGTCGATCCTTGATATCGGTGCGACACTGGAGCGACTTGACTCGCTCGGGGTCGCAATCGCGGGATATCGCACGCGCCAGTTCCCTGGCTTCTATCGCAGCGACAGCGGATTCGAACTGGACTGGTCACTCGAGGATCCCGCTCAGGCGGCGACAGCGTTCATCGCGCATCAGCGTCTCTCAGGCTCGGGACTGCTGGTCGCGAACCCTGTTGACCAGGATCGACAGTTGGATGGTCAACTTCACGACAATGCGCTCGAGAGTGCGCTCGCGATGGCCCAACGCCTCGGCGTGAGTGGCAAAGACGTCACGCCCGTCCTGCTCGCCGAGTTTGCCCGCTTCAGTGAGGGCCGAAGTGTGCAGGTGAACAAGGATCTCGTCGTGGCCAACGCACTGCTCGCGGGCGAGATCGCGATGGAGATCGCCAGAGCGAAGCGGTGAGTGCGCGCGTCGTCGTCATCGGTGACGCCATGCTTGATGTGATCGTGCGACCGCTCGGCCCAGTAGCGCCAACCAGTGACACGCCGTCTCGCATCAGGATCTCTCGTGGAGGCTCGGCGGCGAATATAGCGGTCGCCCTCGCGCGAAGCTGTGCCGTCACCTACGTTGGCGTCGTGGGCGACGACGAGACCGGGGCGATGTTCGCTCGCGACCTCGAGCACGCTGGGGTCGTCGCACGCCTCCACGTCGTCCCTGGCTCGACGGGTGTGGTGGTCGCAATGGTCGATTCAGACGGTCAGCGCGCGATGATGAGCGACCGGGGCGTCAACCCTGAGCTGTCCATGGATCATGTTCACGAGGTGTTGAGCGGACGCTTCGATCATCTGCACGTGTCGGGGTACACGGTGCTCGACGCCGCGACTCGTCACGTTGCGAGCGCGGCGCTCAGACTCGCACGAGACCGTGGCGCGTCGACGTCAGTCGACGCGTGCTCTGTCGCCCCGCTCGAGCGAATGGGCGCCGATGAGTTCCTCGGCGCGATAGGGCGGGTGACCATGCTCTTCTCCAATGAGGAGGAAGCGTTGGCGCTGTCACGCGAGGGTGACGTTGAGTCGGCGAGCCAACGGCTCAGTTCGCTCGTTGACGAAGTGGTTATCACACGTGGCCCCTTGGGTGCGCTCGTTCGTCGAGGCTCCGAGTACTGGTTGGCTCACTCGAGGAATGTAGAGGTGCTCGACACCACTGGTGCCGGTGACGCCGCAACGGGTGCGTACGTGGCGGCTCGTCTAGGGGGTAGTGCCTGTGACGAGGCTCTGGAACTCGCCATGGCGAGCGCGGCACAGGTCGTGGGCCATCTGGGTGCCAGCGACTGAGCTATTCGCGGTGATAGGGAATGCCGTCGGCGGCGGGGGCGCGGACACGTCCGATGAGCCCTGAGACAACGGCGATGGTGATCACGTAGGGGAACATGTTGAGGATGTACGTCGAGACCGGCACGTTGTAGGTCTGCAGGTTCTGGGACAGGTAGACCGACAGACCGAAGAGGACTGACGCTACGACTGCGCCCGAGGGTCGCCAACGACCGAAGATCATGGCGGCCAGTGCGATATAGCCGAGTCCCGATGTGTAGCCGGGCTGGAACTGACCTTGCGATGCCATGAAGGCAACGCCTCCGACACCCGCAATGGCGCCACCCAGGACGACGTTGATGTATCGCACTCGAATCACGTTGATGCCCACCGTCGCAGCGGCTCGCGGATGTTCACCGACTGCTCGCACGTGCAGGCCGTAGCGGGTCTTGAAGAGCGCGAAGCTGACCGCTCCGACCAGTATCAGCATGAAGTAGAAGAAGCCCGACTGATCAAAGAAGACGGGTCCGATGATGGGAATCTTCGAGATGAGTGGAATTGCGAGGTTGGGTGCGAGAGTACCGGTGTTGAACTGAGGGAATGGCGTGAAGACCTGCAAGTTCAAGTACGAAGAGAAGCTCCCGATCATCGTGACGAGTACCACGCCCACGATGATCTGATCCGAGAGGTAGCGAAGCGAGAGGAACGCGAGGAGAAGTCCGAGAAGCCCGCCTATCACCGCTCCACCAAGAGCCGCGAAGATGAAACTGTGGGTGGTCGAGGCGAGCATGGTACCGACGAAGGCTCCACCGATGAACTGGCCTTCAATGGCGATGTTCACAACACCCGAACGCTCGCACATCACTCCCGACAGTGATCCAAAGATGAGCACCATCGCGACTTCGGAGCTACCAATGAGCACCGCGGTCAGATTGATGACCGATACGGGTGAGGGGCCGGGGGTGCGCACCACCCAAAAGAGCAGCGCCAACAAGAACAACACCGCGACGACGCCGAATCGAACCATCACCGCACGTCGAGGCGAGCGCAGTACGACTTCGACGCCAAGTGCGATCATCAACACGGCGATAACAAGATTGACCCACCGAGTCACGACGGTCAGATTTCCGAGATGCCAGGGTGCGTTCGAGAGGTTGACCGGATTGAAGGTCAGCCCCGAGTGCGCGGCACTCGAGACGCCCAAGGCGAAGACCAGACCGGTGAAGAGCCCGATGCCGATCATGATGGCACCGATTGCTCGTGTTCGTCCGTTGGCGGCGACCGAGACTTCGATACTTGTTGGTGTGGCGCTGGCGATGCTCACGAGTTCCATCCCTTCGTTGCGAGCTGGACGGTGGCGGTGGGCGAGGTGCGCAGTCGGAAGATCTCCTTCACGAGCACGGGAGTCGCTACGAACAAGACGACGGCCGATTGGATGATGGTCGCGAGGTCTAGGGGAATGCCGGTGCTTGCCTGCATGGAGCGACCACCGACACCCAGTGCCGCGAACAACAGTGAAGCCCAGACAATGCCCATTGGCCGATTGCGACCAAGGAGGGCGACCGTGATGGCGGTGAAGCCGATGCCGGCATTGCCGATCAAGAATCCACCGTCAATGAAGTGGGTCGTGCTCGCGGCTTGGACGATGCCGGCGAGACCGGCCAGTCCGCCCGAGATGAGAAAGACCAGCACCATGATGGCGCGTGAGTTGATCCCAGAGGCTCGCGCTGCGGTGGGGTTGGCACCGGTGACCCGAAAGTCGAAACCAAGTGAAGACCGGTCAAGGAACCACCACGCGAAGACCACGACGGCCGCGGCGACAAAGATGCCGTAGCTGACGCGCAGACCCGATGCCACGCCGAAGATGGGCGCGAGCTGTGACGACGGATCCATCATCCGAGAGATGTCGTTCTGCTGGCCCGGTTGTTGCAGGGGTGTGGAAAGCACGGCGAAGAGCAGGAACGCGTAGACAACGTAGTTGAGCATGATCGTGACGATCACCTCATGTGCCCCGGTGTAGGCCTTCAAGAGGCCAGGTATGGCACCCGCGATGACGCCGCCCGCGAGGCCCGCGAGCAACGTCAGGGGAATGTGGATAATGGTCGGCATGTGCAGCATCGAGCCAACGGTCGCCCCGGCGATGCCACCGAGCACTGCTTGACCGTTGGCGCCAATATTGAAGATGCCGGTCTGGAACGCGATGCCAACACCCATGCTCGCAATGATCAGCGGCGTTGCGTAGGTCAGCGTCTCAGAGATGGGCGTCAGGGTTGCGTCCCAGCCCTTACCCGTGGTCAGGGAATGCCACAGTCCGGGTGGGTCGATGATTGAGCCGGTGAACATCGAGCGGTACGCCGCACCGACGTTGTCAGCGGTGATCTTCACGGCCCGCCACGGTGAACTCCAGCTGTGAAAAATGTCGCGCCAGCTATTGAGAATGACCGGCGTGGTGAAGATGATGATGAGCGCCCCAAGTACGAGTCCCAGGATCAAGGCAATAAACGCGATGGTGATGGGACTCGTTGAGGAGAAGCGCCGTCGAAGAGACGATAAGCGGTTCGTGGAATCAGACATGTTCACTCTCTGAGGTCGTACCGGTCATGAGCAGTCCAATGGCTTCGCGACTGGTGCTCGGATCGACGATGCCACTGATCTTGCCCGCGTACATGACCGCTATGCGGTCACCGAGGGCGAGCACCTCATCGAGCTCTGAGGAGACGATGAGCGACGCGTTGCCCTTGTTGCGGTGATCGACGATCTGCTTGTGGACGTACTCGATTGAGCCGACGTCGAGACCGCGGGTGGGCTGGGATGCCATGAGAAAGTCAAGGGGGCGCGAGAGTTCGCGCGCCACGATGACCTTCTGTTGGTTGCCGCCCGAGAGTGAACTGGCGTCTTCGTAGATAGAGGTCGTGCGGATATCAAACTCCTGGACCAAGCGCTCGGCGTTCTCTTTGACCGCCGCGAGGTTCCTTGAGCCGTGCTTGGCGAATGGAGCACGACGTGGGGTGTTGAGTACCAGGTTGTCGGCCACTGACATCGACAACACGAGTCCATCACGGTGGCGGTCTTCGGGGATATGGCCGAGACCCGCGTCAAGGACTCGACGTGGAGACGCGTTGGTGATGTTTCGACCCTTCAGGGTGATGGTGCCCGACTCCACGTGACGCATGCCGGCGATCGCCTCGACGAGTTCGGTCTGGCCATTGCCCTGAACACCGGCCAGAGCGAGGATCTCGCCCGCGCGTACGTCGAGCGAGACGCCGTTCACCGCAATGAGCCCTCGGTCGTCGCGCACCACGAGGTCGCGGATTTCGAAGACCTCCTCACCCGGAGTGAACGTGGACTTCTCGACCGTGAGATTCACGTCACGTCCAACCATCAGTGAGGCGAGTTCGCCCTCGCTGTCAGTGGGCTGGGCGGTACCCACCACACGACCTTGGCGGATGACGGTGATCACGTCGGCGACGGCCTTGACCTCTTTCAATTTGTGAGTGATGAAGAGGATCGACTTGCCCGCGGCGGCGAGTGAGCGCATGATGTCCATCAGCGCATCGATCTCCTGTGGCGTGAGGACCGCAGTGGGTTCATCGAGGATCAAGAGTTCGGCGTCGTGGCTGAGCGACTTGAGTATCTCGACACGCTGTTGGAGACCAACGGGGAGATTCTCGACAATCGCGTCGGGATCGACGTCGAGATTGAATTCCTTGGAAACGCGCCGGATATCGTCGGTCGCCTTCTTGTAGTCGACGCGGTTGATCGACTTGGTGGGTTCGAATCCCAGCACGACGTTCTCGGTGACGGTGAAGACGGGCACGAGCATGAAGTGTTGGTGCACCATGCCGATGCCACGTCGCACGGCTTCGCCTGAGTCTTCGAACTTGACTGGTTCCCCGTCGATGATGATCTCACCTTCGTCGGGGTGCAACAGCCCGAAAAGGACGTTCATCAAGGTGGATTTGCCCGCACCGTTTTCACCAAGTAAGCAGTGAATCTGCCCGGGTTCGACGGTGATGCTGATTTGGTCGTTGGCGGTGAATGAGCCAAATCGTTTGGTTATGCCGCGCAGTTCTAGTCGCATCAGATTTCATCGTACTAATGAACACGACCCGGGCGTGGTGCCCGGGTCGTGTTCATTAGTCACATCCGCTGTTAGCGGTGATTGTTACGGTGCTGGGTACTTGTTCGGGTTCACCGAGATCTTGCCAGCGATGATGCCCGCCTTGGCCTTGTTGATGATCGACTTGAGTGACGCGGGCACGCTGATGCCGCCGTACTCGAGCGCGGTGCCGTTGTTCTTCAGCGTTCCAACGTAGGTACCACCCTTGAAGGTGCCCTTCGCGGCCGACAGGATTGCCGCCTCGACCGAGGGCTCAACGCCCTTGGCAACGGTGCCAACAAACCATGGGCACGCCGCAGCGTTGGCGACACAGCCGTTGCTGTCAACCCACATCACGCTGTGGCCAGCGCCCGCCTGCTGAGCGGCGGCGACTGAGCCGAGGCCCACCGAACCCGCGACCGGGAAGACAATGTCGGCGCCTGCGGCGAAGTCACCAGCTGTCAGAGTCTTACCAGCAGTCTGGTCGGTGAAGTTACCAACGAATGTCCCCGTACCGTTGCACGTCGAGAGACTGCACGCGCCCGGTGCCGGAGTCCAACCAAGGACCTTCACTGACTTAGAGAAGGTCTTGTCGTAGTAGCGAACGCCGGCTACGAACCCGTTCATGTAGAGCGTCACCGACGGAAACTGCATACCGCCAAATGTCGCGACAGTGCCGGTCTTTGACATGCCCGCAGCAAGGATGCCGCCGAGGAAGCCCGCCTGGTCAGTCTCGTATTGGAGCGAGAGGACGTTGTGCGACTTCTTCGCCACTGGGGCGTCGTCGACGATTGCGAACCTCTGGCGAGGGTTGGCGTTGGCGGACGCGGCGGTGGCCTGGTCCATCAAGAAGCCGACCGTGACGATGATGCCGCAGCCCTTTCGCACGAAGCTCGCAATGTTTGGCACGTAGTCAGCCGACGAGGTCGACGAGAGGTAGGACGGAACGATGTTCTTGTTCACCTTCGCGGCGTCCTTCGCACCAGCCCACGCCGATGCGTTGAATGACTTGTCGTTGATACCTCCGGTATCTGTGACGATGCACGCCTTGAACTTGGCCGTTGCCGCCGACGACGAAATCGCCGTCGAAGCTGTGCTGAGCGTCAATGTACCTAGAACCAATGCTGCGGTTCCGAGCACGGTACTGAGGCGTCGAATGCTCCCCATTATTTCTCCCTTGTTGTAGTCAGTCTGTATGGAAACGACTGTCCAATCGTGTTGTGCTTCCCCGACATGGTCGCCAAACACGCTCAGATGTTTATCATGGCGAGACTAGCCCTCTGGTGAGAGGAGCACCTGGGGCGCTGTATGAATTCTGTGGTAATTAGGCCTTTTTGGCCTTGTGCTGCTTGGTGGAGTGACCCGTGTGGCGCGGGACCGCGAGACTCGCCAAGAACGCAACGGCCGTGATGAGCGCAGATATTTGAAAAGCCCGCTCGTAGCCGCTGACCAGGGCCACACCTGACGTGGGGTCGATGAACGTGGCCGAGCGATCGGCGGCCACGGTGCCAAGAATCGCGAGTGAGAGCGAGCCGCCGACTTGGCGCGCCGTGTTGAGCACGCCCGAGGCGAGTCCTGCGTCGGCACGGTCGACGCCAGCGGTCGCGGTGTTGGCGAGGGGCGCGAAGAGTAGGCCCATCGCGAAAGCGCACATGATCGCGGGCACGAAGATCGCACCCCAATAGGAACTGTCGACCTTGATGAGCGAGATCCAAACGAATCCGAGGCTCGCAATCGCGCCACCCACGAGCAGGATCGGTCGCGCGCCAGTCTTGGTGAGGAGTCGTGAGCTGATCTGCGCGCCGCTGATGATACCCACCGCCATTGGCAGGAACGCGAAACCGGCCTTCACTGGTCCGTAATGAAGTATGTACTGGAAATAGAACGTCAAGAAATACCACATGGCGAAGAACGCGCCGCCCACGAGGAACATCACGATATTGGCCGACGACAGCGCGCGTGACTTGAAGATGCGAAACGGTACCAGTGGGTGTGACGCGACGTTCGATTCCCAAAAGAGGAACGCGGCCAGTCCAATGGCGCCGCCGAGGAACCACGAGAGTGTCGTCGCCGAACCCCAGCCCTCACTCGTGGTGTTGACCACGCCATAGATCAGTGACGCGAGAGACCCGGTGACGAGAACGGCACCAGTGATGTCGAGTTTGACCGCGGCGTCACGATTGCGCATCTCGCGCAGGTACATGCCAGCCACGATGGCCGCGATGATTCCGAGGGGGACGTTGATGAAGAAGACCCAGCGCCATGAGAACCATCCCGTGAGGATCCCGCCCAGCAGGCCACCTACCGCGCCACCCGCGCCGGCCACCGCACTCCAGGCACCGATGGCTTTGGGGAGCCGCGGTCCGTGAAAGGTGGTCACGATGATGGTGAGTGTGGCGGGTGAGAGAATTGCGCCGCCGATTCCTTGGAGCGCGCGAACGGCGACCATCTGGCTGTCAGTGGCGGCAAAACCTGCTCCAATACTGGCGATCGTGAAGATGAACAATCCGCTCAGGTAGACCCGGCGCCGCCCGAAGATGTCAGCGGCTCGCCCACCGAGCAGCAAGAAGCCCGCAAACGTCAAGACGTACGCATTGACGACCCACTGTGAACTGGCGATCGTGAAGTGCAGATCCTTGCCCATTCGTGGCAGGGCGACGTTGACGATCGACACGTCGAGCACGACCATGAATTGCGCGAGACACGCGATTGCGAGGATGATCCATTCGGGCGCGTGTCGATGCGCAGATGGAGATTTGGCGGTCGCGGTCTTCTCGGGCATGGGGCGAGTGTAATGGTGAAGAATTCTCCACTTGACCGTTGATGTGATGAGTTGGTGCAAAGTGCGCAACACTAGATGCCATGGCAGCTCAGTTCATCTTCACAATGCGCGACCTTCGTCGCTTCTATCCGCCCGATCGAGAGGTTCTAAAAGGGATCAACCTCTCGTTCTATCCAGGCGCGAAGATCGGCGTCATCGGTGCCAATGGTTCGGGTAAGTCATCGCTGCTGCGCATTATGGCGGGACTCGATGACGGTTTCACTGGTGAAGCCCGTCTGACGCCGGGTTTCAGTGTTGGCTACCTCTCCCAGGAGCCGCAACTCGATCCCACCAAGGACGTGGTGGGCAACGTCGCTGACGGTGTTGCTGAGCAGCGAGACCTGCTCGCGCGCTTTAACGAAGTGTGTGCGGCATTCGCCGATCCTGACGCGGACTTTGACGCGCTCTTGAGCGAGCAGTCCGATCTACAGACCAAGATCGATGCACTCGGCGCGTGGGACCTTGAGCGCACACTCGAGATTGCGATGGACGCGTTGCGACTTCCGCCGCCAGACGCTGACGTCACGAAGTTGTCGGGTGGTGAGCGTCGACGTGTCGCGCTCTGTCGGCTCCTACTCTCCAAGCCTGATCTCTTGCTGCTCGACGAGCCCACTAACCACCTTGATGCCGAGTCGGTTGCCTGGCTCGAGCGAACCCTGCAGGACTACGCCGGGACCGTCGTTGCGATCACGCACGACCGGTACTTCCTCGATAATGCGGCTTCGTGGATCCTCGAACTCGACCGGGGACACGGCATTCCCTGGGAGGGGAACTACTCGTCATGGCTCGAACAGAAACAAGCCCGCCTCGCCTCAGAAGAAAAGGCTGACAAGGTCCGTCAAGCAGCCCTCGAGCGAGAGCTCGAATGGATTCGAATGTCCCCGCGCGCGCGACAGAGCAAGGGCAAGGCGCGCCTCAGCGCCTTTAACGAACTGGTCGCTGAGTCCGAAGCCGCCGAGCGTCGTGCGGATCGACTCGAGATCGCCATTCCGCCGGGCCCGCGCTTGGGCGATGTCGTCGTTAATGCGACGCATCTCACCAAGGGTTTCGATGATCGACTCTTGATCGAGGACTTGACGTTTCTGCTTCCTCCCGGTGGCATCGTTGGTGTCATCGGTGCGAACGGTGCGGGCAAGACCACGCTCTTCAAGATGATGATCGGTCAAGAACAGCCCGACTCGGGCACGATTGAGATCGGCAGCACCGTGCAATTCGCCTACGTGGATCAGAGTAGAGACAACCTCGACGCTAACGCCACCGTGTTCGACGAGATCAGCGAGGGTCAAGAGCACATGGTGGTTGGCAACCGTGAGATCCACGCGCGCGCGTATGTGGCGAGTTTCGGCTTCAAGGGGAGTGACCAGCAGAAGAAGGTTGGTGAGATCTCCGGCGGAGAACGTAACCGCGTCCAGTTGGCCAAGGTGCTTCGTAGCGGCGGCAACGTCTTACTCCTCGACGAGCCCACGAACGACCTCGATGTCGACACCTTGCGAGCGCTCGAGGATGGCCTGTTGACGTTCCCAGGTTGTGCCGTTGTGATCAGTCACGATCGATGGTTCCTCGACCGGATCGCCACTCACGTCTTGGCGTTCGAAGGTGACGCAGTCGTTCGCTGGTTCGAGGGGAACTTCTCTGACTATGAGGCCGAGCGCCACAAGCGTCTTGGCACCGATGCCGACCAGCCGCACCGACTCAGGTACAAGCCCATCACGCGTTCGTGAGGTCCGGTGTGGGGTGGTGTGGGGAAGTAATTAAGTAATTACTACGCCTAGAGTTCTTGGCGTGAGCAACAAGACCGACTATTCGAGCTACCTGCGTATTGACGACCTGTTGACCTTGCAGGTGCCATTGACCAGTGGCGCCTCCGACGAGTTGCTCTTCATTGTCGTACACCAGTCCTATGAATTGTGGTTCAAGGTCATCATCGATGAACTCACGCGCGCCAACGCCGCGCTGCACGAGAAGCAGCCCTGGAACGCGGTCGCGCCCTTGCGTCGGATCGTTGGTATTGAGGACCTCTTGCTCGGACACCTTCGCGTGCTTGAGACCATGTCACCGGAAGGATTTCTCGAGTTTCGAGACCCACTGCACCCCGCGTCAGGGTTCCAGTCGTTCCAGTTCCGAGGTATCGAGTTCCTAAGTGGCGCAGGCAAACCCGCCATGTTGAGCTTTGAGATCTTCGATGACGACCAGCGCGCCTGGCTCAGGGGCTTGAGTGAGGGCACCACACTCTGGTCAGGTTTCGAGCACTCGGTGCGCGCGCTGCTCGGCGTGAGCGCTCAAGAGGACCTGCTCGATGTGGTGCGCGCGCTGTACGTCTCGCACTCGACGCCGGAGACCTCGGCACTGCACGCAGTGGCTGAACTGATGATGGATCACGACGAGCGCCTCGCAATGTGGCGACATCAGCATCTGCTCATGGCGGGACGTCAAATTGGTCGTCGCCCGGGCACCGGTGGCAGTGACGGCATGGCGTATCTTGATACGACGCTGGGACAACGTTTGTACCCGCTGTTGTGGGAAGTGAGGTCGGTACTGTGATCTTGAGAGACGACTGCTCGGCGCTCGACGAAGCTGACGAGATATCCGATCTACGCGCCGAGTTCCGCCTCAACAGCGGTGAGATATACCTCGACGGGAACTCGCTCGGGCCGGTGACCCACGCGGCGAGCCGGCGCGTCACCGAGGTCATCAACGTCGAGTGGGCGAAGGGCCTTGTGCGAAGTTGGAATGCCGCGGGCTGGATGGCAGAGCCGACCAGTCTTGGTGACCGACTGGCCCCACTCATCGGTGCCCAGCCGGGTGAGGTGCTGGTCGCTGACACGTTGACGTTCTTTCTCGCCAAGCTCATCGGCGGCGCACTGGAGCTGCGAGAGGATCGCCACGTTGTCTTGACCGACGTAGCCAACTTTCACTCTGATATCTATATCGTCGAGGCGATGGCTCGTCGAGCGGGGCGGCCCATGATCGTCAAGCCCATCAGGCGTGAATCACTCGAAGCCGAACTCAGTAGCGACGTGGCATTGGTGATGCTGACGCACGTTGATTTTCGCACCGGCGAGATGCTGGACATGAAGGGCATCACGAAGAAGGTCCACGACGCGGGCGCGTTGATGTTGTGGGACTTTGCTCACTCCGCGGGTGCGGTCGAGCTCGACGTGACCGGGTGTGACGTCGACTTCGCAGCCGGGTGTGGTTACAAGTACCTGAACGGCGGGCCCGGCGCGCCGGCGTTCCTCTACGTGCGAGAGCGCTGGCAGGGGGTGCTCGAAAATCCACTACCCGGGTGGTTGGGGCACGCTCGTCCGTTCAATTTCGAACTGACCTACGAACCGGCGAAGGGCATGCAGGCCTTCGTCACATCCTCACCTTCGGTCATCGCCCTCGCGGCACTCGGCGGAGCCCTGGAGGTTTGGGAACACGCCACAATGGCCCAGGTGCGAGCCAAGAGTCTGGCGTTGACCGACATGTTCATCGCACTCATCGAAGACCGGCTGCCCGGTGTCTTTGAGGTCGTGACACCTCGTGAACACGAACGAAGGGGCAGTCAGGTGGCGCTTCGTCACGCCGAGGGGTACGGCATCATCCAAGCCCTGATCGAGCGCGGGGTCATTGGCGACTTTCGAGACCCCGACATCTGTCGGTTCGGATTCGCCCCGTTGTACGTTCGCTACGTCGACGTCTACGACGCGGTCGAACGCATTGTCGAGGTGATGACGTCTGAGATGTATCGAGACGAGCGCTTCGCGCTGCGTAATCCGGTGACCTGAGTCACTGCGAGAAGATCACCGTTCGTTTGCCGACGAGGGCCACTCGGTCTTCTGCGATGAGTCGCACCGCGCGCGCCAAGACCGTGCGCTCGATGTCACGACCAAGCGAGACGAGGTCTGTGGGACGTCGAGCGTGGGTGACGCGCACGACGTCTTGTTCGATGATCGGTCCTTCGTCGAGTTCAGGGGTGACGAAATGTGCCGTCGCGCCGATGATCTTCACGCCACGTTCATAGGCCTGGTGGTAGGGTCGAGCCCCCTTGAAACCAGGCAGGAACGAATGGTGGATGTTGATTGCCCGGCCACTCAAGTCGTCACAGAGTTGCGCGGAGAGCACTTGCATGTAGCGCGCGAGGATCACCACGTCAGCCTCGAAGCGAGCGATGAGTCCTCGCAGTTCGTCTTCGGCTGCGGGCTTGGTCTCGCTCGTGACCGCTATCTCGAAGAACGGCACGCCATAGCGCTCGGCCAAGGGGCGACAATCTGGGTGATTGCCAACTATGGCCACGATGTCCAAGGCAAGATCACCCTGCTCTCGTCGGTAGAGGAGGTCCGCGACGCAGTGGTCAGCGGTTGACACCATGATGATCGCTCGTCGCTCGGTGAGTTCGTTGCGAATGCCGAGACGTGGCTCGAAAGGTGCGAGTTCACTCATCAGCACGTCGCGCACCTCTGACATCTGATCGTTGTCGGTTTCAAAGCGCGTGCGCATGCAGAACTGCCCGGTCACCGGATCGGTGAATTGGTCGTTCTCGAGGATGTTGCCGCCCACTTGGACGATCGCTGAACTGGCGGCTCGCACGATGCCCGGTCCGTCAGCACACTGCAAGGTCACGACGTAGGTTGTCACTCACCCCTCCTTCTGTCCACACAGCGTAGAAGGTTCGCTGGCGAGCGAGTGGCGTGCGCGGGGACTCCTATTTCTTGTACGAGTAGAAGCCCTGGCCCGACTTTCGACCGAGAAGTCCAGCCTGGGTCATGCGCGAAAGCAGTGGCGGAGGCGCGAGGTGCGGCTCCTTGAACTCCTCGTAGAGCGATTCAGCCACGGCCATCGTCGTATCGAGACCAATGAGGTCGGTGAGCGCTAAGGGGCCGAGCGGATGGGCACATCCAAGTACCATGCCGGTGTCGATGTCCTCGGCGCTCGCAAAACCGGATTCGAGCATGCGAACCGCTGACAGGAGATAGGGAATGAGGAGCGCGTTCACAACGAAACCCGCACGGTCGGGAGAGGTGATGACGCGCTTGTTCAGGTTGTTCGTTGCGAAGTCGTGCACGCGCTGGGTCGTCTCGGCACTGGTCAGGAGTGACGAGATCAATTCGGTCAACTTGAGTACCGGCACCGGATTGAAGAAGTGCATGCCAATGACCTGTTCGGGTCGCTTGGTGACCATGGCGAGCTTGATGATAGGGATCGACGACGTGTTCGTGGCGAGAATCGCGGCGGGATCACTGACGACGGCGTCGAGTCTCTTGAACACGTCGACTTTGATGGCCTCGTCTTCGGCGACGGCCTCAATGACGAGTTGACACTGCGCGAGGTCTTCGAAGTCCTCGCTGTAGGTCAGATTCGCCCGGGCGAGGTTCGCCTCGTCCTCTGGGAGTTTGCCCGCGGTCACCGCGCGAGACAGCGACTTCTCGATACGGTCGATACCCGCGCGAAGCGCCTGCGCGTCGCGCTCGATGACCACGACGCTCGATCCCGATCGCGCGGAAATCTCTGCGATACCTGAACCCATGAGGCCGCAACCAACCACACCAACCCGCTCCATAGGACCTCCTTGTCCTGTAGCGACATCACGTCGCGCCGGCAAAAGTCTAGGTCGTGTCCACGTGGTGCTTGTGGCTACGATTGGCATGCACTGCGCAGTGGCGCGAGTTCGCATAAAGGAGCTGTTCGAGACATGGACAACGTCAACGTCATCATCGAGATCCCCCGGGGTAGTCAGAACAAGTACGAGTACGACCACGAGAACCACACCATCAAGCTCGATCGACACCTGGTTGTCTCAATGGGCTATCCCGCTGAGTACGGCTTCATCCCCGACACGCTGGGCGGTGACGGCGACCCTCTCGATGCGCTCGTGCTCACTGAGTATCCGACCTTCCCGGGTTGTCTGATCGAGTCGAGGATTCTCGGCATGTGCGTCATGACTGACGAGAACGGCGAGGACGGAAAGCTGATCTGCGTTCCGGCCTACGACAAGAAGTGGAAATCGGCCACGGACATTGGTGATGTGGCGAAGGATGTTCTGGACCGCATCAGCCATTTCTTCACCGTCTACAAAGACCTCGATGAGGGCAAGTGGGTCAAAGTCGAGCATTTCGTAGGGCGCGCCGAGGCTGAGGCGGAGCTTGAGGCATCGCGTGCGCGATTCGCGGGCTAGACATATCTTGGAGGTATGGGTCCCGATGAGTCGTCGAGCCAACTAACCCCGCGCCAGTTCCTTTTCGCGACTCAACTCATCTTCTTTGCGACCCTGTTGTTGTGTCTGTTGATAGTGCACAACGAAGTCGTCGAGAATGACGGCATCTCGTTCTTTGGCGTGTATCACGGCACCATTGAGATTCTTGCGCTGGGATTCTTCGTGGCGGCGTACGGCTTATGGAGGACTTCGTCACATCTTGAAAACGTGAGTGCTCCCGCGCTCGTGGTGGTGGGGCTGCGCATAGTGGCGATTTCGCTGTTCGTGTTGTTGATCACACCATTCAACAAGGGTGCGTTTCTCAATTGGGCCCACATGATCACCGGCGTCGCCATGGCCCTGGTGGAGCTCGCCATCGCGATACTCCTGCTCGCGAGGTACCCCGGAGCCGGGTCAATCGGCGCCTTCAGCGTGGCGCTTGGCGGAGGCTTGCTCGCCGCCGCGTCGTTGCCGGATTGGAATTTCGCGTACCTCTTCCAGGGTGAGGTCATCTTCGAGCTCGGTATTGGCTGGTGTCTGCTCGAATGGACCAGAATTTTCGAGGTCGACCAACGAGAAGCGATGGCGCAACAGTTCTGATCAACGGGCTCACTAGTGTCGTTGTCATGGACTACTCCGATTCAATCGAGATCGCCGCTGCTGCCCAGGACGTGTTCGAGGTAATTTCCGATCTGCCCGCGATGGGCCGGCTGTCGCCTGAGAACACCGGAGGTGAATGGCTCGGAGGCGCAACGCGCCCGGCGCTCGGGGCAAAGTTCAAGGGCAGTAACGCACGAGATGGCGCGACCTGGTCGACCACCGCTCGTGTCACGACCTTTGAGCCTCCATCGCGCTTTGCCTTCAACGTGACCTACGGACCCTTTCGTGTGGCCAAGTGGGAATACATCATCGAGCCAACGCTCGAAGGCTGTCGGGTCATTGAAGGGTGGACCGAGCAGCGAAATGCGTTCGTCCGTCGCGCCGACAAGAAGGACGGTTTTGATCGAGCCGAGTTCACGAAGGAGTCCATCCGATCGACGCTTACCGCACTGAAGGCGATATGCGAAGCGAGTGCCAACGCATCGTGATCACGATGTCACTGCAATCTCCTAGGGTTGGGCATCGCTAAATCCCAAGGACTCTCGAGCGCCAGTGAAGTTCAACGCGTGATCGACGCCGCCCGTTCCCCGGGTTGGAGCATCGGTCTCGGCCGGTCGGGTGAGATCATGGCGACGCGAGACTCGGGCGAAATCGGTCTTCCGTGGGTGGTGAGCGCTCAGCGCTGGGGTCGGGGGATGCGCGTCTCGCTCTATCGCCCCGGTGACGATGTTGCGATCGAAGGCGATGTGATCGGCGAGATCGTCGGCAATCCTCGAGAAATGGGGCGCCAGCTCCGCACGATCCTCGAAGAGACCGAGACCAGCTCGAAGTAGCGCTTGAAACTTGATGGATGATTCCATGGGTTTCTTGTGCACCTCTTCGTTGACGCGACCTTCGGTTTAGTTCGAATCGAAGTGGGTGCGGACGTCACGGCCTCTGGTTACTGGCGCCAACCTGGAGGATCTCGGAGAGCTTCTCGAGGATTGGAAGCGTCGCTCGTAGTGAGGACTGTTCGTCTCGGCTGAGCGTCGAGAGGGCGGACTCGATGGCGCGAGTGCTCGCTGCTCGATATTCACGGATCAGCTTCACCCCCTTGGTACTGAGCTTCACCATGCTCGCGCGCCCGTCGAGGGGATCGGCAATGCGCGTCACGATTCCCTGGGCTTCAAGGGATTCGACGATCCGGCTCATCGACGCCGCACTCACTCCCTCGAGTTGAGCGAGCACGCCGAGGCGCACTGGCTCGCACTGTTCAATGCGCGCGAGCGCCGAACCCTGGGAGGGAGTGATGCTCCAGTCCGAGTTCACGCGCAGCGCCCGATAGATCCGGGCCACCGAGACGCGCAGACTGTTCGCCGGCCCTGATTCTGGCGGCGTAGAGGTGCTGATCTTGGCTGAAGCGTTCACGAGACCAGTATAGTGTACTAGTTAGTTGATATTAACTAACTAATTCGTCAATCCACCCCGCCATCGCTTGGAGACACATGACCATTGCAGCAACACCGCATCCTCATCCCGATCGCTACAAGTGGATAGCACTCTCCAATACCACGCTCGGCATTTTGATGGCGACGATCAACGGTTCGATTCTTCTCATCGCACTACCCAACATCTTTCGCGGCATCAAATTGGACCCACTGGCGCCCAGTAATACGCCCTACTTCCTTTGGATTCTCACGGGCTTCTTGCTCGTCACTTCAGTACTGGTCGTCAGCTTTGGTCGCGTGGGTGACATCTACGGTCGAGTGCGCATGTACACCCTCGGTTTTGCGGTGTTCACCATCTTTTCGATACTGCTCGCGGTCACGTGGATGACCGGTCCGGCCGGAGCGATGTGGATCATCATCATGCGAGTGGGCCAGGGCGTCGGTGGTGCCTTCTTGTTCGCCAATTCGAATGCCATCCTCACTGACGCATTTCCGCCGAGCGAGCGCGGCCTCGCGCTCGGCATCAACGGCGTCGCGGCCATTGGCGGTTCGTTCATAGGACTGCTCCTCGGTGGCGTGCTCGCTCCCATTGAGTGGCGTCTGGTCTTCTTGGTGTCAGTACCGGTCGGCCTCTTCGGCACGGTCTGGGCATACATGAAGCTGCACGACAACGGAGCACGGGCCAAGGCCAAGATCGACTGGCTCGGTAACTTCACGTTCGCGCTTGGCCTCATCGCGCTCCTGACCGGCATTGTCTACGGTCTCCAGCCCTACGGAGGTCACCCGATGGGCTGGACGAGCCCCTTCGTGTTGACCTGTATCTTCGGCGGTCTCGCGGTGTTGGTGGGCTTTCTCGTCATTGAGGCCAAGACCGCAGAGCCCATGTTTGATCTGAGTCTCTTCTCGAACCGAGGATTTGCGATGGGCAACGTGGCAACGCTCATGCTCTCACTCGCTCGAGGTGGATTGCAGTTCATCCTCATCATCTGGCTTCAAGGGATCTGGTTACCCCAACATGGCTACACCTTTGCCCAGACGCCGTTGTGGGCGGGTATCTATATGGTGCCACTCACCATTGGGTTCTTCATCGCGGGTCCATTGTCCGGGCGGCTCGCAGACCGTCACGGAGCACGCAACTTCGCGACGTTGGGACTGGTGCTCACCGGCCTCAGCCTGGTGGGTCTTCAGATGATCCCAATCAACTTCACGTATCCCGTCTTCGCTGCTCTGTTACTGCTGGTCGGGCTCTCCATGGGTCTCTTCGCGGCGCCGAACTCGAGCGCGGTGATGAACTCGCTGCCCGCTAATCGGCGAGGAGCGGGGGGAGCGATGCTCAACACCTTTCAGAATTCGGCGAGCGTGCTCTCGATCGGCTTCTTCTTCACCGTCATCACGCTCGGTCTCGCGGCGTCGTTGCCGCACACGCTCCTGAGCGGTCTCACCGCCCAGGGTGTCCCCACTTCGCAGGCAACGGTCATCTCGCACATCCCCGCGATCGGGAGTCTCTTCTCAGCGTTCCTCGGTGTCAATCCCATGCAACAACTCCTCGGGGCCCACCTCCTCGCACAAAGTGGCGTGCATTCCTCGGTGCTGCTCGGTCGTAGTTTCTTCCCGAATCTGATCGAGGCGCCGTTCGCCAAGGGCTTGCACATGGCGTTTCTCGTCGCGGCGGGACTGTGCTTCGTCGGTGCGGTCTTCTCATGGATGCGAGGTGCGGGTGGCACACATCTGGTGCGTACGGTGCCAGAAGAAGACGAGGAAGGTTTCGCCGGGGTCGGCCAAGGCATCATGAGCGAGGTCGGGGTCGGCTCTCCGGGATCGGTGCTCTTGCCAGAGGGCGATTCGAGCGAGGACAAGCAGGGCTGAGCCCTTGGCGAGTGATTGAAGCGTCAGCGCACCCGCGGGGCGTGGGCGAGCACGGTGAAACTGAGAGGAAGTCGAGGGCGACCGTCGGGTGTGCGCCACACGCCTTTCGTCTCTGCGAGCCAGGGGAACTGGTGAAAGTACGTCCAGTCGTGTTCGTGTAGTGCGTCGATGATCAACCCCTCATCGAGCAGCGCTTGGATGATCTCGCCCAAGGCGTGATTCCACTCGTAGGTCCTCACATGCGTGAGGCGACCCCCATCGGTGTAGGTCGAATCCTCGTCACTGACGAAGGGGTGCTCAGGATCTTCAAAGTAGCCGTACACGACCCGTTCACCTTCGTCATCAAGGCATGAGGAGAAAGGATGGACGTCGTGGATGAACAACGTGCCGCCCGCGCTCAACAGGTTCGCTGCGACCTTGGCCCAACGCGCAATGTCGGGTAACCACCCGAGTGAACCAATGGAGACGTAGACGATGTCGAAGGTGACGTCACCGAGTGCAACGTCGGCGTCGTAGACGTCAGAGCAGACGAACGTGGCGCGAGACGACAGTCCAGTACGAGCGGCGAGGGTGCGCGCCGCGTCAATCGCGGCTGGCGAGAAGTCGACACCGGTGACCTGCGCGCCGGCTCGCGCCCACTCCAGGGTCTCGAGACCGATGTGGCACTGCAACTGGACGAGGGACTTGCCGGCCGGGTCACCAATCATGGCGCGTTCACGTTCTCGGGGCATTCGTTCACTCGAAAGCCAACGCTCGACGTCATAAAATCGTGACGTCATGTGAATGGGTACTCGGTCTTGCCAGTTGGACTGGTTCGCCGCGAGCTGGTCATCCATTGGTCAAGGCTAGCGAGCGGTGGTTGATTCGCTGTGGGCGTGGCCCGCAAGGAGGTCGACGCGCACCACTTCGTCGATCGCGTGAAAACCAATGCGCTGGTACACCCCGTTACTGGTCGGGTTCGCCGCATCGGCGTAGAGCATCACCCGTGAGCCTCGACGCACCAGGGTCGCAGTCAGTACCGAGGTGATGGCAGCTGCGTAACCATTGCCGCGATGCTCCTCGGGTGTGTAGACAGGTCCGATTCGCGTCACGGTGCCCGACGGCACCTTGACCGGCGAGGCGTAGCCGGCCATGGCGACCGGCGCTCCCTCGACGCACCAAAACCACAGACCCCCACTTGAGATACGCGATCGAAGAGAATCCCGATCTCGTTTGTCCGCTCGCGGCGGTGCGCCGTCGATGAAGGCCTGGAAGTCGGTACTCCATCGAAAGGCGAGATTCAAGTCCGCGAGTGTCGCTACGCGGTACGTCCCGCTGACGATCGGTAGCGCAATCGCACCCGCCTCGTAGACAATGTCACGTCGACCCCAGACCGATTGACGCGTCGAGCCCGGAGAGCCCGAGGAGCGGTACGCGTCCATGAACGTCGTGATGGTGGATTCTGACGCGAAGACCCAGGGGAATCCGTCGTCGTGCAGTGAGACCTCGAACGCGAGCGCAGCCGCAGCCTCAGGTGGCATTGGTCCAATTTGCATGCCGTAGGGTGCAGTGCGCATGGCCGCGCCAATGACGTCGGCACCCTCGCGCACGGCCCACCAGATGCAGTCGTCGTAGTGGTGCGTGCGTTGTGCAGTCGAGATTGCGACGGATCCGAGAACGTTCGAGCGGATCGGATCACGCTCGCGGTACGAGGTGGTGAGGTCGAGGAACTCGGTAGGCGATGCGCAGCGAACGACCTCCATAGCCAGACCCTAGGGGAAAGTGTCTGTGAGTGAAAGGGGTGGAAATGAAAGTTAACATTGCCGACGCGAAGGCCAGTTCGCGCCCTAGCGTCCCTGATGGGCTAGCGAGGGAGTATCGATGACCAACCAACGTGATCGCACGAATGCGGTATCGGGCTTCGCTGATGGCGCGCGCTATCAATCGGCCCGACCGGGCTATCCGGTCGCCGCGGTGGCGCACATGGTCGAAGCCCTCGATATCGCGGGTGCGCGACGGGTTGCGGACGTCGCCGCCGGGACCGGGCTGTTCACAAGAGAACTCACGGCGTTCACGCGCGACCTGGTAGCCGTCGAGCCGTCGCCGGGGATGCGCCTCGAGTTCGAACGCCAAGACCTCGGGGTGACCATTGTCGAAGGGACTGCCGAGTCCCTGCCGTTCGAGCATCAATCAATCGACGTGATCACGGTGGCTCAAGCGTTTCACTGGTTCGACTACGAGAAGGCGTTGGCCGAGTTCACACGCGTGCTCGGCCCCCGCGGACATCTGGGACTGATATGGAATGAACGCGACGAGTCTGTTGAGTGGGTTGCACAGCTCACCCGGGCCATGCTCTGGGACCTCAAGCGCCCCTTTGACGCGGCGACGGACTACGCCGCGGTACTCGCCCAGGGAGGATTTCGCGGTATCGAGCGACGTGACTTTCGTCACACGCAGCTCGTTGATCGTGCGACACTCGATCGCCGGGTTCTGTCGACGAGTTACATCGCCGTCATGGAACCAGAGGGCCAGCGAAAGATCCTGGATGAGGTGGCAGAGATTGTTCGTGACTTCGATGAGTTCTTCGAGGTCCCCTACATCACGACAACCTACTGTGCGAGGGCACCGTTGGAGGCTGTGCGGTGACGCGTCAGCCAATCCAGTAGCGACGAAACGCGACGTCCTCAGCACTCGCCGGCACCACTTGTTCAAGCACGCCGCCACAGACTTCGATCACCTTGGCTGATGGAATGTTGTCGTCGCGACACGTGACCAGCACTCGATCGACGCCGTGCGCGCGGGCAACGACAAGTGCCTGTTGGAGAATCTCTGGCGCGTAACCCTGGTGGCGATGCTCGCGAAGCACGCCGTAGCCAATGTGACCGGCGTGCCACGCGAGCCACTCGTTCAGGCAAAATCTGACCGACGCACGGCCTATGATCTCGTCGTCGAGCACGGCCATGAGCAGCGTGCTCGGAACCTGGTCGGGGGTGACGGTGGTCGATCGAGCCAACTCGCGTCTCGAAGTCACGTATTCACTCCAGTCGGTTCCGGGCTGCCAGCCGATCAGGAACTCAAAATCCTCTTCCAGCATCTCCTGGTGAGCGCTCGTCGCGGCGTCCTCGTCCTCGAGCCGCAGTGGACGCAGTCGAACTCGCACGCCCTCGATATTAGAAGGGCAACTTTTGATGGCGCCCTCATGGTGGCGTCAGGCGGCTTGCTAGAAAGGGCGACATATGAAACGTATCGCCGTCGTTGGTTCCCCCGGATCGGGTAAGACGCGCTTGGCGCGCGAGCTAGGCATTCGAACCGGCATCGAGGTGATCTCGCTCGATCACCACTATTGGCAGCCGCAGTGGCGCGAGATGCCGGCCCAGCAGTGGCGAGCAATCCATCGTGCACTACTCAGTGCAGATCAGTGGATCGTTGACGGTACCTACGTCGACACCATTGACGATCGGTTGGCCGCGGCCGATACGGTCGTCGTACTTCGCTATACGCGCGTGCGGTGCGTGCTCAGGGTGCTGCGGCGAATACTGCTGCATTACGGCAACGACGTCCAGGCCCCCGGTTGTCCCGAGAAATTGAGTCTTGAGTTCCTTCGATACGTCTGGCGATTCCCACTCGATCAACAACCGCTCATCGATGCGTCAGTTGAACGCCACCGCTCGACGATCACGGTGGTGCAAGTGACGAGCAATCGCGAGCGCGTGCGTTTCCTCGCGGGGTTATGAGCCCACCTTCGCTGGACGTCTAGAAACTCGCCGAGAAATCCGGGCGCAGCGCGAGCCCGCTGGCGCCATTGATGGGCTTGACGCACAGTACCTGGTGGATCTCGAGGTGATGGCGCTCGAAGCCCACCGCCGAACCCGCCATGTACAACCGCCACACCCTCGCGCGCTGTTCGCCCACTTCGCTCACCGCTTCGTCGAAGCGCTTGACGAGGTTGTCGACCCAGTGACGAAGCGTGAGGGCGTAGTGCTCTCGAAGACTCTCGAGGTGTCGTACTTCGAAGCCGTGGGCCTGGAACATTGACACCATCGTGCCCACCTCATGCAATTCTCCATCGGGGAAGACGTAGCGCTCGATGAAGGGGCTGCCGATCTTGGATGGCCCACGCATGCCGAGGGCGATCTGAGTCTGACGCACGGCCTCAGAGACCGACGTTGGCCTCGGGTCGTCGTCGAAGGAGACGGGTCGGCCAATGGCGTGGTTGAGCAGGCGTCCGCCGGGCCTCAGTAGGTCGAAGAGGGCTTGGGTGTACGCGGGGAGCGAACGTCGACCAACGTGTTCGGACATCCCGATGGAACTGATCGCGTCGAATGGGCCGTCCTTCACGTCGCGATAGTCCTGGAGTCGGAATTCGACCAGGTCACTGACTCCGGCGATTCGCGCACGCTCGGTGGCGTAGCGCTGTTGAGGTTCAGAGAGCGTTATGCCGACGACTCTGGCGCCGTAAGTTGACGCAGCATGGATCGCCATCGCTCCCCAGCCGCACCCGACATCGAGGAGTCTCATGCCTGGTTGCAGGTCAAGCTTTCGAGCGACGAGGTCGACCTTTCTCTTCTGGGCCGTCTCAAGGGTGTCGTCGGGAGAATTGAACACCGCGCACGAGTAGGTCATCGAGGGGCCAAGCACCATTTCATAGAAGCGGTTCGAAACGTCGTAATGATGCGATATCGCCTGACGGTCTCGGCTGCGACTGTGCAAGACGCCACGCTGGCGAGCCTCGATCTGGGGCGGCGTGAGCGGTTTGAACGCTGAGACGCCCACCACGGACGTGAGTGAACGAAGATTCTTCACGTTGAGTATTTGAAGGACCGGTGGCGAGGACAATTCAAAGAGTGCGTCAAGATCGCCGTCGACGTCAATATCACCAGCGACGTAGGCGCGCGCCAGTCCCAGTTCGCCTGGGTGGGTCAGCACTCGATTCAGCGCATCACGGGTGAGGATCTTCACCGTGATGGCGTTGGCCGAGGAAGCCACGCCCGGCTCAGCACTGCTCCCGTCGAACGCTTCGACGCGAAACGGTAGTTGGTCATTGAAGATGGTTGAAACAAACGTTGCGACGTCCATTCGACTCCTTCTCGACATGCTCGCAGGGACCCTTGATCATCGTATTTAGTCGCCCATCTGCCATTTTGGACGCTCCGGCGCTCGTCGTCAACCCGAACTTTGAAATCACGTCGGACGCACCATTGGTGGTGGGCACTTTGAAGCTCCGGCATCGATGCTCGTACGTAGTGATGGTGTGAGCGATTGCCACGTGTTGGAGACTGACGCCGAGGAGGTTGCGTGTGACTCGGCGATCCGACGTGCGAGCGAACTTCCGGCCTCCTCATCCCCTCAGCGAGTCATCGTGGTGGCCCTTGTCGTGATCGAGAATCATCAGTAAGTGTGGGCGGTGCGACCACTACACTCCGATTGAGAGCCGATGACTCTTGTGTCTCACGATGCAGGGCAGGAGGACTTATGGGATTGGGCGTCGTGCTCGCCATTGTTGCGGGCGTCATTGTTCTACTCGTGATCGCGACCATCATTAAGTCAGTACGGATTGTCCAGCAGGGTTATGAAGGTGTGGTCACTCGATTCGGCGAGTTCAAGGACATAAAGAGCCCCGGACTCACGTTCATCTTCCCCTTCATTGAACAGATGAAGATTGTTGACGTACGAGAGACGCCGCGTACCGGCGATCGCCAACAGGTCATCACTCGAGACAACGTGGCGGTCATCGTGAACGCAACGATCTTCAGCCAGGTGGTTGACGTTCGACTTGCGCTGTTCACCAACTCTGACTACCTCGTGAGTGTCGACAATCTGGCGCGCACCTCGGTTCGTGCGGTCTTTGGCAGCATCACCCTCGACGAAGCGTTCTCCCAGCGCGAGCGTATCGGCTCGTTGCTGCAATCACAGATGGAAGAAGCGACTGATAAATGGGGTGTGCGCATCAATCGCGTGGAAGTGCTCGAGATCACCCCTCCCGAGCAGATCCTTCAAGCCATGGCTTTGCAGAAGCAAGCGGATCAGGAGAAGCGCGCCAGAATCCTTGAGTCTGAGGGTGCACAGCAATCAGCGGTGAACGTCGCCGACGGTCAGCGCCAGGCGGCGATCAAAGAGGCCGAGGGAGCACAGCAATCGGCGATACTCCGTGCGGAGGGTCAACGTCAGGCCCTCATCCTCGAAGCCGA
This sequence comes from Acidimicrobiaceae bacterium, assembly GCA_027355725.1. Lineage (GTDB taxonomy): Bacteria > Actinomycetota > Acidimicrobiia > Acidimicrobiales > RAAP-2 > RAAP-2. The sequence continues at coordinate 44,751 of DAIEHI010000096.1, forward strand.
GGGTCGCGCTCAAGCGATTGCTTCGGTCTATGCAGCAATCAAGGCCCAGGACCCGAGTCCTTCGCTCATCGCGATCCTGCAATTGGACACGTTGTCGAAGTTCGCTGAGAGTGAGAACACGAAGTTGATCGTTCCTGCAGAAAGCGCAGCACTCTTGGGTGCGGTTCAAGCCATCAAGAGCGTGATGTCCGAAGTCCCAAGCGCACTGAGCAGTTGAGTCAATCCTTGGCGCGATCGAATCGATGTCGCGAGGGCGATTAGACCCTCTCCACCCACAAGGTCGTGCCGTAAGCCCGCTTCACTACGATCTGGACACCACTTGGAATAGGTGTCGAATCCTGGGTGACCGCCTTCCAAGTCTCACCCTTTATCTTCACCCGTCCCGGGTGGCCCTCATCGCCCACAACGTCTTCGACGAATCCCGTCAGATTCGCGAGGCTACTGGGCGCGGGCACACTGAGATCGACCACCGACGTACGCTTAAATCGACGCACGACAGTTGGGCGAAGCGCGAACACCGTGGCTCCCGACACGACAACGAAGACAACTGACTGGACAGCGAACGGCACCGCCGCCAGGGCGAGGAAGAAGGCGATCACGGCTCCGACCCCGACGAAGAGCGCGACGAAAGCTTGGGTGTGGATCTCGGCGAAAATGCAGATCAACAAGATGACCAGCCAGAAGAGTATCGCCATAAATCGCAGTATATGACTGGGATTGTTCGCCGGTACGAGCCGAGCAGCGCCACTTCATCGCTCGTGCTGGAGCAGCGTTGCGAAGAGGATTACGTTGGAAATGAGATACATGGGAGGTATTTGTGAAGAACAGTACCGAAGAAGTGATTGAGGGCCGGGGGCTGCTCGCGCCAGTGACGTCATCGCTCGATGACACAGTTGTTGATGAATCCGATCCACGGCGGCTTGAGCTTCGTCTATGGCTCGATGAACACCCGAATCCGACCGGACTCGAATTGTCCGAAGCGGGTCTTGTTGTGCCGCATTGGCCCGAACCCTGGGGACGAGCGGCATCAGTTGAGTATCAGTTGCTCATTGACGACGAGTTGAATCGGGCGGGCGTGCGGCGTCCGATCAATCCAATCGGCATCGGGTGGGCTGGTCCAACGATTGCTCTCGCGGGGACTGAGGAACAGAAAGAACGTTGGTTGCCGCGTCTCTTGAGTGGCGAGGATTTCTGGTGCCAACTCTTCAGTGAACCAAACGCCGGAAGCGATCTCGCATCGCTCACCACCACTGCGGTACGTGATGGTGATGAATGGGTGATCAAGGGACAGAAGGTCTGGACGAGTTATGCGCACATTTCCACGTGGGGCATCTTGCTCGCTAGGACGTCGAACGAGGGGCCCGCTCAAAGTGGGATCAGCTACTTCGTGTGTCCCATGAAGGCACCGGGCGTGACGATTCGCCCACTGGTCGACATGACGGGCGATCACGCATTCAATGAGGTGTTCCTTGACGAAGTGCGTCTGCCCAGTGACTACCTGATCGGCGAGGTCAACGATGGATGGCGTCTCGCCAAGGTCACACTCGGCAATGAGCGCGTCTCACTCTCGGGCGAAGGGGCACTGTGGGGTCGCGGTCCGACCGCGAAGGACCTCGTTGAGTTGGTCGCGAAAAAGAACGTGAGACACTCTGATATCGAGCGTGATGCACTTGTCAAGTGTTGGTCGCACGGCGAGATACTTCGACTCTTGCGCATGCGCCTCATCGCTGGGGCGCTCGCCGGACGAGAGCCTGGTCCCGAGGCGAGTGTTCGAAAGGCGTTGGCGGATGACCACGGCCAAGAAGTGATGACTCTGGCGCATCAGCTCGCGGGCAGCACGGGAATGCTGAGCGATAGGGGACCTGGCGGCATGGATGGAGAGGACGGCGCGTCATGGCACTACGGATTCTTGTACGCGCAGGCATTGACCATTGGTGGTGGCACCTCGGTCGTCCAGCGCAACATCATCGCAGAGCGAGTCCTCGGGCTACCTAAGGACTCGAAGTGAACTTCGCGCGGCGATAGAGGACTGCGCACCATTCATTTGAGATTCACGTGTTACTTCGAAGTAGCGCCCTTAGCCCTTAGCCCTTGGCGCAAAGGACCTAAGACCCACTTTGCCCCCTCTCACGCGTGGTTAGCATCGATGCAGTGCCTGTTAGCGATCGTTTCGTTCTTCAATGCAACGGCGAACGTAGTGTCGGGCCACAATCAAAGAGGAGTTGTCTGCGGTCATGAGTTTTCCAAGTGCTTCCTATTCAGTCACCATGCGCGTCTTGCTCGAGAGCGCCGCTGAGATCGCGAAGATCTCGAGTGCAGTGAGCGACGCGGGCGGTCTCGTGACTGCGCTTGACGTGGTCGAGCCCATTGACGGGCGGATGGTTGTCGACTTGACCTGTAACGCCAGTGACGAGGAGCACGCCGAGAAGCTTCGTGCATCGGTCGAGTCAGTCGACGGCGCCCGAGTGCACGCGGTCAGTGACCGAACGTTCTTGCTGCACCTGGGCGGAACAATCTCGATCCAGCCCAAGGTGGCCCTCAAGACCCGTGATGACCTCTCTATGGCGTACACGCCAGGCGTGGCGCGAATCTCCACCGCGATTGCCAATGACAAGTCGCTCGCTCGAAAGCTGACCATTAAGCGAAACACGGTTGCCGTGGTGACCGATGGTTCTGCGGTGCTCGGACTGGGCAACATCGGCCCCGAAGCTGCACTACCGGTGATGGAGGGCAAAGCGCTGCTCTTCAAGCGTTTTGCGGACATCGACGCGTGGCCGGTGTGCCTTGATACTCAAGACGTCGACGAGATCGTGCGGATCGTCCAGTGCCTCGCTCCGGTCTATGGCGGCATCAACCTTGAAGACATCGCCGCACCTCGCTGTTTCGAGATCGAGTCACGTCTGCGCGAGATGCTCGACATCCCGGTGTTCCATGACGACCAGCACGGTACCGCGACCGTTGTCTACGCCGCTTTGTTGAATGCACTTCGCGTCGTTGGAAAAGAGATGAAGGATGTCAAAGTCGTCATCCTCGGCGTTGGAGCTGCTGGCGTGGCAATCGCGAAGCTGCTGCTCGCAGAAGGGGTGGGCGACGTCATTGGGATCAATCGCCACGGCATCCTCTCGAGTGACGACGACCGCCTGGACGCAGACCGAAAGTGGTTGGCCGACAACACGAACAAGAATCGCTTGACCGGTACGTTTGCGGACGCAATGGACGGCGCTGACGTCTTCATCGGCGTCTCTGGCTCGAATCTGGTGAGCGAGGAACACCTCAAGCTGATGGCGAAGGACTCGATTGTGTTCGCACTCGCGAACCCCGATCCCGAAGTGGATCCGCAGTTGGCTCGGCGCTACGCCGCCATCGTCGCCACCGGTCGAAGCGATGAGCCTAATCAGATCAACAACGTCCTGGCGTTTCCGGGGATTTTCCGAGGACTCCTCGACGCGGGTGCCACACACATCAGTGAGGCGATTGAAATCGCTGCGGGACGAGCAATCGCCGACATCGTCAAGCCTTCAGAATTGTCGCCTGAGTACATCGTGCCCACAGTGTTCAACCCCAATGTGGTGAAGGCAGTCGCTGCCGCGGTCGAGCAGGTTGCGCGCGCCGGCGCGTAGCCACCACGATTCGCGTTAAGACCGAGGTGACCAAGGAAAAGCAGGGCAATATTTAATTGCTTGCCGATAGGCAAATTAATATAGACTGGTGTTGTGGCTTCGAAGAACCCCCCTCCAGCGAGCATTCCAAGCGCTGACCCGGTCGATAGGTTGCGCACAACGCTCGCTCGCCTTGGGCGTCAGATTCGGATGAGTCACGTTGACGAGAACCTCTCACCGACCCAGATCGAAGTGCTCGCGACAATTGTGCGCAGCGGTCCGCTTCGCCTTTCGGCGTTGGCGACCGACGAAGGTATCAATCCGACGATGCTTTCTCGCATCGTCGCGAAGCTCGAGAGTGCCCACTTGGTAGAGAGATTGGCGGACCGCGATGATGCGCGCATCGTTCATGTCGTGGCCACCGAGGCGGGCGGGCAGTTGCTTCAAGAGGTGCGAAGTGAGCGAACGAGTGCGCTTCGCTACGGCTACTCTCGTCTCGACGATGCACAGCGAGCGACGATTGAACAGGCGCTCGACGCACTCGAGACGATCGCCGAGATCCTAAAGAATCGCCAAGCATGAACGTACAAGCTGCCACGCAACGAACGTTCTCCTCTCTCAGTAATCAGAATTACCGCAAGTACTTCTTCGGCCAGGCGGTCTCCCTCGCGGGAACATGGATGCAGTCCACCGCACAGGCATGGTTGGTGCTGGTCCTCACTCATTCGCCGACGAACCTCGGCTTCGTCGTGGCACTGCAAACACTGCCGGTGCTGTTGTTGGGCCCTTACGGGGGTGTGATCGCTGACCGATTAGACAAGCGACGGCTCATGATCGGACTGCAGTCGATGATGGGCCTCCAGGCGCTCGTGATGTCGGTGCTGACACTCACGCACGTCATCACCTTCGCTGAGGTGTGCGTCTTGGCGGTGGTGCTCGGTATCAACAATTCCTTCGAGAATCCCGCACGCCAATCGTTCGTGCTTGAGATGGTCGGCCCCGCCGATCTTAGAAATGCTGTGGGGCTCAACTCCACTCTGCAGAACGCATCGCGTGCCGTGGGGCCGGCCATTGCCGGCGTGCTGATTGCAACGGTGGGTGAAGGATGGTGCTTCGCGCTGAATGCTTTGAGTTTCGTCGCCGTCATCGGCTCGCTTCTCGCAATGGATACGAACCAACTGCGCCCGAGTGAACCAACGGCGCGCAGTCGTGGTCAGGTGCGCGAAGGGCTTCGATACGTGCGAGCCGAGCCCAACCTTCTCGTCCCCTTACTCATGATGGCACTCGTTGGCATGCTCGCCTACGAGTTCCAGGTCACCTTGCCAGTCGCCGCCCAGCGTGTCTTCCATGGAGGGTCGGAGACCTTCGGTGTGATGACGTCCTCAATGGGAATAGGTGCGGTCATCGGTGGTCTGGTGACCGCGGCGAGGGGAAAGACCGGGATGCATGCAATGGTGCGCGCCGCACTCGTCTTTGGGGTGTGTATCTTGTTCGCGGCATTGTCACCCGTGCTCGTCGTAGAGTTCGTGGCGCTCATCTTGGTTGGCTACACCAGTGTCTCGTTTCTTTCGATGGCCAATTCGACCTTGCAACTGCAGGCGAATCCGACCATGCGCGGTCGCGTGATGGCGTTGTGGGCGGTGGCGTTCCTCGGTACAACACCGGTGGGTGGACCGATCATTGGTTGGATCACGGAACACTCGAGTGCTCGAGTCGGTCTCGAAGTTGGTGCAGCATCTTGTCTCTTGGCCGCGTTGCTTGGGATGTGGGCGATACGCCGACATCGTGAACGCGGCCATGTCCTCGAGTAGTGCGCTGTCGCAGCGGTCCTACAGACCCGAGAGTCTACGGATACTTCGAGCGAGGGCAGAATTGTCGTCATCACCGTGACCCTCGGCGATGAGGCCATCTTCGAATGTCGCGGCCAATGAGGTGACTGGCAGCACCGCCCCGACGCCGCGGGCGAGTTCGAGTGCGATGCCGAGGTCCTTGCGGTGCAGGGCCAATTTGAATCCGATTGGATACTCGTCGTCGATCATGCGGCCGCTGCGATTTGCAAGTACCCACGACCCCGCCGCGCCACCACTGAGGGCGCTTACGACTTGTTCTGCGTCGAGACCAGCTTTGAGTGCGAGTGTCACGCCTTCGGCGACAGCGAGGTAGGTGCCCGCGAGGATCACCTGGTTGATGGTCTTGGCCCATTGACCTGAGCCGAGCGCACCGAGGTGGGTGAGGTTGTTGCCTAGAGCGCTGAGCACCCCTCGGGCACGCTCTACATCGTCGGGTTCACCACCAACCATGATGGTGAGAGTCCCTAGGCGCGCTCCCTCTGAGCCTCCGGAGACTGGAGCATCGAGCATTGCGATTCCACGTTGGGCGAGTCGTTTAGAGAATTCGAGTACCTTCGTTGGACTTATTGTGGAGCAGTCGATGAACAGCGAGCCCTCGCGCAGCCCCTCAATCAGGCCATTTGGTGCGAAGAGTACCTCTTCGACCTGGGGTGCGTCGGTGACGCATGTGATGACGATGTCGCACCTCATCGCGAGTTCCGCCGGGGTCGAGGTCTCAACCGCGCCGAGTTCCGTGAGATGCTTGGCGCGACCGGGGGTACGGTTCCATACAGTGAGTTCATGACCAGCGCGGATGAGATTCTCCGCCATGAAGGCACCCATGGTACCGAGTCCGACGAAGCCGACCCGCTTCACGTCGAGTTGCGTTGAATTCATGAGGTCTCCAATTCATAATTGCGAAGATGCAGTGGAATATTAGGCCCAACGCCAAATGTCATCTCCGCTCGAAGAGGGCGCAGCGCTAGTGGTGCGACGTGATTGTCGTCAGTTCGCGAGGACAAAGTACAGGTCGCAGAGATTCCAACCGGTGTGGGTTCCCGCGAAAAGCTGTCGCACTGCTTCGAGTCCGCGATGGCTGTCGTGATTCGAAGCAATCGCAGTCCACTCCAGACCCATCCTCGCTGCCCGTTGAAGCGTCGTGCGGTCGACCCACGCACCCGCAACACCCGGAAGGAAGTCCCGACCATCCGATGCGCGTGCGGCGAACACGGTCTCGCGGTTGAGACCTTCGAGCTCCCTCGCCATCAGCCACGCGAACTCCTGACATCGTCCGCCAGTTCCTGATCCGTTGACGCGTACCGTCACCTCTCCCGCACCAATAAGACAGATAGGTTCGCTGTCACCGTCTAGGCGTCGAAGCGTCGTTGACCAGCGCGCACTTTCGCGTGTCACGTCGCCTTGGATGCGATTGCCCATGTCGACTATGCGATAGCCGAGCCGCCGCGCCTGCGCAGTGGCCAATTCGTGCATGAGATCTGGTCTCGCAATGACATCGTTACGGTGCCGGGTCGTGATCGGCCGAGTCAAGAGGCGTGAACGATGGGCGTACGCGTCGCGAAGTGATCGTCCGAGTGGCGTATCTACGAGGTCGAGCTGTTTCAGAAGATCCTCAAATTTCGTGGCGTTCATTTCGTGACGATACGTAAGACCCGACGCAACCCACTGTGCGCCCGAAACGACGTTGTCGACCATGATGAGACTTTGCGATGATGCACTCTTAACGTGGCGGAGTACCGCGCCGCCGGCGATGTTCGATGTTCCAGCGCGCGCCTGGTTAAGGGTGGTTATGTTCACGCCAGCCACGAGCGCGGCCCGCCACAGTTCATGCAGGTCCTCGAGGTTGAGGGGTGGCGAAGGCCAGGCGCAGAGACTCGACGCACCACCCGAGATGAGAAAGAGAGTGATATCGGCGTGCGTGTGCGCGTCGAGGAATGCGACCAGGGCCCGCCCGGCTTTGAGGCTTGCGATGCCGGGAACGGGGTGATCACCAATGAGTATCTCGGGGTCGTCGTGAGTGCTCCTCGCCTCGTCATAGTCCGTGATGATGAGGCGACGTTGCACGCGAGAGCCGAGTATCTGCTCGGCACTCTGCGCCATTTCTATCGATGCCTTGCCCACTGAAACGAGATCGATACGATGAGGTGCGTTGAGATATGACGTCAGTTGCTCGCGCATCAACGCGGACAAGTCGAGTGTGTCGGACCAACTCTTCGAGATGGTGAACGCGTCAGTTACAAGTTTCGAGGTCACTAGTGCCTAGCGTCGAGGTCCGATTGAGGTCAATCTAGTTTCTGGCCCGAATGATCTGAATTCGAAATGGAGTAACGATGATGAAGGCATGCAAACCAGCACTTCGTACTAGGTGTAACGATTGTTGATTTCTGTATACGAGCCTTCTGTTGCGGCAGTGGTTGCTGAGTCCCCGAGACCTGGGCCAGCGCATTCGTCGCGCCATCGACCAATGAGCGGGAGTGACCGGCCACTGACGGCCTCACGGGTGGGACGCCCGTGAGGCGGGACCGTTGCCCTAAAGGAATTGACTCAAGGAGTGAATCTTCCACTGACTTAGTTAATTGGTTCTTCGCGCGAGCGAGAAAAAAGGTTCATTCTGACTTGACACGAAGCTGTCACGTGTGTACTTTGTAAGCGGTTGCAAAGTAAGCGGTTGCATTTTGATAGGGGATTCTCCGGGGGGAGTTGAGTGACCAGTGGGTGATTCACAGCCGACGATCTACGACGTTGCTCAGCGTGCTGGAGTCTCGACGGCGACCGTGAGTCGCGCCATCAATTCTCTCTCCTCGGTTCGTCCTTCGACGCGCGACAAGGTCATGCGCGCCATGGAGGAGCTGGAATTCGTACCTAACGCGGTGGCACGCGGCTTAGCGAGTGGAAAGCACTGGATTCTCGGGCTGGTCTTCATGCACGCTCCTTTCGATGGCAACGTGCTTGCGGTAGAAGAGGCGAGTTTGCTCTACACCGACATTGTCATTCGTGGTGCGGAGTCACAGGCCGCGAAAATGGGTTACTCGCTGCTCTTGAGTGGCGTTCGCGAATACGACGATTCGGGTCTGGTGCATCTGCTCTCACTGACTGGAACCGTTGACGGGATGATCGTCTTGGACCGTGTGCTGAGCGAAGAAGACGCCGCGGATCTCGGACGGCGAATTCCTCTGGTGTTGCTCGCGGGAACGGGTAGCTCCGATGCGGCAATGTCGATACGTGTCGACAACGAGCAAGCAATGCGCAGCCTCGTTGAGCACTTGGTGAACGTCCACCAGGTCACTAGAGTCGGCTTCGTTTCGGGGCTCGATGACAGCCCCGACAGCGTGGCGCGCGCACTGACTTTTAAGGCTGCCGCAGAGCAGCTGGGCGCCACACTGCTCGACGTTGACAATTTGAAGGGCGACTGGACCTCTGGCGGAGGCGAGTCCGCAATGCGTGCCCGTATGGCTCTGGAGGATCCATTGCCCGAGGTGTTCGCGTGTGCCAATGACCAGACTGCCGTCGGCGTAATTTTCGCGTTGAAATCCGCTGGAATACGTGTGCCCGAAGATATCAAGGTAACGGGGTTCGATGACATCACGCTCACCAGGTACTTCAACCCGCCACTTACGACGATCCGACAGTCGGGGAGCCGATTGGGCGAAGTCGCAGTGGATGTCCTGTTGGCAACGCTCGATGGCGACGAGGACGTGCAACGCAACGTAGTGTTGCCCACGGAACTCATCGTGCGTGGCAGTTGCGGCTGCGTCACGGCCAGCGACGCACTTCCTGACCTCTTCGAAGTCGTTCCCCGTCACGGTGAGGCGAACTGAGCATGCGAATCATTGGCCGCCGCCTTTTGCTCTACGTACTTACGGCCTGGGTGGCTATCTCGGTGAACTTTCTCTTGCCTCACTTGATGCCCGGCAACCCCATTCAGACGCTCATCGGCAAACTCCAAGGGCAGGTCACCCCTCAGGAGATAGAGGCGATTCGCCTCTCGTTCGGTGGAGGGATCGACAAGGGTTTGCTCTCGCAGTACTTCACGTACATCGATCAACTCTTCCACGGCAATCTTGGCGTCTCGATCACGCTCTCGTCGCCGGTGAGCACAATATTGAAGGCGTCGGTTCCTTGGACCATCGGTCTCATCGGTGTCTCCACCCTTCTCAGCTTCTTGATCGGTACGGTTTCTGGCGCTCTATTGGGTTGGACCAGAGGTTCGAGACTTGACGCTCTCATCCCGACGGCGACATTTTTTCAAGCGATTCCGTATTTCTTCTTGGCGACGGTCATGCTGCTCATCTTTGGTAGCAACCTTCACTGGTTTCCAGTCCTGGGCGCCTACAGCCAGAATCTTCACCCCGGTTGGACGTGGCCCTTTGTCGCGAGTGCATTTCGCTACGCCGAGTTGCCAGTGGTATCGATTGTCCTGAGCTCGGTCGCAGGGTGGATGCTCGGAATGCGCAACATGATGATCACCGTCGCGGCTGAAGACTTCGTCCTGATGTCAGTTGCCATGGGACTCTCCAAGCGCAAGGTGATCATGACCGCCGCACGCAACGCGGTGCTGCCGAGCATTGCCAACCTCTCACTCGCAATCGGTCTGGTGGTATCAGGGGCACTGCTCGTCGAGCTCGTCTTCAATTACCCCGGTGTCGGCGATCTTCTCTTAAACGCTGTTCAGAATGAGGATTACCCCTTGATTCAAGGGATTTTCCTCGTCATCACTTTGGCGGTCCTGGCCGCGAACCTCCTGGCGGACGTTGTCTATCTCGCCCTTGATCCTCGAACGCGAACAGAGACAGTCGCGTGAAGTCGATCAGGTTCCCTCGCTCGCCTAAGGTCATCCTCGGACTTTGCATCGTGGGCTTCTTTGTTTTACTCACGATTTTTGGTCCATACCTCGCTCCCTACAGTCCAGATAACACTTCGTTTGCTCCGAATCTGACGCCTTCGGCGCATCATTGGTTCGGCACGACCAGCCTCGGGCAGGACATTTTTTCCCAGACTCTGGTCGGTGCGCGCGCCACGATAGTTGTGGCCCTCATTGCCGGACTCGTCGCAACGCTGCTTTCCATGGTCGTCGGGATTGCGGCTGGTTACGTAGGTGGTTTCACCGACGATGGCCTATCGATGCTGTCGAATGTCTTCCTGGCTATTCCCGGATTACCTCTCTTGATTGTCATCGATAGCTACCTGCCGGTAAACAGCCGGTCTAATTCGTTGGTCATTGGCCTTGTGATCTCGCTCACTGGATGGGCGTGGGGAGCGCGCGTGATCAGAGCGCAGACGATGTCGCTGCGTAACCGCGATTTCGTGGAAGCGGCGCGCATTATTGGTGAGAAGCGATACCGCGTGATGTTCTTCGAAGTAGCACCGAATCTCTTGCCGATCCTCGCATCGTCGCTCCTCTTCACCGTTCTCTATTCGATTGGTGCGTACGTGACGTTGGCTTACATTGGCCTGACGAGCACCTCGGTGTGGAACTGGGGCACCATGTTGTTTTGGGCCCAAGGCAACAACGCCCCACTCTCTGGAGAGTGGTATTGGTTCGTTCCACCGGGAATATGCATTGCCCTCGTTGGCACCGGGCTCGCACTGTTGAACTTCGGTATTGATGAGTTCATTAATCCGCGTCTTCGCGCCGCAGGTCTGAGCGCCAAGCAACGGCGCAGTCTGGGTCTGCCTCGTCGTCAACGCTTGGGTCTGACTCCCGTGGTCCATTCTGCCTCGCAGCGACCATCAACGCCAGCAATTGCATCGAACACGGTGTCGACGTGAAGAGCGAGTCAGTGGATGTAGAGGAAGCGCGAGCCAGTGTGGTCGCGACAAGACGTGAGGACACTGAGGTGCCAACAGAGTTGGGAACGGGGATGGATGAGACTCGGACGAAGAATCGGATACTCGACCTTCGGAACTTCAGTGTTGACTACGGATGGGGTGACGGGGCGGTACGTGCGGTCGATAACGTGACGATGCACGTCGATCGGTCCACCGTTGTCGGCATCGCCGGCGAGAGTGGCAGTGGGAAATCGACCCTGATCTACGGATTCACGCGGCTTTTGCGTGCGCCAGGCGTCATTGCGGGTGGCGAAGCGTTGTTCAACTTGAGCGACGCAAGCGCATCGGAGGGCAATTTCATCAACCTCGTCACCGCGACCGAGAGTGAAATGCGTCGAGTGCGGTGGTCGAATATCTCTATTGTTCTTCAGAGTGCGCTCAGCGCACTCAACCCGGTGCTCCGCGTCAGGGCACAATTCGATCAGGTCCTAAAGACCCATCGACCTCACATGTCTAAGTCGCAACGTCGCGATCGAACTATTGAACTACTTGCATTGGTAGGGCTGAACGAGGACCGTTTGCGACGCTATCCTCACGAACTCTCCGGTGGGCAGCGCCAGCGAGTGATGATCGCCCTCGCCCTGACGTTAAATCCCTCGCTGGTAGTAATGGATGAACCGACCACGGCACTCGATGTCGTCACGCAGCGAGAGATCATAGGCAAACTAGCCGAGTTACGTTCGCAATTCGGATTTGCGATGATCTTCATCACGCACGACTTATCGCTACTCGTTGAACTGGCCGACGAGATTGTTGTCATGTATGCGGGGACCGTTGTTGAGCGGGCGCCGGCCCAGACACTGTACGACTCGCCGCGCCACCCTTACACCTTGGGTCTCTTGAGCTCCTTTCCGCCAATGCACGGCGCGCGCACGGAACTCACTGGTATTCCTGGCTCACCGCCCGATCTCTCCGATATGCCTGGAGGATGTAGATTCCATCCGCGCTGCCCATACGCAATGGAGCGTTGCGCCCGTGAGACGCCACCCCTAGCGCAAGTAACTAATGAATCGCGGTCCGTCGCATGTTGGTTGCACGCGGGAGACGAAGACGCTGCGGTGCCTGTGGAATTGCGCCGCGTGGGAGTTGAACGTCACCCACCGCTCGGTGCCGAGAATGCGGAGGGTGAAACATGAAAGTCGACGAGGTGGGCACAGCGCAATTACAGGCTCGTCACCTGACGCGTCTTTTCACAACTCGCACGCCCGGGCGACTGTTCAACGCCAACCGAATCGTTCGTGCCGTTGACGATGTGAGTCTCGATCTCGTCGCCGGCGAGGTCGTTGCTGTAGTAGGGGAGAGTGGATCAGGAAAGTCGGTGCTCGCTCGCATGCTGGCGCGCATCGTGCGACCTACCTCGGGCGACGTGATCCTTCAAGGCGTACATATCGCACGCAGGACCAAGCGTACGCTCGACTACTCCTCACAGGTCCAACTCGTCCTTCAGGACCCTTTTGCCTCAATGAATCCCGTGCATCGGATACGTCACAATCTTGAGCGCCCGTTGCTCATCCACGGCGCAAAGAAAACTGACGTCGAACGACTTGCGCAAGCCGCCTTGACGAGAGTGTCACTCGAACCCCCTGGTCGGTTCCTCGATCGATATCCACACGAACTCTCCGGTGGGCAGTTACAGCGCGTCTCCATCGCCCGCGCCCTCTGCGTCGAACCCAAAGTGCTACTCGCCGACGAGCCCATTTCAATGCTCGACGTTTCGGTGCGACTCGGCGTGCTCAACCTGTTGCGTGGACTTTGTGACGACGACCAACTCGCAATCTTGTACATCACCCACGACATTGCCTCAGCTCGCTACATCGCTGACGAGGTGATTGTCATGTACGCCGGACAAGTCGTTGAACAGTCGCGCGGCTCGGTACTCGTTGACCAGCCAACTCATCCCTACACCAGACTCCTCATCGCATCGGTTCCCAATCACTCCGATCCGCCGAGCGCTTCGCCGTCGTCAAATGAGCAGATTCAGACCGCGATTGCTGAAGAGGGCTGCCGATTTGCACCGCGCTGCGCCTCGGTCATGGACCGGTGTCGAGTAGAAGCGCCACCCCAATTTGTCGTCGGTGAAAACCACACCTCGCGGTGTTGGCTTTACGCAGATTGTCCACCGCTCGAAGTCGAAGTGACACTGAGCAAGCACCTAAGAGAGGGGGATACCACGAAGACATGAAGCCCAATCGATAATTAACCGCTCGTCACCCCACGAAGGTGGCCGGCGGACGTCGTACCGCGAAGGTCCAACCGGCCTCGCGTTGTTAGGTAGGGCCTCGGATGGTTCTTACGAAATGTCGGCGAAGGCCGGCTGGACAATTCAAATATAAAGGATGAAAAATGTTTAGAAAGGGAATAACTGCTTTAGCGGCGACGTCGTGCGTTCTGCTCGGCATCATCGCGTCGGGTGGGATTTCGCAGGCCGCGTCGACAAATTCGACATTGACCTTAGAAAACAACACCGGAGTTACCTTCACCGATAATTTCAACCCGGTGGACTCGAACTCATTCTGCAAGCAAATGAGCGTGTGTTCACTCGTCTACGAACCACTGATGGAGTTCGATTCGCTGAAGGCCGGTGTCTCGTATCCGTGGCTCGCTACGGGTTATGCGTGGAGTAATGCAGGTAAGACGCTGACCTTCACAATCAGATCGGGCGTCAAGTGGAGCGACGGTTCTGCTTTTACGCCCGCTGACGTGGCGGCCACATTCAACATGGTGAACACGAACGCAGCGGCGAATGTCGCAGGTATTCCGCCGCTGGCGAGTCCCGCAACGGTGAGTGGCAACACGGTGGTGTTGAACTACGCCACGTCGGAGTACTCGAACATTGTGGCGATTGCCGGTACGCAGCTCATGCTGCCAGCCAGTTTCGCGACGACGTACTCGACACCCGCAACCGCAACCGTGACTGCACCAGTGGGAACTGGGCCGTACGAAGTGGACAATTACAGCTCAACGCTCGTCAGCTACAAGGCTAACCCGAATTATTGGGGTGGCAAACCAGCCGCAAGCATGATTGACGTTCCAGCGTACGCGTCGAACACTGACGCCGCGACGGCGTTGGCGAGTGGTCAGCTCCAATGGGCTGGTAACGACATCTCGAACGTCAACAAGATCTTCGTGAACGTCAACCCGGCAACCAACCACACGTTCTTCGCGCCGGGCAGCACTGTAACGCTAGAGCTGAACGTGACGAAGGCTCCGTTGAACGACCCCAAGGTCAGAGCAGCGATCAGTGCGGGGATCAATCGTCAACAACTCAGTGTCAAGGGTGAGACGGGTTACGAAGCGCCGGCGACATCGCTTAGCGGGCTGATCATGCCCAACCAGGCAGCGTATTTGAACCCTGCTTACAATAAGGACATCAAGCCAACGAGTCAGCCCGCAGCTGTGAGGAAGATTCTGTTGTCCGACGGGTACAAGATGGGCAAGAATCACTTCTGGGAGAAGAACGGCAAGGAAATTAAGTTCTCCATCCAGGATCCAATCGCCTACTCGGACTACTACGCCGATGACCAGTTGATCTCTTCTGAATTGAAGGCGGAGGGCATTGACGCGACTGTTGATGGTGTTCAGGCGTCTGCGTGGTACACCAACTCAGCGGACGGCAATTTCACGTCGATCATTCACTGGGGCAATGGTGGAACCGACCCGTACACGCAGTTCGACAACTGGCTTGACTACAAGAACTCTGCGCCTATGGGTAAAGTTGCCAACGCTGACTTCGGTCGTTATCACAATGCCAGTGTCCAGGCCGAGTTGACCAAGTTGGCCGCCACGGACCCCGCGAATACCGCGGCGGTGAAGGCTGCCTCACTGCCCCTGGAGAAGGTCATTGCGACTACTTTGCCAGTCATTCCGCTGCTGTATGGCGCGGACTGGGACGAGTACAGTACTGCGAATTTCACAGGATTCGTGACGGCGGCTAACCCTTACATGGACCCGTCGCCGAGTGACCCAGAACTGCCGTACATCTTGATGAAACTCAAGGCGTCGTAGTAGATCACCTCTGCTTGTGCGTCAGTCACTTCCTCAACCTGCTTACGCACGGGCAAGGGGAACATCACATCACGCTCGGCTCCACTGAATTTCAAGTCAGTGGAGCCGAGCGTGGGTGCCACCCAACCCCCATCTTCGACCATTAGGAGAATCTCCGCATTATGAGTACTACCAAGCATCATGACGACAATCTGCCTCGTATTTTTCCGCACGACTTCCTTTGGGGAACTGCGACGGCGTCCTACCAGATAGAAGGCGCCGTTGAAGTTGACGGCCGTAGGCCCTCGATCTGGGATACGTACAGTCGCCAACCTGGCGCCATCCGCAACGGCGATACCGGCGATATTGCGTGTGATCATTATCACCGTATGAATGAAGACCTCGACCTGATGCGTGAACTCGGGGTTGGTTCGTATCGATTTTCGGTCGCGTGGCCGAGAATTCAACCTGATGGCAAAGGTCCCGCCAATCAGGCCGGCCTCGACTTCTATCGACGCCTCGTCAACGGCCTTCGTGATCGTGATATTGAGCCGACCCTCACGCTCTATCATTGGGACCTTCCTCAGGCGCTTGAAGACGAAGGCGGGTGGTGCGTTCGCGACACCGCCGAGCGCTTCGCCGAGTACGTGGACCTTGTTGCTCGATCATTGGGCACCGATGTTGAACGCTGGATCACCCTCAATGAACCGTGGTGTTCCGCGTGGCTCGGCTACGGTTCGGGCCGTCACGCTCCAGGGGTGCAAGATATTGGTAAGGCGGTCGCCGCGAACCACCATCTCCTACTGGCACACGGACTCGCCGTTCCCATCTTGCGATCCGCAGTACCCAGCGCAAAGGTCGGAATCACGCTGAACCTCGGCGTGCATCGCCCCGGTACCGATCACGCCGATGACGTCGCTGCAGCGCGGCGAGCCGATGGCAACTTAAATCGTCTTTTCCTCGACCCGATCTTTCACGGTCACTATCCCGAGGACATGCTTGAACACTACGAGACGAATCAACCAGGTTTTTCAGTCATTCAGGCGGGAGATCTCGAGATCATAAGTCCGCCACTGGATTTTCTCGGTGTGAATTACTACTTTCCTGGCACGGTTATGGACGCCAAGCGTATTTCGGAAGCCCGCGTCGCGGGTTACGGGGTGCCACTCGGAGAGCAGTTTCCTGATCTTCGAGTGCTCTCACTCGAAACGCCTGGTATCGATACGACATCTATGGGTTGGGAGGTGGATGCTTCGGGACTCACCGAGCTGCTCGTACGCATCAAGAAGGAATACACCGATTTGCCGATTTACATCACCGAGAACGGTGCAGCGTTCGACGACTACGTAGACCCCAATAACTACGTGCTCGATCACAACCGCGTCGCGTACCTCCAAGAACACATCTCGGCGGTGCATGACGCGATAGACGCCGGTGTGAATGTGCAGGGGTATTTCGTTTGGAGTTTGTTGGACAATTTCGAGTGGTCTTTTGGCTACTCGAGGCGCTTCGGCATTGTGTGGGTTGACTTCCCATCGGGTGACCGATTACCCAAAGCGAGCTTCGAATGGTATCGCGAGACAATCCGTTCCAACTCTGTTGTCTACGCTCGCTCTGTGGGGACGGAATGAACCGATCGGTCGCTCTTCGATGGCGAGCACGTTGTTATGGGTTACGCGCGTTGAATTGATAAGAGGGCACCGCTCGCGATTTCAGGCTCGCGAGCGGTGCCCGTACTGCCCAGTCGGAATTTGTTCAGCCCCGCTTGATCTCGATTCGGTGTGCGCCGTTGTGCTCAGATCCCGCGGGCAAGGTCACTCGAACCTCGAGGACACCATCCTTGTAGGTCGCTGAGATCTTGGACTCGTCGACTCCCTTTGGGATAGGGACACTCCTCGTCAAGGATCCATAGCGAAACTCGCTTCGGTGAAGGTGTCGAGTCTCCTTTTTGCTCGACTCGGATTTGTGGGCAGTAATCACCAACTCTTCGTCGACGATCTCAACCATCACGTCCTTGTCGGGGTCTACGCCGGGCAACTCTGCTCGAATCACCATTGAGTCGCCTTCGCGCCACTCCTCGATCTTGAACGGCCGCCTCCACTCGCCGTCGCGGAACATGTCGTCGATCCAGCCCCACGAGGGCCACGACAAACCGCTCCACAGTGGAGTTTCCAACTCTTGATTTGAAGACTTTGAGAGTTCCATTTCAGCCTCACTTCCTTGAAACGACGTGACAGTCCAACCTGGACGACCTCAGTCGCCTCACTCTTGAACATAGAGAGCACCGCTCACAGCAACAAGGGCCGAAAGTCCGAACGATGAGCCGGGTACTTTTGATGCATCAGGGTGAGTCGCTTCGAAGTACCTGGTAAGTGGGGGGACAGAGTCTTTGGGTCCGTCACCGTGGAGCCGGGCGAACGGCGTTGAATCGCCGAAATACCATTCGCGAACACAGCGACCACGACACCCCCAAGAGTTCGCGTGGTGTTCACCATTCGGTAACCTTCGAGAAAGCGGATCATTACTTGGGTCTGGCACACTGACGCTCATGAGTACTGCAGAGTCCATTGAGATGCCACCCGAGGAAATCCAAAACGGCCACATACCTCAGACGGGTATAGCTGCGGCCACCCAAACGGTGAGTGAACTGCTTGACTCGGCTCCCACCAGCCGCTTCCACCGTCAAGCAGTCATTGTCTCGGGCATGGGATTCTTCACCGACGCCTACGACCTCTTCGTCATCGGAATTGTCGCGTCACTGCTCGCCGCCCAATGGAATCTGTCTACTACCCAAGTGAGTTGGGTCACGGGCTCGGCGATACTCGGTGCGTTCATCGGTGCATTCCTGTTCGGGCGCATCGCCGACATACTGGGTCGCAAATCCGTCTATACGATCGTGGCCGCCATCATGATCCTCGGTGCATTGCTCTCGGCGGTGGCGCCGAGTTTCATCTACTTGGTGATCGCGCGATTCGTGCTGGGTCTGGGTATCGGCGGCGATTATCCGGTCTCTGCGGTACTCATGAGCGAGTACTCGAATCGCGCGAATCGGGGGCGTCTCGTCGGCCTGGTCTTCTCCATGCAGGCGGCAGGTCTGATCGTTGGCCCACTCGTCGCGGTCACCCTCCTTTCGTCGGGTGTTCACCAGAGTGTGGCGTGGCGGTTGTTGCTGGCATTCGGCGCCATTCCCGCCGCGGCGGTCATCTACCTGCGAGCAAAGATGCCTGAATCACCTCGCTTTCGAGCGAGTGTGCAAGGCCAGTCAGAGCGTGCGGCGAAGGAACTCCATCACTTCGCCAAGGGTGCTATTGAGAGCTCTACGGCTGTCGAGACCGAACGGCGCCAACTCAATCTGCGCGGTTTCCTCGGCAATCGGCGAATGCTTCGTCTGATCCTTGGCACGGCGGGTTCATGGTTCTTGTTCGATTACGCCTATTACGGCAACACGATCTCACTTCCAACGATTCTCTTGAAAGTCTCACCCACCGCGACGATTGAATCAAAACTCTGGTTCAGTCTGATCATCTTCATCGTCTTCGCACTGCCGGGCTACGCCCTCGCGGTATGGAGGATTGACAAGGTCGGGCACCGCCGCCTGCAACTCATTGGTTTCGCGATAATGGCGGCCTGTTTCCTCGTGCTGGGCGCAGTCCCACAGTTGACTGCGTCGATAGTCCCCTTCATTGGTATCTTCGGGTTCAGCTACCTGTTCACAGAGTTCGGTCCCAACACGACGACCTTCGTTCTGCCCTCGGAACTGTTTCCCGTCGAGATGCGCACCACCGGCCACGGCATCGCCGCCGGCATTGGTAAGTTTGGCGCCTTTGTTGGTGTGTTCCTCGTGCCGCAACTTCAGGACCGGATCGGCCTTCGCGGAATGCTGGTCGTTGC
>DAIEHI010000098.1 GCA_027355725.1 Acidimicrobiaceae bacterium
GAGTGGTTGTAATTGCCCAGCGAGACGTGGCAAAAATCCCTAATTTCATCCCTAACATTTCTCGATAGCCACTGAACGGACTGAACGGACTGAACGCAAACCCCTACGAATATCGGGTTCTCTGAATCTAATGAATGAAGAATTATGAACTCGGTGGCCTTTTAATCCCAAGGTGCCGGGATCGAGACCCGAGCGGCCCACCAACAAAACAAAGAATTCTGGAGAGAAGTTAATCTCCAGAATCTCTTGAATCCCCCTAACACCCCACCATGTGCCAATCGAGCTTGTCCTTAGTCTCTAGTCCTCGAAGAAATTCTCATCAATTTTGTGGACTGATTCGCCCCGGGAAAGTTGGAAGGTATGACCTGCACAATTCCCAATCCGAATCAGGACGCAACTTTGCTCAGTCGTAGGGCAACAATACGAGTGAGCAACTTCTCTCCACAATTAGGGTTCGACTATTCGATCGACGACAACTATGAAAGCGGCTGTGTGGACGACGCTCGAAAACTGGACACTTCCAACGCTCGAAAAGTGAACAGTTTCGGACACTCTAACTCTTGTCTTCGGTGGTCAACATCACGCTCGGCAAGCTGTCGACACCGCGTCCCCTCAGTCGGAAACTAGATCCCTTGAGTGTGAGCACGTCGGCGTGATGGACGATGCGGTCGATCATCGCGGCCGCGACCACCTGGTCGCCGAACACGCCACCCCAACCCGAAAAGGGCAGGTTGCTCGTGAGCACGATCGAGGCGTGCTCGTAGCGCGACGAGACGAGTTGGAAGAACAGGTTGGCGGCCTCTTGCTCGAAGGGTAGGTAGCCCACTTCGTCGACGACGAGCAGTGGGTAGCGACGTAGTCGCGCGAGTTCTGGTCCCAGTCGTGCGCGCTGGTGGGCCTCACTGAGGCGAGAGACCCACTCGCTCGCCGAGGCGAAGAGGACGCGGTGTCCTTGACGCGCGGCCGCGATGGCGAGACCAATCGCGAGGTGGGTCTTGCCGGTCCCGGGCGGTCCCAAGAGAACGACGTTGCGCGCCTCGTGCAGATAAGACCCCGACGCTAATGCCGACA
Organism: Acidimicrobiaceae bacterium; assembly: GCA_027355725.1. Taxonomy (GTDB): domain Bacteria; phylum Actinomycetota; class Acidimicrobiia; order Acidimicrobiales; family RAAP-2; genus RAAP-2. The sequence continues at coordinate 1,072 of DAIEHI010000098.1, forward strand.
CCGCTCCTCGAACACCCGACTGGACGTCGAAGTCGAAGTCCTCGAGGCTCTTTCGTGTGGGCAGGCCGGCGGCACGGATGCGCAGTTCGGACCCCGAGGCCTGGCGCGCACTCACCTCTCGCTCCAACACGGCGCAGAGATAGTCCTCGAAGGACCAGTTGGCGTCACGCGCCTGGCTGGCCAGACGCAACGCCGCGTCGGCGACGCGCGGGGCCTTCAAGGCTGCGGCCAGGTAAGAGATCTGCTTGGTGGAGTCGTTCTGGCCCATCACGCCTCACCCGTCAGTCCAAAGGCCCGGTCGTAGTCGAAGAGGTCGCGGGTGAGTTCGTCGCTCTGATGAACCCGAGGACTTTGGAAGTCCTTGCGAAGTAACGCCGCGCGCGCCACGTGGGCGTCGTCACTCAGCGTCATGCCCCGGGCCCACACGCGAGCGTGCTCGGCGACCAGGCGTCCCTCGACACGCACCCGCACGCGCTCTAAGTCGCCCGACACGTCGACGAGGCGCCCAATGACGCGCGGATCGACCGAGTAGTCATTGGTGTCCAGGCGCACGTAGTAGTCGCGCGGCAAGCGAACGCGCTGGTGCCACCCCAGGTGCAGCGGCCTTGGCGGCAGTGCGCGCATGGCCGCTAAGTCGGCCTCGAGTCGCTCGCGTGGTGCGGCGCGCGTCGTTCTCACCACGCGGGCGTTGGCGCGGCTCAACCACTGGGTGAACTGGGCGTTGAAGTCGTTGGGCGAGGTGAAGTCACGTCCGGGCATGAAGGAGGTCTCGAAGTAGCCGTTGCGCCGTTCGACGATCCCCTTGGACTCCGGGTCCCTCGGGGGCAGCGTCACTAGTGTCGTGGCGAGGGTGCCCATGAAGGAGTCGACGCCTTCGGCGTGACGTTTTCCACGTCCGATGCCGCCCTCGTTGTCCCAGATGAGTCGACGCGGCACCCGACCGAGTTCGTTCAAGAGCTCCCAGGTGCCGAGCAAGAGGTCCTCGGTGGTGCGAGTGGGAATCATGCGAGCGAGCACGTAACGCGAGTGCGCGAGCGTGATCACGAGCACCGGACAGAGTCGCGAAGAGCCGTCCTCGAGGGGGATCTTGCTCGGTGGGAACCACAGATCACACTGGGCGGCGTCACCGGGGTCCCAGGTGAGCCGGTCGGCCGGGTCGATCTTGCGGTAATCGGGTCGAAGCCGCGCCACGTTCTCGCGGAACCAGGTCATCGACCCGGTCCAGGCGACGCGTTCGGCGAGGACCGAGCCCGGCATGTCGGGGAACTCCTCCAAGAGCGCTCTCACCCGAGGCTCGAAGGTGACGAAGGACGTCGCAGTGGGGGTCCGTTCATAGTTCGGTGGATTCGACGATTTCACCGCCTTCACCACCGTCGTTCGAGAGATTCCCAGCCTCTCAGCGATGCGAGCGTTGGGTATTCCCTCGGCCGCCAACCTTCGAATAATTGCCCAGTCTTCCAAAGTGATCACCCTCCATTTTCAGGTGTTCACTTTTCACCGTCGAAAGTGTTCAGTTTTCGAGCGTTGCCGACAAGTAGCCCGCGTAGGTAAACGTGTTGAGCGTGAGTGAGGTAGTCGTGTTATATCGCTCGGTCTCGCTCGCCATAACGCCTGAGCCGCCATTGGCGTCAAAGGTGATAGTCGGGGTCGTTCCTACTGGCGCAGTCGGCGTGGCGACATTCGATGGAGTCGAGTACGCACTTCTTCCAAATCTGTTGATGGCTGCAACCACAAAGCGATAGCCAACTCCGTTGGATAAGCCCACTACCGTGCACCGTGTTGAGTCGCACCGTCTTATCGCAGAGTTTCTCCCGTACTCCTTCACGTAGTAGCCGATTATTCTCGAACCGCCGTTAGAGGCTGGTGCGACGAAACTCACAATTGCCGAATTGGCGCCCGCTCTTGCCGTGACGTGGCGAGGAGCACTCGGGTGGGTGATACCTGTCGCCGCTGACGCTGGTGAAGCTGAAAGCACGGATAATGCGAGCAGTGCTGGAACAGTCAGGACCAGAGCATAACGGAGCAATGATGTGCCTCGAATCGAGCGGAACGACGAGGTATTCGTCACGAGGTGCAACCTACGACCATCTTGTGTCGCGCACGATCTGTCATGATCAACAGCCGCCCGATGTTCCATTGCTCGCCACTGTCATGGCGTTCGCGGCGATCTGGTTGGCTTGATTGAGGAGGGACTGTCCGCTCGCGGTCACCTGAGACTCCTTGGCGGAGAACTGACTCGACTCCGACGCGCCTTGTGAGAGGGCGGACTGTTCTTGCGACGACGATACGGCGTACTGGGACTGATAGTCCGGCATGGCCGTAAGTGCTTGTTGATACGTTGACCAGTCCGAAGGCAGTGAGGATAACACCGACTTCAGTGACGTGAGGTAGGAGTTCGCCGAATCCTCGTCACCGTGCAGACTGCCGTCATCGCCCTGCGCGATACTCGCGTCGCCTTGGACGATACCGGCGTCTCCACACGCCTCGTTGTCGTTCGTATTGACATCGTGCGTGACCGCAGCTGCGTCGTTCTTCGCCGTCTGAATGTCTCCGGT
>DAIEHI010000101.1 GCA_027355725.1 Acidimicrobiaceae bacterium
CTCTCGAGGCCCGGGCGAGCCGTGTTGGTGCCCGTCTGCATATCGAAGAAGTCCGCGACGTGCGTCAGCTCCGGGGCCCGCTCGATGTACTCGCGCAGGCTCTTGTCCTGAGCCTCCAGCGAATGGGGCTGGTTCGCCTCGTTGGTCGAGATGCGTCGATACGTGGCAACTCGCAGTGCGGACGAGGTCTCGGGCTTACGTCCACGACCTCGTGACCGTGACTGGCTCTGGGTCATTGTGTCTCCTCTCTCTGTGACACCTGTCTAACGCTTGACTCTGACGCTCCGCCGGCGTCCGCCCGAGGGAGGCTCGCACTGGCCAAGGAGGAGAGAGGAGAGCGCCTCAACGGCCTCGAGCACATTCTCCACCGTCGGAGCTACGTAGTCCACGGTGACTTCGGGCGTGGAGCGGCGCCCGTTCCCGGCACGGGTCGACGCAAGGGCCCCAGGGTTGGCGGAGCGAGCACGTAACCCTGCCCTCTCGCGGGGCGACCTCGATACTGGGCCGCCGTACTCGGGGGAACTCCCCAAGCGGTGTGTCATGCCCTCAGAGGTGCCTCGACGATCTCGCGCCACACTCAAAAACATGCCTACGAGAGAAGAAACTCATGAATTGGGCTGACACGTGTAGCCACAATCTCTCAGGAGAAGCGGGTCTGCCCTCAATTGCCTTGACCCACTTGCGACCATCTTCAGCTCGAATGTCTCACTGCCCAAGTAGTTTTTTGCTAAACGGAACAGAGTGGGGACGGTAACTGATCGTGCATCCGGTTCTAATCGAGCGCCAGATCCTTCAGCCTGCATTGGAACGCGTCTCGCTCGTAGGCCAACTTGATCTACACGGTGACACGCACCAGGAACGATCGCTCCTGTCGTGGTCCCACGAAGTGATTGACCGAGTTGGTGAGCGGGTGCAAGACGAAGGGAACTTCAAGGAGTTCCCCGCGGCCCTCGTGATCTGGATGACTGAGAGAGCTCAACTCGAAGACACCAGCAATTTCTGGACGTCAATGCCCGCCTGGGTCAAGCAAAGCCGACTTGGCCCGGCGTACGTCAAGGCGTTGGGCATCCTGAAGTTGCAGGACTTCCAGGACGTACTCGCCAACAGCAACCGGTACGTTCAGACGGCCAAGATCCACGGGCTGCTACCCCCGTACGCCATCCCGAAGCTCGTCCAGCGCGTCCGCGCCGCCGTCAAGGTCGGGTGGGATGCGGGCGATCTCCGTAATGATCTGCTCAATTCACAGGCGGGCATCACCGTCTCGGTACGCTACTTGATGCAGTACGCACCGGAGGAAGCTACTGACCTCCTCGATCGGATGATGACAGCAGTCAGACACCCCGACCTATCCACTGATCTCCTGCCTAAACATATTGCGAACAAGATGAGGGCAGCGGGAAGTGACGCTCCTGTTGTCCACTCGAGAGCGGCTCGGATGCCGTGGCTCCAGCTTGAAGTGCTCGACGATCCTCAACTGGAGATCATCTTTCCCGATGCTGGTACGGCGCACTGGACGGTTGACGGTGCTTCGGGGCACATCGGTGCTGACGAACAGGTCTTTCCGGCGCCGCCTCCACCCATCGTACTCAGAGACCGCGACGACACAGCGATGACGCTTGTCCCTAGCGGAACTGACGTCCTCGTCTTCTCCAACCTCGGACGCCACGTTAAGACCAATGAGCTGCCCAAGATGGGGGGACTAATCGTGATCCCCAGTACCTGCAGGATTGACCCATTGCCGTATTCCAATCTCGGGCGGTTGGGTGGAGACTGGCGGACCCACACTGCCTGGCGAGCCGCTCCGGGAACCTACGCAGTCTTCGATACGGCTGGTACAAAGATCGCGACGGTCACTTCTCGCTCAGACATCCTGGTCGAAGAGAGGGTGCTGCCGCGACTACAACTCGTTCCGTCCAAGCCTGTCTACTTTGAAATCCCTCTGCTGCTTGCCGATCGCATCCTCGTGGTCGACAATGAGGCAGGGACCGCCACCCACCGTGCGGCAGGTGACTTCGTGGTCACGCCAGAACACCATCCTCTTGTCTCCCTCTCGCTGAAGGGAGAGCGCCTGGGTGATCGATACGAGATCGAGGGACTGATCATTCCTGGGGCGGAACTCAATGTGTCTGCCACCACGTTGCTGCGCGACCGTAGGACCTCCGCGCAGCTATCGCTACCCTCGGGATGGCAAGGGCCGGGCGAGTTCGAAGTGCCGTTTGGTACCACCCCACGCATCACCGTCGAAGGCCCCGGAGGAAGCGCTTATAACTTGGACGTAGTCGTCCCGTCGCTCCGGTGGACGGTAAAGGACAGTCGCGAAGACTTATCACCGTGGACCGATAACTCCATCGAAGGCTCACCGGCCGACCTTGACCACTTCGATCTCCTGAGAGTGCAACATGGCGAAGCGGTAGCACCTGTCGTGCGAGTGTTCTCGAACGGCCGGCACATCCAGCCCCTAGCGGCGCAGGAGTCGAGGGAGTCCGAGTTCAGTATCACGCACTCGTACGACCTCAGGAGCGTCCAGGGACTGGCTCGGACCAACGCGACCGAGACAATCGAAATCCGAGCGACGGTCAGTGCGAGCGAGGTTGTTCTCGTGCGCCTCAAGATCCGCGCCTACAACAACCTAAAGAAACCTTCGCCTTGGACCACGGTGGCGCTTGCTGATCTCAAGAAGCTCCACCCCGACGACGAGATGGAAGCGGCTCATGCCGAGAACCTCGAGGCCGAACGGGCTGCTCGTAGAGAACGGGACCGCATACTCACCGAACAATTACGACGAACGAGCAGAGGACTATGACCGCCTTCAACCCAATTATCACCGCCGACACGATCACGGACGCCTACGGCCGCTATCTCTCTTCGTCATTCTCGCCGCGCCGCGAGGAGATCGCGCGAGCGTACTCAGAAGCACTCAACGTGACCGCCACTACCCAGCAGCTGTCACGCCTCATTCTCGAACCTAAGCGCCGCTACGCGTCGGGTGCCAGGGTCACCGACCTGTGTCAAGAAGGGACGCTGGACCCCGTGTTCGAACAACTCGTCTTGGCCGGAGCACTCCACCCCGACCTCTACCACCACCAGGAGCGCGCAGTCCGGGCTGCGGTTCTCGATGTGCAGAACATCGTCGTCGCTACGGGTACAGGATCCGGGAAGACCGAGGCATTCCTCCTTCCAATTCTCAACGGCCTCGTTCGAGAGCACGCGGCGGGACTTCTCACGACGAACGTGAAGGCCATCCTGCTGTACCCGATGAACGCCCTCGCCAACGATCAGATGAAGAGGATCAGGGAAGTTTTCCGAGTGCTGCCCCCAGATATCACGTTCGGGCGCTACATTGGTGCCACCGAGTACCGCCAGTCAGATGCTGAGAAGGACTGGAGCGAGCGCAACGGCCGTGAAAATCACCGCCCTCCGAACGAACTGATCAGCCGTGAAGTGATGGACGCCGCCCCGCCGCACCTGCTGCTGACCAACTACGCCATGCTGGAGCGCCTGCTGCTGCTTCCTCGGGCCAAGAGCCTCTTTTCGCCAGATCTGCAATGGCTCGTCCTTGACGAGGTTCACAGCTACGACGGCGCTCGCGGTACCGAGATGGCTTTCCTGCTACGGCGACTGCGACAACGCACAGTTGGGGTCCGCGGTCGAATACAGTGCTTCGCCGCCTCAGCCACTTTGGGCAGCGGGAAATCCAGTGCTCCCCAGGTAGCTCGCTACGCGAGTGAGCTCTTTGACGAACCCTTCGACGCCACCGGAGTCATCACGCCCACGCACGTCCCGATCGACGTACCAGGAGACACACCAGCGCTCGAGGCCGCGGCCCTGGCCAAGTTAGATGGTGGCACGCCCATTAACGCGGACGATCCAGCATGGATGGCCCTGAAGACCCACCTACGCGCAGACCCCACCGCACTACCCGTCCGGTATCACCAAATTGTCAGCAGCCCGGCAGGCGCCTTCGTTTGCTTACACCCGCGGCATCCAGACACACCAAGTACTTCACGAATAACCCTCCGTCCAGGACGCAGCTGCGTGTGGTGCAGCAAAGAGAGCATCCAAAGCCGACTCTTCGAACTCTCCGCGTGTAGGAAGTGCGGCGCTGAGTACCTGCGCGGACGCGAACAGTCGGGTCGATTCGAGCTGACCCTCCCCTCTGATGAGTCTCCTGGGTACGCCTTGCTCGGCGTAACCCGCACGCCGCTCGACCCACCCGATATTGGTATGTGGTCTCCCGGGGAGGACAGTGCCGAAAAGGACGACTCTCAGGGAGAGCCCGAAGTGGACCACTCTCCCAAGTCGATTTGCGTGAGATGCCTCGCTGTCAGTGATGCCACCAGTGAGTGTCGCTGTGGGAGTACTGACATGGTCGACGTATTCGTCGCCAAGGGCTCTCATGGTCTTCACGTCGAGCGCTGCCTCAACTGCGGATACGCCGGTACGGGGTTCGGCCCAATTGCAAGAGCCGTGGCGGGTGTCGACGCGCTCAGTGCGGTACTCGCGTCCAGTCTTTATGCAACCCTTCCGCGTGACGCAGACGACACGTCGCCGGGCGGCGGGCGGAAGTTGCTGACCTTCTCGGACAGCCGTCAGGACGCCGCATACTTCGCGCCCTTTCTCAAGGTAGAGAACGAGAAGCTCCTACGGCGCGGCATCATTCGGGAAGCGCTTGACATCCTTACCGATGATCCACAAATGGTCGCCCCCTGGGAGAGCGAGATTGTAGTCAGTGCGATCGCGGGCGTCCTGAGTGATCGCGGGATAGCGCGAGGCAACACGGCCACACAGACAGCGCGAACCTGGCTACGCGCTGAACTGATGCCACGCGACACGAGGCAGTCACTCGAAGGCGTTGGTCTCTTGCGCTGCAGCCTCTCCAGCGAGTCGCTCGCGGGACCAACCGCCGTGCTACGAGACTTTGGAATCAAAGAACCCGAGACCTTGGTGAGGATGCTTATCGACACGATGCGCCTTGACGGGGCTGTTGGACTCGGTGGCACTGTCGACGCTAGCGATCCCGTGTTCAGCCCTCTCGTGGTGGAGCACTTCTACGTCTTGGAGGGAGCCATTCGCGCCAACCTTCCGTACCACCGCTGGCTGAGCGCGAACGCGGTCGCGAAGAACCGGCGCACCCGCCTCGTTCGTAAGGCACTCGATAGGAGCGGAGTCGCCGGCGGAGTCGGCGAAGTCGAAATCTTGAGGTCGGTGTGGACGGCACTACTTGATGCCCAGGTGCTGACCGGTCGCGATGGAAGATTCAACATTCCCTTGGCGTCATGGTCCTACGACAGTCCTAGCGAAGGTCGATTCTTCTGCTCGACCTGTCGACGTTGGACGTGGCTCGGTGGGTCGGTCTGCCCAACTCCCTCCTGCTTAGGGACCCCGTTACCCGCTCAGCAGCCTGAGGACTATTGGAGCAACATCTACCGCTCACCGCAGCTCGTCCAGCCAATGGAGGTGAAGGAACACACAGCACAGTGGTCCAGCGACGAGGCACAGAAAGTACAGGAGGAGTTCATTAGCGGCACCGTGAACGTGCTTTCTGGCTCAACGACTTTCGAAATGGGTGTTGACGTCGGGGCCGTACAGGCAGTGTTCTGTCGGAACGTTCCACCGACCCCGGCGAACTACATCCAGCGAGCCGGGCGTGCAGGCCGCCGTGCCGGCGACACGTCGCTAGCAGTCACCCTCGCTCGAACCCGTAGCCACGACACGTACTACGCAGCCCAGCCCGAGCGACTCGTCGCGGGGGTGGTCCCAGTCCCAACCATTGACATCAACAACGTGGACTTGGCTCGCCGACACCTCTACGCAACGGCCCTCTCCACATTCCTCACCGAGACTTCTCCCGACCTGCCTTCAGGTCTCTCGTGCGGATACTTCTTCGAACCCCCAGCCGAAGAGCCGGGTTTGCCGTCTCCCGCCGATAGCTTTGCGACGTGGTTACGGGGACCCGGCCGCGACGCTGTACCCTCAGCAGACATCGGTTTTCCGAAGGATGTCGAGACGGCGCTCGGCATCTCCACGTCGCACCAGTGGATTCACGACCTAATCGCGCCACTTGATGACGATAGTGGCCCAGGCCCTCTGACCATCGCTGATCAGATCTACACGGAGAACATTGAGATCGTGCGCGAGCGCCGCGCCGAGGTAGACCAGCGCATTAGCGACGCCAGCTCGGATCCGGGGCGACAGCGCCGCCTTAACAGTCTGCGAACAGTCCTTTTCGGAACCGAGGACACGCTTCAGAAGCGAGATGCTATCGGCGAGTTGGCGAACAACCGCGTATTGCCGAAGTACGGATTCCCCGTCGACGTCGTGGCTCTCTACCCCATCTTCAATTCTCGCACCGAAGGAATTGACGTCGAGAAGCTCAATCTCACCCGGGACCTGCGACTAGCACTCCGGGAGTATGCGCCCGGAAATGAGGTGATGGCGGCTGGAAAGATCATCCGATCTGTAGGACTCAAGACCCTGGCCGGATACAACCTCCTCACCTACGAGTACGTCACCTGCGACGAGTGTGACTGGTTCGTCCACCGACTAAAGCCGGACGTTGCAGATGCACCACGCCTGCCGGAGCATTGCGGCTCTTGCGGAGGTCCAGCCATGAGTCGGACTTTCGTTGAACCCCGATATGGGTTCGTAGGGGAGATCGTAAAAGAGGTTGGAGGATCGCGCCGTCCGGTCAATCGAGTGAAGACGAGGACGTACCTGTCGTATGAAGCAAGCACGTCAGACGAGGCGTCAGCTGCCTTGGTGATGCTATCCCCACTGGTCAGTTATCGCGGCGGCGGCGAAGCGAAGAGACTCACACTCACCACGTCTCAGCAGCCCCTATGCCTCACGTGTGGGTACGTCGACACTCAAAATACGAGTAGAGCAAGGAGCAACGGGCACCCGAATCTCCGTAGTCAGAACCCCGATGAGAACACTTGCGACAGGACGCTGTACGCACTCAGGATGGGTCACGAGCATAAGACAGAGATCCTCGAGGTCCGACTCGCTCTCACTTCCCCTGTATGTGTCTGCGGAGACGCCGAATGTGACGGGCCGTGGCGATCGGTATCCGCTGCGCTCGCGGTTGGTGCGTCGCGCCTCCTCAAGGTGAGCGCCGACGATATCGATTCCGATATCACTGGGGGTCGCGAACCTCGTCTCATGCTCTTCGACACTGCGACGGGTGGCGCGGGGTATACGCGCAGGATCACTTCGCAGGTCCCCGAACTCCTGCGAAGTGCCCTCGATGTGGCCCGGGGCTGTGTGTGCTCACCCGACGGTTCCTGCTACCAGTGCCTCAGGAACTACCAGAACCAAACCCACCACGAACATCTTTCGCGAGCGGTGGCGGAGGCGCTACTGAGTCAGGCCATCGCCTCACTGTGACGCCACGCGAGCTCAAGTACTTGGCTCATGCTCAAGTGTGCGTGGATTCTCGATCCCTCAAAGTGAGGTTCGAACCGCGCTCGCTGTAGCGCCTCCTCCTCTGGCATTACCTTGAGCAGCTCAGCGAGACATAACACGGGATTCATCGGCTCACTGACAAGTGCCGCCGGCGCCTTCCCGGCAAGGGGTGGATTGTGTCGCGACACGTCGATAAGCGTTTCCGACAAAATCTCCGGCAGGGGCACCACGCGGAATTCGGCTGTCCGCCCCGACCACCAGCCATCAATTGAACGGGAGAGTGCCTCGTGATGAGCACGTTCGGCGGGATACCAGCTCCGGTGAATTGACACCTGCTCCAAGTTGCCTCGCCATCCGCTGGCGGTCTCATTCGCCGAACCGTGAAAGATGAGAGAGTCCCCGTTGTCACCAGCGAACCTTCCAATCTTGGCGTGGAACATCCCCACCGCCCCCACTGCGATACGGATCTCCAAGCGACCCTCCTGCAAGAGGGCACCGAGCAATGCCACGTGGTCTTTCACAACGCGTTCCGCCGTCAACAACCCGTCACGGATCTCGTGGAGGAGGGCATCAGAGGGGAGCCCAGTCTGTCGATCACAGTCTGCGAGCGCTGAGCCAAGCAGTAGCCGCATGGACCCTCCACCGTTGATGAAAGCCGAAAGACCCTGCGCGGCAACAGCAAACGCACTCGTGCGGAAGTAGCCGACGGCACGGACGTACTCGGTGGAGTGTTGAAGACCAGGAATCAGCAGTTCTCTGACAAGGTCGTTTGTATCACTGGTCAGAATTGGCGGAAGATCCAGATTTCTAAGCATGCTGACAACAGTCCAGCACGCCGCTGTGACTGCCCGCAGCAACCAAGATGTGGCCTAGCCAAGGTTCTGGTTGGCGCGGTACCGACCCCGCCCCACCACCTCCAGCACCGGGTCTCCTTCCCGCCTCCGGTGCGCCATCCGCCACAGCGACCGTCCGATCGCCCACGTGCGGCGTTCGTCTCCCGCGGGGTTGAGCCGGGCCTCGACGGCACGCTGGGTCAGGATTTCGTCGGTACCAACGAGTTCGCCGAGGACCGCCAGGATCTCCGTGCGCACGCAACGTTCGGTCCGACCAGGGCGAACACCTACTCGGAAGCCAGCCAGGCGTACCAGTCGCGGTTTCGCCTGGGGTATCGGCACCTCCACAAATGGCCTCTGATCAGGTATTATTTACCCCTGACTGTGACATCGGCTGCCCGCAGTGAGATTTAGCGATTGCGTGCTTTTGGGAGAAAACCTGATACAGTATCTCCCATGACCACCACCACCACGACCTCAACGGCTAAGCGAATTCGCGAATACGTTATGGCTCGTCCAATTGGCGAGCCATTCGCGCTGGTTGAACTGCGTGAGCTTGGCTCAAGGGGAGCCGTCGACCACGCGCTAGCTCGCCTTGCCCACGAGGGGATAGTCGCCAACGTGACTCGCGGCATCTACGTCCGGCCTAAGGTGAATCCACTTGTAGGTCGCGTGCCCCCGAGTGCGGAGAGTATTGTTCGGGCGTGGGCCGCTGCATCGCAGTGCGTGGTAGAAATCCATGGAGCCGAGGCCGCACGCCAATTTGGATTGACGACGCAAGTGCCTGCTCACCCCGTGTACACGACATCCGGACGTAGTCGGACGATAGAAATCGGGGAAGTGAAAATTGAGTTACGCCACGCCGCCCCCAGTCGACTGCTCTTTGCTGGTACCCGCGCTGGTCGGGCGTACGCCGCACTCCGGTACCTGGGCAAGAGCGAAGTGACCGCTACAACGATCGAGGCCGTCAAGCAGAAGCTGCCCCCAGAGGAGTTTGCTCGTCTTGCATCAGAGCGACGTCGCATGCCGGCTTGGTTGGGCGAGCTCATTCGGCCATTCGCCCCCGGCCACGAGGCGGCTCTTGTCTAGCCAGTTCCTCGCCCTAAGCCTCGAGGATCGGTCCGACATTCTCCTCGCCCACGCCGCGAACTCCGGGCGGTCCGCCCAGATCCTCGAGAAGGATGTATGGGTTTGTTGGGTGCTGGATGCACTCTTTACGATGCCTGGCGCTTTATCCATGGCCTTCAAGGGTGGAACGTCATTGTCCAAGGTCTACAACGCCATCGACAGGTTCTCTGAGGATGTCGACATTACGCTCGACTACCGCCAACTGGACGATTCCGTCGACCCATTCGCAGAATCCACGAGTCGCAAACAGCAGGATCACCTCAGTAAGCACTTGCGAGAACTAGTGGCTGTACACATCACAGAGAAGATTGCACCATATTTCATAGCCCGCCTAGCTTCCGAGTTTGGTTTCGAGTCCGAGGCCGTTAGAGCCGACGACGAGAACGTTTGGATCAACTACCCAAGTGCCCTCAGGGACAACGATGAATACGTCAAAGAAGTCGTGAAACTCGAATTTGGCGGCCGTAACTCCATTGAACCAAGTGATCGCCACACCATTGCTCCCTACCTTGCCGAACTCCCAACAATCGTCGTCCCTTCCGCCACGGTAACAGTGCTAGCTGCTGAGAGAACCTTCTGGGAGAAGGCCACGTTGATTCACACCGAACTCAACCGCGGTGAATTCCGATCGGGTGCGGAGCGGCTCTCTCGTCACTGGTACGACCTCGATCGACTGGCACGAACTGACATCGGGCAGCGCGCATTGGCGGATTACCCGCTGCTCCGAGATGTTGTCAAGGTTAAGAAGGTCTTCTATCGGTCAGGGCATGCAAACTACGACCACTGTGTATCAGGGAAACTCCGACTCGTCCCGACCGACGAAGCTGTCGTCAAGCATCTGCAAGACGATTACGCAGAGATGGTCTCTGCCAAGATGTTCTACGAGGACCCTCCACCTTTCTCAGAAATCCTCGAGCACCTCGAGATTCTCGCAGACCACATCAACACAACCATCGTCTGAAGTTCAAACGTAGGGTGGATGCCGCTCAGCGTTTAGCGCCGTAGGAGATGCTTCCCCCGCCCCATCACCTCCAGCACCGGATCCCCTACACGGCCACAGTGTGCCATTCGCCACAGCGCCCGTCCGATCGCCCACCGCCGGCGCTCGTCGCCAGCGGGGTTGAGCCGAGTCACGATGTCGCGCTGAGTGAGGATCCCATCCTCGCTGACGAACTCGTCGAGCACCGCCAGGATCTCAGTTCGCACGCACCGATCTCTTCGGCCAGGGCGAACACCCACCCAGAAGGTAGTCACTGTTCGCACTTCGGCGCTGCCTAGAACGGAACACAGATCCCAGAGCCAGTAGCGGTACGGTCAGACCGACGGTCCCTCACTGCGCTTCGCCGCCAAGCTATTACGGCATTCGAGCGCGAGATACATTCCCCCGCCGACGACCGCGAAAATGATGAGCCATATTGCCTCGGGTTGCGTCATCGCGATTCTCGATACTGCGTAGACGGTCATCGCGGTGAGGGCCAAGAGCCCAGAGATGACGGCAGTAATAAGGATACGAGGTCGCACGTAGGGCACAGGAGTACTCACATCGTCTACTGTCCGTATATGAATCCCCCGTCAATAGGGAGCCGAATACGTGAGATACGACCACCGCCAAATCGTGCGTCTCTTCGTGTTTATCGTTGCCACAGTTATCGCTCTTGGTGGCGAGTACGTCGCGGTCCGGACTCGGAACAACGGTCTGGAGTTTGGAGCAATCGCGCTGTTCGTTGGCGCCCTTATCGCGATCATCTTTGAGGCCATGAGAGACCGGCCGGAGTCGGGCAAGTAAGAACGTTCAGCTCAGCGGAGTCGGTCACTCGACAGTCAGAGCCGCTACGAGGTCGCCGCAGGCCGCGCGGAGGCATCACAACTACCACGAAACAGGTAGATTCCCCGCCCCAACGGCTCCAATATCGGATCTCCTATTCGACCATGATGTGCCATCCGCCACATCGCCCGTCCGATCGCCCACGTGCGGCGTTCGTCACCTAAGGGATTGAGACGGGCCACGACGGCACGCTGAGTGAGGATTCCGTCAGCTCCAACGAGCTCATCCAGCACCGCCAGGATCTCGGTGCGCACGCAACGCTCCGTCCGACCAGGGCGAACACCCACCCGAAAGCTCGCGAGGCGCACCAGTCGCGGTTTCGCCTGGGGTATCGGCACCTCCACCACGTTGAAAGGACCCGCACCATCGGTGCGGGTCCTTTTTGTAGTTGAGATATCACAGCCCGCTACTGACGCGCCGGTCCTGCCCAGTCAGAGCCTGACCATCAAACCGAAGCGTGAGACGACCTCAAAAGGGAATCACAAGTCACTGGCGAATTGCCGATGAGGGATGATCCGACGTCATTCAATTTCAATGGCATCACGAATCGATTTCATCAATGATGGCGCACACGACGGTGTGGATGCATCCGGTCAAGATCGCCCCCGACCCGCGCTCGTGACACCGTTGCGCGCCAGATCACCACGGCAACGAGCACCACACCAAGAGCGAACGCCGCGAGCATCGCGCCTGGACCCCGCAGATAGTACGAGAGGACCCGAAGCACCAAGACGAAGAAACTGATGACGCCGAGGCTTACAACAGGCGCCTCCTGCTTCTTTAGACCGACGCTCACTCCAGCAATCGCTACCGACAACCCGCATACGAACCCAGCGATGCGGCCCTCAGAGGCAATCATCGCCATCGAACCCATGAACGCTGCACCTTGACCGACGAGCATCGCAACGAGTGCCGGTCTCAGGTACTTGAGGGCCAACGCTCCCACGACAACCCCCGTGGTCCACGCAAAGAGTCCAATCGCGAGCGTGCTCGGCTCGCGATGCGCGAATTGCACCACGCCCGCCACCATCACGACAACACCGACGACGGCACTGAGGAACTGGAGGGGTCGTTCGAGATTGCGCCAGAGGCCCACGCTCACGATGACAATTACCAAGCCGGTCACCGACATGGTCCAGCTCGCTCGCTGACCACCGACGCGATCGATTGCGACCGCACTCGTCATGGCGAGCCCACCTGTGCCGAGTAACCAGAAGAGCCATCCGAGTCGGATCGCCCCTTCTTCGTCGAAGCGCAGCACCGCGCGGGCTCCGACAAAGCCGACGACGGCCACGAGCACACCCACGCTGAGTCGACCCCATAGTTCAAGTCCGTGCCAAACTCGACTCACCAGGATTGCACCACTCGCGAGCACCAATAACAGGCCCAGATACGAGACAAGTTCTGCAGCTAAGGAGAGTCGGCGTGATGACGTGACGCGGCCAGCGTCTGTGGTGAGAGTGGCATCTTTCGCGGTCTCGAACTGAAGAATTCGGTCACGTTGGCCTTCGCTGATGATGCCGACTTCTCGCCAACGCTCGATATGGCGATTTAGTTCTTCAAGTCCTGCGCCAACCAACTCTTGTGCCATGACGAACTCCTCTCGAACGTGAATGGCGAGAATTCACCGACCCACATACGCATCGAAGTGCTTCCTGCTACCTTCCTACACCTCATTCGAGGAGCCATCCAATCTTGGGCCACCTCGCCAATCGACACAGCACGAATCACGCCACGATGGAGATTGCCGTGACGGTTGACCCGAAACCCAGACCCCTCATCGCCAAAGGTCACGAACGTGGTGCGACGATTCGCAGTTCTCCATGATGGCGACGCGCTTTCCAACCATTCCAACGAAATTTCTCAAGGCTCGACCAACCTTCACAGAGGACAGCGCGAGCCACCTCCCCCTTTACGGCTTTCGCCTCGTGTCCAACCGCGCGAGCGCCGTCGTGTCGAACAAAGCTGACCCGATGAACCTCGCACGAAGCACTTAATTGATCGACGTCAATCGCGCGGGCGTGTTCATGGGGCAGCAGGTCGACAACGGTGGCGCCACTGACGTGATCAATCAGGACCGGCGCGAGCACAGGCCTCCAGTGTGCAACAAGTGTGCCCAGTGGCGAAAGCGACGCGCTCATCTTGAGCCGATAGTCAGGAACCGGGTCACTTCCGCTCGTGATCCCATAGAGCCCAGAGGGAATCAGGAGTCGACTGCGCATGGATGTCGAGAGCGTTGCGGGATCGAGATGCGACCAGACAACACCGGTGTATCGACGCCACGCAGGCAAGACGTCAAAGGTGCCCTCAACAATGTTCCTCGAGGAGAGAAGCGCACGTTCGAGTAACGCTCCCCTTACGCCCAGCGTCGCTTCAAGCGCAGCATCGTCGGCGCCCTGAAGCAATGTGCGAAGCGCGCTCACTACCTGACGACGGGCGTCACCGAGTTGCTCATCGAACGCCCCGGCGCTCGTGGGTCTAACCCCACCGTCTGCTTTTGCCTCTGAAGGTGGAAGTAGTACGAAGAGTGCGCCCGACACGGCTCACACGGTAGCGGCTTTCGAACTATGCGGCTTTCACGATCTCAGGGGTGAATCCGATCGAACGCAAGAAGTTCCTCACCTTGATCACCTGATCCTCAGTGAGGTCTCGCGTACGAGTCGAGCCAAAGGAGACTGTGTCACCTTCCACTGTCACAGCCCAATTACCTCGGTGTGTTTCGTGAACCTCGCCGAATCGAGCGAGCAGCGAACACACGTCGTGCCATTGAATATTGTGATTCAGCGGGTGCCCGAATACCTTCTGGGCGGTTATGCGGTGGTGGTGATCCAACTTGATCGACATAGTCAACCCCCTATATGAGGGCTGAGGTATTCCGCCCTCAGTAGAACTCTGTACCTTCTAGACCCCGATGTCAAGGAGCCCGACGAGTTCCACGTGCTCGGTCATCGGAAACAGGTCAAACACCTTCAATTGGGTCAGGGAAAATCCACCCGACTGCAGAGTTTTGAGGTCGCGAGCGAAGGTCGCTGGATCACACGAGACATAGACCAACCGTCGCGGGGAGCGTCGAATGAGCGCCTCAGCCACCCCCTTGGCCAAGCCGCTGCGTGGTGGGTCGAGCACCACAATGTCGCCTTCGCCAACTGCATCGTTGATGGCTCGCGGACTCACTGACCACTCGCGAACCTTCATCTGTCGCAGGCCATCACCGTTCTGTCGGGCATCACGCACCGCGTAGGGCGACGACTCCACCGCAGTCACCCGACCTCGTGGACCCACTGCTTTGGCCAGTGGGATAGCGAAGAGACCAACACCGCTGAAAAGGTCGACCACGTGATCGCCATCAAGCGCTTGGGCGAACGAGAGCACTGTGTCGAGCAAGACCTCGGGTGCAGCGATGTGCGACTGCCAAAAGGAACGTGGCGACACCCTGAAATAGTGTCCGGCGACCGAGACTCGCGACTGGGTTGACGGTTCGAGCGGTTCTCCGCGCAGTGAGCAGAGCTCGACCATTGAGCCTCGGTGGGTCTCTCGACGCACGACCGCAAACGGTTCACCGTCGCCAATCGCTCGAAGTTCCACTTCTTCAGCGCCGTCCCACGTCGTTTGAAATGCCGGCGCGAATGCATTGTCAGCAATCCAACAGGACTCAATCGCAACGAGCCTGTGGGACCTCGACCCTCGAAGACAAAGTTGGCCCTCCTCGTTGACGGCACAACGAAGTCGGGTTCGAGATCCCTGCGCAACCACAGGGACTGACGTGATCTGCACATCCATGTCGATGCCAGCAATTCGCAGCAAGTGTTCACGTACGAGCGCCAACTTCCACGACGATTGCGCGGATGGAGAAGCGTGTTGAAGATCGCATCCACCGCACGCGCCCGCGTGCGCGTAACGACAGGGCGCCTCCACCCGCTCGGGACTGGCTTCTAGGACCGCAATGGCATCGCCACGTGAGAACTTGGCGGTGGTCTCGGTGATCGCAACGCGCACCAATTCACCAGGGAGGCTGTGACGCACGAACACCACGCGACCATCTTCGAGTCTGCCGACACCGCCTCCGGTGGCGGGACGCTCAACGCGAACTACGGCTTCTGATGCGGCACTGGACTCGGTATTCACCACTGCAGCCTACTGACGACTAGGCCAGTTGAGCGTGAGCGAAGAAGACATCGACCAGTTCCACTGCTCGCACGCGCGCGGCCGGCGTCTCACGTGCGGTTTGGGCGAGCAGTTGCTCGGGGTCGGCTCCAAATGCCCGGACCTCACCCTCTGCAGCGTCGAACCACTGTGCCAATTGGACGTCATCGATCTCGGGATGAAACTGGACGCCAACGTTGCGGCCAATGGCGAACGCCTGGACGGCTCGAGGAGAACTGGCCCAGAGTTGGGCCTCATCAGGGAGGTGACATCGGTCAAAGTGGTACTCAAACCAAGGTCCACGGGCAATGCCCGAGTTGTTATGGGCCTCAAGCTCGTACCAACCGAGTTCAGGCTCCGGCGAAGGTTCGACCACCCCTCCAAAGAACCGGCAGAGTGCCTGCGCGCCGAAACAAATGCCCAATATTGGAACATCGCGTTGCACCGCGTCGCCTATGAGCCCCAACTCACGTCCGAACCATGCCGCTTCTTCAACACTGTCATAGACAGCGCTCTTCGAGCCCAGAATGACCAGAACGTCGTAACGCTCCAGCTCTGGCGTCGCACTCTCGCGATCCATCATGGCGACATCGACAATGAAGCCCCGCGCAGCGAAGGCCTCGCCCATGAGACCCGGACTGTCCTCAAGATGGTGACGGATAAAGAGTGCGCGCGCCATGATCTACACGACTCTATTGAAACTGTCTGATGGCACTGGTCATTACCCCGAAGGCAACTTCCAGCCCATTGACAGTGCGACTTCCTTGCAGGTCGGACAGATCGGGTACTTGTGTGGATCTCTACCGGGTACCCATATCTTTCCGCACAAGGCCTTGACCGGACTCTGGTTGATCATTCCTTCGACCACCGAGTTCTCCAATGGCACGAATTCACCGTTCTTCGGGGTGTACCCCTCGAGGACAATGTGGGTGAATCGTTCATGGTCTCCTTCGTCGATTTTGGTGACCGAGGTGACCAGAATTTCGGTGTCAGCTTGAATACTCACGGCTTAGACCTTAGCTATCTGACTAGTCTCAAGATGCAATGAAACGCCGCAAACGTCCTCCAGCCCAATCGAGGCCGCTCGGACGGGTTGCGTCACATTTCTCAAGCGATGGGACGCCCAAGAACTCCTATCGCACCGAAAAAGAGGCCAAGAGTGCCGCACAACTCGCCTGGACGCTCAACGGTGTCGACCTCAATGCGTATCGTTGCGACTACTGCTTTGCCTGGCACATCGGCAAGAGGTTTCGAGACGATTAGCGATGTTCTGCAAAACCGGGCAATATAGAGGGAATTGAAACGAAAGGTTCCACATGTCGGTCCAGGCGTACATTTTGATTCAGTCAGAAATTGGCTCAAGTGAATCGGTGGTGCTGGCCACTCGTGCCGTGCCCGGTGTGATCGAAGCTTTCGAGGTCACGGGCCCTTATGACGTCATCGTGCGCTGCAGTGCCGAGAGCGTCGACGACTTGGGCAAGTTCATCGTTGGAGCAATCCAGCGCGTTCCTGGGATCACGCGCACGCTCACGTGCCCCGTGGTCAATATCTAATTCGATCCGAAGGCGCCTTGGGCTGAGAGTTCCTCCTGGCGGGACTTGTCAATGCCCCATCTCTCAAGCCCTTCTCGAGTCCCCGAACCAGCTGTATGAGGGGCGACCCCGACGACCGTTGGAGTCCTTGAAAAGCGCGGTGCCGGCCGGGGCTGAATCACCTCCCCCGGTTCAAAGACATCACGCTCGGTGTTGTACGGGTGTACTGCTGCTTCGCGAGGCGAGAGGACCGGCGTAACACAGGCATCGACACCTTCGAAGAGTACGGTCCATTCATCGCGGGTCTTCGTTGCAAAGACCGCCGCCAACCGCTCTTTCATCTCAGGCCAGCGTGTCCGGTCCATCTGCTCGGGCAACGCCTCGTGGTCGATGCCGAGAACGCGAAGAAGTTCTTCGTAGAACTTGCGCTCGATTGCTCCAACAGCAACGTAGCGTCGATCCTTTGTCTCGTACACCTCATAGAAATGTGCACCGCTGTCGAGAATATTCGTGCCCCGTTCCTCGCGCCAGAAGCCCGCGTTGAGGAACGAGTGTGTCATGGTGAGAAGAGATGCAGACCCGTCCACCATCGAAGCGTCAACGACCTGGCCGGCGCCGCTCGCACGTGCGTTGATGACCCCAGCGAGTAGTCCCATCACTAAAAAGAGTGCGCCTCCGCCAAAATCACCCACAAGGTTGAGTGGGGGCACTGGTCGTTCTCCGGCGCGGCCAACGGGCCACAATGCCCCAGAAATCGCGATGTAGTTGATGTCGTGACCGGCGCGTTGGGCGAGTCTCCCCTCTTGTCCGTAACCGGTCATCCGGGCGTAGACCAAACGAGGATTCCTCCGCCGCACATCCTCGGGGCCGAGTCCCAATCGCTCAGTCACCCCCGGACGAAACCCTTCAACGAGCGCGTCAGCACCTTCACACAATTCGAGCACCAGTTCACGGCCCGCGTCATTCTTTAAGTCGACAGCGACCGACGGCCGCGACCTATTGAGTAGATCCCAGGATGTCTCAGGTGAAGCAGCAGGATCACCGCGCTCAAGACGAATCACGTCAGCGCCCAGGTCGGCCAGCAGCATGCAGGCGTAAGGACCCGGTCCGACTCCCGCTAATTCAACGACCTTCAGTCCTTCGAGTGGCCCGCTCACGTTGCAAGTGTATGTGGGTCGACCCGTCTACTCAGTCCCACCAGAGGTCGTGACCGAGGACGCCCTTGGCAATGAGCCCCAACTGGACCTGGCTCGTTCCTTCAACAATGGTCAGCTGGCGCGCGTCGCGGTAGTACAGCTCAGTGAGGTGGTCTTCCATGTACCCAGCCGCCCCGAGCATCTGAAGGGCCAGGCCGGACGCCTTGACCGCTACTTCGGACGCGTAGTACTTGCACATCGAGAGCATCGGCACGTATTCCTTCGAGAACTTGCCTTGATCGGCCAGCCATGCGGCTCGATACGTCAAGAGTCGCGCCGCTTCAATCTCGGTCGCACACTTGGCGATCTCCCACTGGATGCCCTGGAACTCACTGATGGTCTTGGCAAACGCCGGACGCGCCTTCACGTACTCGGTTGCGTACATCAGTGCACCCTCTGCCAGGCCAATACCACGCGCGGCGACAATGGGTCGCATCGCATTGAGCGACTGCATAATAAGACTGAAACTCCCGTCGATCACGTTGTTTGGCGCCACGTGGACATCATCAAACTGGATATCAGCGGTGTCGATTCCCTTCACACCCATCTTCTTGTCCACCCGAGGTCGAGACACGCCCGGAGTCGTGGCGTCGACGATGAAGCCACGAATATTCGAGTGCAGGCGTGACGAAGGGTCGCCGGTCTTGGCAAACACAATGAACCAGTCTGCCTGCATGCCGCCGCTGATCCAGCACTTCGTGCCATTGATGATGTAGCCACCCTCGACTGAAGGGTCCTCGACCGCTCGAGTCTGCATTCCCGCTACATCGGAACCCGCTCCCGGCTCCGAGAGACAGAACGACGCGCGATGTGTGCCATGAGCGATACCGGGCAGGTAGCGCTGCTTTTGATCTTCGGTGCCTGCGATCATGATCGGCCCCGTCGGCAGACGAGTGAGCAACAACATAAGCCCAAGCACGTTGGAGTACTTGGTGACCTCTTCAATCGCGAGCGCCAGGCCCATGATCCCCGCACCCGAGCCTCCATACTCTTCAGGAATACAAAGACCGAGAAGATCGGCTCTCTTGAACTCATCGAAGATGTCCTGGGGGTATTCGCTCGTCGTATCGATCTCTCGCGCTCGTGGCTTGATCTTGTCCTGGGCGAGACGGCGCACGCTCTCGCGCAGCCCTTCTAGTTCTTCAGTGAGTTCGAAATCCATACCTCTCAAGTTAGCCCTGTCCGTGTGCCAACATAGGCGGATGACCCATTTCCAGCGAGCTCAGTCCCTGGACAATTTTTCAACGATTGAATATGACGTCGTCGTCGTAGGAGCAGGCATGACTGGGGCAGGCGTCGCTCTCGACGCAGCATCGAGAGGGCTACGCGTAGCGCTGCTCGACGCGGGTGATATTGCATCAGGGACGAGTTCGAAATCCTCGAAAATGGTTCACGGGGGGCTGCGATATCTACAGCAAAAGGAATTCCGCCTCGTCTATGAGAACTTGCGTGAACGTCAGCGCCTTCTCGAGAACGCGCCGTTTCTCGTGCGCCCACTCCCATTTCTCATCCCCCTCTTTGGCCGCGACGGCACGGTCTCCAAGGCCTTAGCCAAGGGATACGCGACCGCCCTACGTCTCTATGACCTGACCGGAGGTTGGCGCATCGGGGCGCGTTACAAGAAGATCACTCGCGACGAGGCGCTCGCACATTTGCCCACGCTTCACACCGAGCGTTTGGTTGCGGGCTTCATCTATATGGACGCTCGAGGTGACGACGCACGCGTCGCGCTGACACTTGCTCGAAGTGCGGCACTCGACTTCGGAGCTGACGTCGCGAACTACGTGAAAGTCGTTGGCTTTTCGCATCGCGACAACGGTCGCGTCAGCGAGGTCTTGTGTCACGACACGATGACCGGCGCGGACCTCACGCTTCGCACCAAGACGGTCGTCAACGCATCGGGCGTCTGGGCCGACAGTGTCTTCAACATGAGCGAACGCACCCCGTCGAATCAGATCACACCGGCCAAGGGCGTTCATATCACGGTCCCGCGACATCGTTTGCCCGCCGACATAGCGGCTGTATTGACCGTACCGAATGATCGCCGGAGTATCTTCATCGTCCCATTCGAAGAGGCGCCCTACACCTTCATCGGCACCACTGACACGTCATATGACGGGAGCTTGGACCAGCCAGAGTGCTCACCCGATGACGTGGCGTACCTGCTCAATGCAGTCAACGCCTGGACTTCGTCGGATCTCACTGCAGAGGACGTCACGGGCCTCTGGGCGGGCCTGCGCCCGCTCCTCGCTCCAAAGAGCACAGAGAAGATCAGCGAACGCACCGCTGACCTTTCGCGACGCCACCGGGTCACCAACGCCCACGACGGGGTGATACACGTGACCGGAGGAAAATGGACCACCTATCGCCAAATGGCAGAGGACGGCGTTGATGCCTTGAAGCCCTACTTCGCAAAGCTCACCGCGTCGAAGACCAAGGGGCTTCGCCTTCACGGAGCAGGTCCGTGGCGCCCCCGTGACGAATTCGAGACTCATCTCTATCAACGTTTCGGCTCAGACGCTCAGACCGTGCTCCACCTGGCACACGACGAGCCAGAGTTGAGTGAGCTCGTCATAGAGGGTCTACCTTTCATCGGTGCCGAATTCGTCTACAGCGCGCGACACGAAATGGCCACTTCACTTGTCGATTTGCTCACTCGCCGCACGCGCGCACACCTTCAAGACGCCCGCGCCACGCTCGCCGCGGCACCGAAGATAGCTCGACTCGTGGCCCAAGAGCTTGGGTGGGACGACGTCGAGATCGAAGCACAAATTCACAGTTATGGCGCGCTCGTGACCAGTGAGTTCGCGGCCGCCGGCATCACCGTGGAGCGACCGTGACGCTTCCCCAAATGCCGAACCACTACCCGAGTTCGACCTTTGACGGAGAAGTACCGGCCGCGGCACCGACCACGCTGCTCGGCGCACTTGACGCCATTGGTGTCAGCTACGACGTCTCGCCAGAAGAGCGTGCGTCACACGGGCGCGATTGGTGGCCGCTCAGTATCCGCGACGTCTATCAAGGTCACGTTCCCCACTGGCCGGGAGTCGTCGTTCGTCCACGTTCCACTGACGAGGTCAGCAAGATCTTGAGACTCGCGAGTGAACAGGGCGTCGCCGTCACAGCCCAAGGTGGGCGTTCTGGCGTAGAAGGTGGCGCGGTGGCCCCAACGGGCGGCGTCGCCCTTGATCTCACCGGGCTCAATCGAGTGATCACTCTCGACACCACCTCTGGAACGGTGCGCGTTGAAGCGGGACTCTTTGGACCAGAGCTCGAGTCGTATGTCGGCGCGCACGGTTGGACCGTCGGTCATTATCCCCAGTCGTTCGACCTAGCCACTGTTGGAGGATGGATCGCCTGCCGAGGTGCGGGGCAGTACTCGAATCGATACGGCAAGATCGAAGACATCGTGCGCGCGCTGACCGTGGTGCTAGCCAATGGTGACGTCATTCAACTCGGGGGTCGCGCTCCACGACAGGCGGTCGGCCCCGACCTTCTTCAACTCTTCGTAGGTTCAGAGGGTGCCCTCGGCATCATCACCGAGGCGACCCTCGTAGTTCACCCCAAACCCACGCACGAGCAGCGTGCCGCCTTTGGCTTTGACTCCTTTGAAGAGGGCCTCGATGCATGTCGACGAATCATGCAACGCCATGCTCGACCCGCGGTGCTTCGTCTCTATGATCACGCCGAGTCTGAACGCAGTTTCGAGGCGGGACTATGTGTGCTGATAGTGCTCGACGAAGGTGACCCCTCGCTCGTGGATGCAACGATGACGATCGTGCTCGAGGAGTGTTTCCAGGCAACTTCTCTCGACGAGGCGCTCGTCGAGAGATGGATGAGTCATCGAAATGACGTCAGTGCACTCGCCTCGCTCTGGGAACACGGTGTTGTCGTCGACACGATCGAGGTCGCCGGCTCGTGGGCCGCACTCGCACCCATGCGCCGCCACGTCATCGGGGCACTTGAGTCCCTTGAGGACATGCTCGTCGTCTCAGCGCACCAATCACACGCATACAGCGATGGCGCGTGTCTCTACTTCACGTTCGCGGGGCGACCAACGGGCGACCCCACCGCCTTTTATCGGCGCACCTGGGATGAGGCGACGGCCGTGGTGCTGGCGAGCGGCGGCGCACTGAGTCACCACCACGGCGTTGGCAGAAACCGTGCTCGCTTCGTACCAGCCGCGCTCGCGAGCGCCTATCCGCTGCTCGTCGCGCTGAAGGCTCAACTTGACCCACTCAACATCCTCAATCCTGGAGTCCTTGGGATCGGCGGCGATCCGTGGTGAGGGCCTTGGCCATTGATATCGGTACAACGATCCTGCGCACCGGCATCGTCGATACATCAGGCAACGTAACGCACACACACCAGCACGCGCTGAGTGTTGCTACGCCCAACCCAGGTGAGGTGGAACTCGACGCGCGAGAGATTGCACGACTGACGCTCGAGTTGGCGCGACGCACCATCGCCGACGGTGGCCAGTGCGAGTTCGTGGGCATCACCAATCAACGCGCCACGACAATTGTCTTTGACCCCGTAACGGGCGAGCCCGTTGGCCCGGCACTCGGTTGGCAAGACCTTCGCACGGTCATCGACTGTCTCGTGTTACAGAGCGAAGGACTGCGACTGGCTCCCAATCAGTCCGCGACCAAAGCCCAATGGCTCGTACGTGCATCGGGTCGACCGGCGAAGGAACTTCGCTTTGCGACGATTGAGACGTGGGTGATGTGGCATCTCACTGGAGGCGACGCACACGTGAGTGACCACTCAAACGCAGGGGTCACCGGCCTGGTCAACGTTGACGTCGATGCGTGGGATGCGCGTGCACTCGAAGTCCTCGGTCTCGACATCGAGATGATGCCTACCCTGGTCAGCACTATGGGTCAGCACGGCGTCGCGCGCGCGCTTCCCGGTGCACCACGCATCACCGCACTCATCGGCGACCAACCAGCTTCGCTTTTTGGACAGTGTTGTGTCACCCAGGGCGCGAAGATCACCTTTGGCACCGGCGCCATGCTCGACAGCGTCAGTGGATCGAAGGGGCCGACCACGCTGACCAAGTTCGCCTCGGGCTGCTTTCCAATTGTCGCGCGCAGCCAAGGTGGAACGCTGACCTGGGGTATCGAAGGGATAGTGCTCGCGGCCGGATCATGCATTGAATGGCTTCGCGATGACCTGGGTCTCATCAAGGATCCCAAAGATTCAGAGTCACTGGCGGTTTCAGTCGAGTCCACCAATGGCGTATGGTTCGTCCCAGCACTCTCGGGACTCGGGACCCCCCAGTGGGACTTTGGCGCACGCGGAGGCTTCTTTGGCATCACGCGCGGCACCACGAAGGCACACATGGTACGCGCGGTGCTCGAGGGAATTGCTCATCGTGGCGCGGACCTTGTTGACGCCGCGCAGCAGGAGATTGGTGCTGCGTTTGAGGAGATTCGTGTTGACGGTGGCATGACGGCGAACACGTTCTTCGTTCAGTCCCTCACCAACTTCACGGGCATCCCGGTCACCGTGTCGCCCCAGCGAGAAGCCACAACACGCGGCGCGGGCCTGATGGCGCTCGTGAGCGCTGGTCACCTCTCGCTCGAGGATGTAGAACATTTGTGGTCCCCCGAGAAAGTTCTCCTGCCACAACTCTCAGACGCCGATCGAGGTGGCCTACGCGCGGCGTGGCGTGAACAGATCGCGAGAGTCGAGAGGACTATTCCAGAACTCAGTGTCGTCGAGTTCTAACTGATCCAGGGTCGCTCGCCCAAGGCGACTT
The DNA here is from genome assembly GCA_027355725.1 of Acidimicrobiaceae bacterium. Classification (GTDB taxonomy): domain Bacteria; phylum Actinomycetota; class Acidimicrobiia; order Acidimicrobiales; family RAAP-2; genus RAAP-2. The sequence continues at coordinate 23,826 of DAIEHI010000101.1, forward strand.
CAAGCGACGTGGTCTCGTCGAGCAGTCGTTTCGAGAGCATGAGCGCGCGGGGCTGGCTCAGGGCGACAATACCGGTGACGACCCCCTCGCGCGCATAGAGCGCGAGCCACTTCTCTTCATCGACACCGCCCGCCACCATGACGACCTCATCACTGGGGCGCGGGTGACCAAGTAGCTGGATCTTCTTACCATATTGATCGGACCAAAAGTACGGCACCAATCTCGGCTCTGGTGCGCGGCCGGTGGTCCAGTACCGCGCCAAATGAGCAGCGTGATCATTCGCCACCTGCCAGTGCTCGATTCGAACCAGTTCTTCACCGAGCGGACTCTGCCACATGAATCGAGCCACGTCACCAATCGCCCCCACGCGATCCGCGGCGATCAAATTCTCGCTCACTACCACGCCATTGTCCACCGTCAGTCCCGATGTCACGAGCCACTGATCATTGACGAGTGCCCCTACACCTGCGAGGACGGCGCCCACCGGCAATGAGTCCCCATCCTCCATGAGAACGACCAGGCCGTCTTCAACGGCAACGACATCAGCGATCCTCTGGTCATTTCGAAGCTCAACACCAACCCGCCCGCTCAGACCCTCCAGCCACGAAGAGACATCCTCTCCGAGGATGTTCATGAGGGGCCGGGGGGCCGCTTCGAGCACAACGGGCACGAGTCCTCGTGCCTGCAGAGAAGTCGCGGCTTCGGCGCCAATGAATCCTCCACCAATGACGGCGACTCGGTCCCCACGTTGGAGCTTCGAGAGCGCTGACTCAAGCGATTGAGCGTCGTCACGATTACGCAGCGTGTGCACCTGTGCACCCGCGCTGAATTGGAGTGTGCGAGCCCTCGAGCCAGTGGCCACGACAACGTGCGTCGCGCTGAGCGCCTCGCCACTATCGAGATGCACCGTGGTCGCAGCGACGTCAAGGGCTGACGCCGCTACCCCGAGCTTGAGCGTCACTTCATACTCTGCAACTAATTGCTCGGTCGCGAGCGACGCCTTTTCGACGCCCCACTTGCCCGAAAGGATCTGCTTGGAGAGCGGCGGACGGTCATAGGGCAGGTACGGTTCATCGCCGATCAGCGTGACTGCGCCGATGAATCCGTCGCGACGTGCCGCTTCGACGAAGCGCCATCCGGCGAGTCCTGCTCCCACAACCACGACGTGATCGGAGGGTTGAAGTACTTGCATCAGGCGAACTTCGCCAACCACTCTTCTGCAGTCCTAGGAGTGAGGACACAGTTGGTTGCGCGTACGTCACCCAGAACCGCGCTGGGATCACTGGAGTAATTGTGTCCAGGATAGAGCACCGTTTCGTTGCTCACCGCACTCAATCGCTCGGTCAGCGTGCGATACATCTCCTCAGGGTCCGAACCTGGCAGGTCCGTGCGGCCACACCCCTCAAGAAAGAGGGTGTCTCCACTGATCATTCGACCTTCGACCAACAGACACTGGCTACCCGGTGTGTGACCGGGTGTGTGAAGCAGCGTGACTTCAATCGCGCCCACGTTCACCACGTCACTCGAATCATGAGCGACCAGTGTGTCGACGCCGACTCCAGTCGAGCGCTCGATCCACGGAACCTCTTCGCGCTGGACGTGCACTGGCACGTCAACGACCTCTAGAAGTTCTCGAAGCCCGTCGACTTCTCGCCCCATGAAACTGCCACCCACGTGGTCAAAGTGGTAATGCGTGGCGAGAGCCCCTACGACACGAAGCCCATCAAGTTCAACGAGTTCCACAAGCTCTCGAGGGCGGTACGCGGGGTCGATCAACAAGGCCTCCCCCGTTTCGATATCGCCAACGGCATAGACAAAGTTGACCATTTGGCGTGCCAATGGGTCATCGAGCGCGAAATCGCGTCCGGCGAGAAGTTGGCGAAAATAGACTCGCTCGTTCATTGCTCGTCGGCGACGCGCGCAATCCTGGGCGCCAGCTCTTCGACCTTGGCCTTGGTCGCGTCCAGACGGGCCTCGAGCGACTCAATGATCTCAGTTGCGCGTTCGAGTTTCACGAACAGGTCGTCGACTGACACCTCACCCTGATCAAATGACGCCACAATGGCGTTCAGTTCATCGGCCGCCTCATTCCAACTGCCTATTGTCATGATGTCTTCCCATCTTTTTCAATGACTACCGATTCAAACGTACCGTCGCTCACGACAACGCGCACCGTCTCACCGAGCTCAACGTCGCTGAGTGCGCGCACGACGTTACCGTTGCGCCCGGTCACGATGGCCCACCCCTGGGCCAGTCGCTTCTTCGGATCGTATGCGCCCAGCAGTTGACGATTGCTCTGAAGGAGTCGGGTCGCCGAATCCATGATGTATCCGCTCTGAAGCCCAAGACGTTGACGGGTGGCGCCCAAATGTCGTCGTTCTGCCCGTATTCGATCACGTACCGCAAAGATCATGGTGCGACGACGCTCGGCCACGTACTCAGTCGCCTCGTCGAGCATGGCCTCGCCCGCGCTCAAGACCTTCTGGGCTGGAAGACGAACGTTTCGTTCGTTCCATTCCGCCACGAGGCTCGCAATCTCCTCGCCCAACTTGGTGGGTGTGATCGCTCGGGTGTGGGCGACCAGGTCGGCAACTGACTCGTCGCCGGTATGCCCGATGCCAGTGAAGACTGGCGTCGTACTCGCCGCAATGGCTCGCGCGACGCGCTCGTCATCAAAGCAAGCCAGGTCGCCTTTGGAACCACCGCCACGCACAAGACAGATGATGTCCACTCCGTGATCGTCGAGAGTCTCAATGGCACCCACGATCTGAGCAGGCGCCGCTTCGCCCTGCACGGCGGTCTTCACGAGCGTGATGTGAAAACCGAATCCCGAGTTCAAGAGTTGCCCTGTGAAGTCGCTGTAACCTTCGGTGCCCGGGCTCGCGACCAGACCCACCCGCAGCGGCACTGACGGCACACGGCGACTCTTGTTCGTACTCAACAACCCCTCGGCATCGAGGCGGGCAATGAGCTCTTGACGGCGGCGCGCGACGTCACCCAACAGACCTTGCACGTCAATTGCGGTGACCGTGAAACCAATACGTCCTTGAGGGGCGTAGAGGTCTACGTATCCAAACAAGTTCACAATGGTGCCGGGCTTTAACGTGATGCCGTCAGACGCCAGCTTCTTCTTCAGCGGATTCCACTGCGAGCCCCAACAGTGCGCGTTGAGCACGGGCCGCTTCGCGTCGCTGGACGCTGAGCCCGCGTCAACCAGGTCCACGTAGAGATGTGTCTTTTCATAGACCTTGGCCACTTCGCCTCGAACCCAACGCGGGTGTCGGCGTCCAAAAGCCATCTCGAGTTGGGCGGTCAAGAGTTCATAGAACTGGCCCACTTCGTAGATGGTCTCGTCGCCTTCGCTTTCGTCGTGCTGCACGAGGCGAGGCTACTTGCCCCGTGCGACGCGTCAAGACACGCTTGTCACACGCGGCCCCGTGTGTCAGACTTAGTATGGATAGTGAGTTGACTGGGTGGTCGCACGCTTCGGTAACGAAACGTGAGGAAAGTCGGGGCTCCAAAGGGCAGGGTGCTCGCGAAACGTGAGTCGCGGTGACGTGCAGGACAGTGCCACAGAGAACAAACCGCCGATGACCCGGGAGACCGGGAACAGGTAAGGGTGAAACGGTGCGGTAAGAGCGCACCAGCGCTGTGGGCGACCAGAGCGGCTTGGTAAACCCCACCCGGAGCAAGATCAAACGTGAGAGCGCGTGGCCCGCATGTCTCGGAAACGGGACACTCTCAAGGTAGATCGCTGAGATGGATGGCCGCCCAACCCTTCGAAAGAAGGGTGGACAGAACCCCGCTTATAGGTCGACTCACTATCCGCCCACACCAAAAAGGACCAATCGTGTTGCACTTGCCGTATCGAGAACTGCCCGTCGCGGAGCCCGGCACGCCCGATACGCGCTCGCCACTGCGATTTCTCGCGTGGCTCGCCGGGCACCAGAAGCACCTGCTCTTCTTTAACGCACTCTTCGGGATTGGCTGGATGGTGAGCCAAGCACTGCTGTGGGCCGCCGTCGGAGCTGCGATCGATCACGGTATCGCGCGTCACGACCCCCGTCAGCTGTGGCGGTGGGTCGCAATCGTGATGGCGCTCGGACTCTTTCAATCGCTCTGTGGAGCTTTACGTCATCAATTAGCAGTCACCAACTGGATGCACGCCGCGTATCGGACCGTCCAGGTCATTGGCCGCCACGTCGCCACCACAGGCACCGCGCTCTCCGACGAAATCCCCTCGGGCGACATCGTGAACACGGTCGCCGCTGACGCCATGCGGATCGGAGGGGCGTTTGACGTCTTCGCTCGATTCATGGGGGCCATCGTCGCGTGGATTGTCGTATCGTTGATCCTGCTCTCTTCATCGCTCGAGTTGGGACTCATCGTGCTCATCGGCGTGCCAGTGTTGGCCTCGCTCACAACACCCTTGATGCGCCCCCTGCACGCAGCCCAGGCGGCCCAGCGCGAGGCAGCGGGGCGACTAGCGGCGCTCGGTTCAGACACCGTTGCGGGCCTTCGCATCCTTAGAGGCGTGGGTGGAGAAGAAGTATTCCTGGACAACTACCGTCGTCAAAGCAACCTCGTTCGACTCGCTGGCAACCGCATCGCCACCCCACAGGCGGGCCTCGAGTCCGGCCAGGTCCTACTTCCGGCAATCCTCACCGGAATTGTGACGTTTCTCGGAGCACGCGACGTCATGAACGGGACGCTGCAGGCCGGGCAACTCGTGGCGTTCTTTGGATACGCAACGTTTCTCACCACGCCACTACGGACCGCAATTGAATATGTAATCTCCACCACGCGCGCGTACGTAGGCGCCGGACGGGTGCTTCGAATCCTTAACGTGGACCCGATCGTCCAAGAACCGGCAACCGCACGCGCGTGGCCCTCGGACATCCAAAGCCTCGTCGATCAGACCAGTGGAGTGCGCCTAGAGCGAGGAATGATGGTCGGTCTCGTGAGCGAACGTCCAGAGGAAGCATCAATGATCGCAGACCGTCTCGGTCGATTCCTGCCCGACACGGCAGGCGTGTTCTTGAACGGCGTCGCGTTGGAGGAATTCTCCGTTCGAGATATTCGACAACACATCGTCGTGAGCGAAATCGAACCGCGGCTCTTCTCTGGAGAGCTGCGCTTCGAACTTGCACCCCACGGCTACACCCATGACGAACCACTCATTGACGCCCTACACGCATCAAGCGCGCTCGATCTCCTCGATGCGCTCGAAGATGGACTGGGCACCACCGTAGAAGAGCGTGGGCGGAGTTTCTCGGGTGGACAGCGCCAACGACTGAGTCTCGCGCGAGCGCTCTTGAGTGGGGCCGCAGTCCTAATACTGATGGAACCAACGTCCGCGGTCGACACCCACACTGAAGGGCGAATTGCTTCTCGTCTGGGTGCAGCCCGCCAGGGTCACACCACCATGGTTGCCACCACGAGCCCGCTGCTGCTCGAACGCATGGACACGATCTTCGTCCTCCAGGATTCCACCGTCGTCGCCGAGGGAACTCACGAATCACTGTTGCGGGACTCACCCGTCTATCGGCACGTCGTCCTTCGAACCGAGACAGCATGAGCACCCTACCCATCGCCAACTTCAAAACAGTCCGCGCACGCGCTCGAGTGCTGGTGCGCGGTCATCGTTCGTCATTCACACACATGCTCACGCTCTACGCCTTCGCAGCAATCATGGCCCAAATCCCCGCGTGGGTGATCGGCCGGATCACTCAGTACGCATCCACCAACCAGCTGAGTTCGCAACGAGTCACGGGTTTGGTCGCACTTCTCTTCGCGTCGTCACTCGGCTACGCCTTGCTGTCGTTTCTCGCTCGTCGACGCAGCTACACACTGGGCGAGACAATCTTCGCCCAACTTCGAGAAGAGTTTCTCGAAAGCGTGCTCGCCCTTCCCTTGAGCGAAGTAGAGCGCGCGGGAACCGGTGACTTGCTGAGTCGCACCACCAACGACATTGAAGCGCTGGCGAGAACGGTACGATTCGCCTTGCCGGAGTGGCTCGTCGCCATTGTGCAGGCAAGTCTCACCTTAGGAGCGATGCTCCTAGTAAGCCCCCTCGCGAGCGTGGCCTCACTCGTCTCACTGCCGTTCCTCTTTATTTCAACGCGCCTCTACCTTCGATACGCGACACCTGGCTACCGGCGCGAGCGCATCAGCTACGCAACCATGTCGGGCACGGTCTCTGAAACCGCCGAGGGTGCCCGCACGGTTGACGCCCAGCGACTCGGCCGGCGGCAACACAAGCGCATCGAAGGCGACATCCGCGAGTCGTTCTACGCCGAGATGTACACACTCTTGATGCGCCTGGTGTGGTTTCCAATCGTCGAGAGTTCATTTGCCCTGGCGGTATCGGTGACCTTGGCGTGGAGCGGCTGGCTCGCCATCACCCATCACATCACCCTCGGTGCTGCCACGACGGTCACCCTGTACGTCGTTCAGATCAATGATCCGATCGACCGCATAATCTCGTGGCTCGACGAATTGCAGATGGGACAATCGTCAATGGCGAGACTCGTTGGCGTCGCCAGCGTGCACGACGATCGACCATCTACGGGCGCGGATCCCGAGAGCGAAGTCATTTCGATGCGCAACGTCTCCTATGCCTATCGCGAGGGACACGACGTGCTGGTGGATGTCTCGCTCACGCTGCGACCCGGCGAGCGCCTGGCAATCGTTGGGCCATCGGGAGCTGGCAAGTCCACGCTCGGACGACTCCTGGCTGGAATCGATTCGCCGCGCGTCGGTGAGGTCCTGGTGGGTGAGATCCCCTTGTCCTCAATGCCGTTCGACAAACTGAGACGTCACGTCGCGCTCGTCACCCAAGAACATCACATCTTCCTCGGCACGGTCCGTGACAACCTCGCGTTAGCCAAGCCGTCTGCGAGCGACGGCGAGATCCTTGACGCACTGGTCGCCGTCGACGCCAGTGAATGGGTGCACGAGCTCCCCCTGGGCTTGGCGACCGAACTCGGCACCACTGGACACCCGCTCACGCCCGCTCAGGCTCAACAACTGGCTCTTGCTCGCCTCGTACTGAGCAATCCCCATACGCTCGTGCTCGATGAGGCCACGGCGTTGCTCGATCCACGCGCGGCTCGGCACCTTGAGCGTTCCCTCAGCGCGGTGTTAGAGGGGCGTACGGTGGTGGCGATTGCTCACCGACTGCACACCGCGCACGATGCTGATCGGGTCTGTGTGGTGGGTGAAGGTCGCATCATTGAAATTGGGACTCACGACGAATTGCTAGCGCGCGACGGCGATTACGCCGCGCTCTGGCGAAGTTGGCACAGCGAAGGCCGAGCGGGCTCGTAGGCTTTCTTCGTGGCAGATCTACTTCGAAGTGACGAGATCCTGGCCTGCGTTCATCGAGTGGCCCTCGATCGAGGCCAACCCTTCGCATTCGAACGGCCAACGACCACACCAGAAATGGCCAAACGTCAGCGCGATGCCGAACACCACCGACGCGCAACGCTCGAAGTACTTCTCGCCAACCACCCCAATGCGCTGCAGCCCCATACCGTCTCTGAGACAATGGCGATGCTCGATGAGGGCGCTGAACTGGTGCTACAACCTCGCCTCGCCGTTGATCACCTCGGTCGCAGGAAGGCAACGGCCCACGTACTCGTGCGCGTAGGTCGCCTTGAGGAGAGATTCATCTACGCGCCGATGATTATCAAGAACAATGAGGTCGTCGAGTCGGCGGCGACCCGACGACTGCTCGAAGGATCGCTCCTGCACCTCACGCCTTCGCAGGCGACGTTCACCGATGGTCTCGGACCACGCTCCACGCCGACCGTCACACGAAACGGCATCACCCTTGCGCACATCACCCGAGTGCTGCAAACCCTCGGGTACGGAGACCCTTCGGGTCGAGGGGCCATGATTGACCGCAACCGTCGGGTGTGGTGGTTTGACCTCGCCAGCAACAACTACCCGCGTTTCAACCTTGACACCTACGATGCGATGTATCACGAGCGATTGAGCGTCCTTCAGGCCCATGACCTGTGGCGCACCGACCAGGGCGAATTCCCCACCAAAGCGTATTGGCACCGCGAGTGTCTCGAGTGCCCATACTCATCGCACTGTGAGGGCCAGCTCACCGATCTCGATGACGTCTCGCTCACCCGTTTCACCAACATCGAGGAGCAACTACTCCTGCACGAGCACGGCATCGACACTCGACACCAGCTGGCAAAGATGGATCCCGCTCGCGCAAAGGCCGCTCGCGGACGAGCACTCATCCCGCGAAGCGAGTCGGCGCCCGAGGATCATCTCGGCCGCTCCATCGACAAGCTCGGAGACCTCATCTACCGAGCGCGGGCCTACGTGCGCGCGAGCTCACTTCGAAACCTCGAACCGGAGAAGATGGGCTGTCCCACCGCCGACGTCGAAGTCGACGTCGATATGGAGAGTTACGATGACCTCACCTACCTCTGGGGCGCCACGGTGACAGTCAATATCCCCGTTGCGGGTGTTACTTCGGGGCACTGGTCCTTTGTCACGTGGGCGGAACTCGACCGAAGCGCCGAGTCACGGGTCTTCGCTGATTTCTGGACGTGGTTCATGAACCTTCGCTCCTTGTGCGCTGGCCAAGGTCGCACCTTCGCCGCGTACTGCTTTTGGGCCCAGGCTGAGGACACGGCGATGAATCGCGCGGTGCTGACTCCCCTAGCGGGGGGCCCAACTCGTGAAGAAGTCGACGCCTTTCGCCAACAGTCACCCACGGAGTGGATCGACCTTCACGAATTGGCGAAACAGCAGATTCAGACTGAAGGCCCGCTCGGCCTCAAACAGTTGGCAACCTCTGCAGGGTTCGCGTGGCGAGATGAGAATCCAAGCGGCGAGGCATCGATGCTGTGGTATGAAATTGCTTCAGCGAGCGAGACCAGTGAGGCCGCGGCCTCTCGACAACGAATCCTCGAGTACAACGAAGACGACTGTCGAGCCACTAAAGCCCTACGTGACTGGCTGAACGGACCGGCGAAGGAGTTGGCGCACCGCGACGATCCATTATGAGCCGGATGGCTCATTAGATTGACTAGGTGGCTTCTGTAGACCCGACACCCGCGCCCAAGGGCTCATTCTCGGGTCCAGCTCGAGCGCTCGGTGCGATCAATGTTTTCGTATCACTCGGACTCGCAGTCCTCGTTGCCTACGCACTCACTGATCTGGCCCACCGTTCACTGGGCACTGGACTGCTACTGCTCCTGATCGTCTTGGTCATACGATGGCTCGTCGCACTGATCTTGTTCGAATGGAATACCTATACAGCCCGAGAGATTCGTCAGCGCTGGCGTATTGGGGCAGTTGATCATCTGCGCTTTCCGCGCCTCGAGGGCGAGCGAAGTCGTGGCGATTTGCTCCTTGCCATTGACCACGCTGCCGAGGGCCCCTCGATTGAACTGCTCGCGACCAGTGCTCGCCTGAGTGTTTTGGGCCTGACACTCGTCTTTTGGTCGGTTGGTTGGCTGAGCACTCTTATAACCGTGATACTCATGGCCGTCGCGGTCCCCCTCTACCAGCGCGCCGGCAAGCGAAGTGAAGCACTCGCCCACGAATATCAAAACCGCCGCGCGACACTCGAGTCTCGCCAACTTGAACTACTCGGTCACGCTCCCGAACTGCGCGCACTTGGTGCCACCGAGTACGGGGCTGATGAAATCACCGCCATCTCAACATCTGAGAACACACTCGCGTTGCGCGCCATACGAGTGGCCCTCGAGTCCTCGCTCGTCACCGAGTTCCTCAGTGGCGTCAGCATCGGACTCGTGGCCATGGTGGTGGGCTTTTCACTGCTGAACGGCCGAGTCACGTTGCTTCGTGCACTGATCGCGGTCCTGGTGACCGGAGAGATCTTCACCAGCATCCGAAAGTTCGGCGCCGAATTTCACCGCAGGGAGAACGCCGCCACATCGCTCGCGCTCTTGCACGAAACCCAATCGGTGACCAGGGCACCCTCGAGTGGGCCATTGTTGAGGGCCTCCGGGGTTGTGACGAGGGTGAGTGACGAGATCCACTCCTTGGAGCTCGAACCGGGCCAGCGACTCTTGATCACCGGTCCCTCGGGAAGTGGCAAATCGACTCTGCTGCAGACCCTTGTCGGCTGGCGGGCACCGGTGGAGGGCGTCGTTGAGAGTTCGACTGGAACCATTGGCTACGTGAGCGTTGAAAGCCCACTGCTCTCGGGTTCATTGTGGACCAATATCACCCTTGGTGACGACTACCCGCGTGAACGTGTCGCAGCACTCTTGTCTGAACTCGCACTCACCGGCGCTCGCTTCTTCGATCTCGACGCACCATTACTCGCCGACGGCCGAGGCCTCAGCACGGGCGAAACCGTTCGCATCGTTCTTGCGCGTAGCCTCCTGCGCCACCCTGACGTGCTCATCCTCGACGACATCTCGGGCGTGATGGATGAGGCGACCCAGCAGATGGTTCGTGAACGATTACAGCGCGAAACGAAACTCGCAATCATTGAGGCCACGGTTGACAATGCTCTCCTGACCTCACCGTCTCAGAAACTGGTCATGGGCCATGTCGACTGACATCGCGCGAATCGTTCGCTGGCTGAAACGGGCACGTCCTCCAAGGGCGCAGTTGGTGCGCGCGATGATGGCGGGCACCGTGGCGTCGATCACGAACACCGGTCTCGTGATCGGGGCGGTCGCACTCCTCGTCGAGAGCGCTCATCGTCCCGGTCTTCGTGCGGTCGCAGGTGTGCTCATTGTCATTGAGTTGCTGGCGTTTCTACGCTCACCGCTTCGCTTTCTCGAGCGGCTCAGTGCGCATCGACTGGGCTTCAGCGCAGTAACTCGGTGGCGACGCTGGCTGATCGCAACCATCGGTCGTTGGGACTACTCACGATGGCGCGAGCACGCTGCCGGAGATCTGCTCGAGCGTTCATTGCGCGACACCGATGAACTCCAGGACTTATGGTTACGCTTCGCACTGCCCATACTGACGACGAGTCTGACGTTGCTCGCCGGCGATATCGTCCTCGCCCTGCTCCCCCCGCGTGGGCACTGGCTCCTCTTCGCGCTGACAATGCTGATCGTGCAGGTCCTCGCCTACGCTGCACTCTTCGCCAACCTTCGAACGCTCAGCCGGCGCGATCAGGAACTGCGCACCGAGCGTGGCGCGTACCTCGCTACGCTGGTCGAGCTCAGTGGGGTCACTCCGGAGTTGAGCCTTCTCGGACACGAGGACTTTGTCGTCGAACGACTCAACGAGAAACGTGTCCGAGTGGGCCGCTGCGAGGAGCTGCTGCAACGGGTTCGTCGCCGTTCCAACGTGGTGCCCCTCGCGGGCGCCGCACTCACGTTGGGCGCGCTTGCGGCGATGCACCCGCACACGTCGCCCCTGTGGACTGTGGTGGCCGCACTGCTCGCGATCTCCAACGCGGAATCGCTCGGAGTCGTACGTGCGTCAATCGACACCGCGGTCGCCGTGAGCGCTGCGGCCAGTCGACTCGAAGAGATGCAGAGCGCGGAATTCTCCGCCTCACAAGGGTGGCCCGTCGACTCGACGTTTGTCGCAGAACACGTCACGCTGAATGAGGACGGTACGACTCTGGTCGAGGACGCCAACTTCGCTATCTTCCCGGGCCGACGAACCGCGGTGATCGGGCCATCCGGATCTGGCAAGTCCACGTTGCTTCGCGCAATGTGCGGACTCGACCGCGTCACCTCGGGTCGGTTGAGCGTCGGGGGCGTTGATATCGCGGCAATCGATGAGAAGGTCTTGCGCGACGAACTCGCCTACGTCGCCAGTGAACCCGGGCTCACCCGCGGATACGCCACGGACGTGATCCATCTCGGACGATCGGGAGCGCGTGATGCCGCGCTCGATCTTGGTGACCTCGGTCTCGTCACCGACGAGACGACGCGGTGGGAGGAGCTCTCGCGTGGAGAGCGTCAGCGCGTAGCCGTCGTGCGAGCACTCGTGACGAGTCCGTCCATTGTGATCTTGGACGAACCGACCAGCGGGCTCGGGCTCAGCGAAACCGAACTCGTGCTCTCGCTCTTGGAGTCAACGAACGCAACGGTCGTCATTGCGACCCACGACCCGCGAGTCATCGCGTGGTGTGACGACGTACTTGAACTCGATGAGCGTCGCCTTCGCCCACTTAACCGTTGAGGGCGCCCATGGACCTGGCTTGATAGCGATCACCTTGGACCTCGCCGCGCGGTACCGCCGCCTCGAGGTCATTGATGTCGGCGGCACTGAGGACGATCTCGCTCGCGGCTATGTTCTCGCGCAGCCACTTTCGTCGCTTGGTGCCAGGAATCGGCACCACATCCTCGCCCCGAGACAACACCCACGCGAGCGCCAATTGAGCCACGCTGACTCCCTTCTTCTCAGCGATGAGCTCGAGTGAGTCGAGGAGTTTGAGATTCTTCGCTCCGGCCTCGCCGACGAAGCGAGGATGTTGGGATCGAAAGTCCTTCTCGTCCGCCGGCTCTCGGTTGGCGGGTTCGCTCGTAAGAAACCCGCGCCCGAGCGGGCTGTAGGCCACGAATCCAATGCCCAAGCGGCGACAGGTCTCGAGGACTCCGTCTTCGGGGTCCCTGGTCCAGAGCGAATATTCACTCTGCAACGCGGTCACCGGGTGCACAGCGTTGGCTCGCTCAATCGTTGCTGACGATGCCTCCGAGATGCCCAGAAATCGAACCTTGCCCGCCTCGACCAGCGATTTCATCGCACCCCAGGTCTCTTCAATGGGGACACTCCGGTCAACTCTGTGTTGGTAATAGAGGTCAATGACCTCAACGCCCAACCGGCGAAGCGAGTCATCACAGCATTGCAGCACGTACTCGGGACGACCGTTGATCCCAAGGTATGCGCCGTCTTCACCGCGCTGATTGCCAAACTTGGTTGCGATCACCACCTCGTCGCGGCGCCCCTTGATCGCGGCGCCAACGAGTTCTTCGTTCTTGAACGGTCCGTACATGTCAGCGGTGTCGAGAAAATTGACGCCGCTGTCAAGCGCTTCGTGAATTGTGGCGACTGATTCCGTGTCATCGCCCGCTCCGTAGAACTCGCTCATGCCCATGCAGCCAAGACCCTGCGCCGATACTTCAAGACCAGCGCCCAATATTCGTCGTTCCACCCTGACTCCTTCTTTGTGAAGTTACTCACAAACCCATGTTTGTTGGCTTATCGAGACACAGTAGCGGTTGTTGGTCGGGCTAATTTCTTCTCTATTGGCTGGGGGGGCCAAACATCGCTAGCCCGTCTGTTCTGCGTTCGCGGAACGGACGGGCTTCGTTGTTTCACTACGGACAATGCCTCATGCCACAACGAACCTAGGGTGGACTCGTGAGTTCCCCGCGCCAGTCCACGCCGACGTCGCCGTTGGATGTCCACGTGAAGCCCATCATGCGTGGATGGCTCCACGTGGGTGGAGTCGTGGTCTTACTCGCATGTTCGCCGATCCTGTTCGTGCGAGCGCACTCGTGGACCCAGGTGGTCTGGGTGAGTTGCTACGTGCTCGGCGTTTCCTCGATGATGCTGACGAGCGCGCTGTTCCACCGGATCAATTGGTCCCCCGCCAAGCGCCGCGCGTGGAAGCGCGCGGACCACTCGACCATCTTTCTCGCCATCACTGGTAGTTATCTCGGAATCGCGGGCCTCACGATGCACGGCACCATCCGACTCGTGCTTATCATCGTCATCAGTTCCGGTGCCGCCATCGGCATCGCCATCCGCCAACTCGCACTGGACACCCCGAAATGGGTGAACACGCTGCCGTACCTGGTTGTGGGTTGGGCAGCGATGGCGGTGCTCCCTCAGATCTATCGCGGAGGCGGCGCGACGGTGTTCTGGCTGATTGTGGCCGGTGGGCTCGCGTACTCGGTGGGTGCTGGATTCTACGGGGCCAAGCGACCGCGCCTCTCGCCGCGGGTCTTTGGCTACCACGAGCTGTTCCATGCCTTCACCCTGATCGGTGCCGGACTTCACTTTCTCGCAATCGCGCTCGCGCTGGGCTAGTCAGTCAAGTGTTGGGACCATATTGAAGTGCACCAACGTTGGTGAACGTCGACGAGTGCCAATGGTGGTGATTGAACCGTTGTCCAGCCGCGTGCGCCAAGCCACCGACCCCGGGACGCCGAGTGCCCACGCGACCGCTGATTTGATCGGTGACACGTGACTCACAATGGCCAGATGATGCACGTCATCGTGTAAGAGACTCTCGCGGTCCCTCAACAACTCATCGAGCTCCGCGTGCACGCGTTCATCCACTGACGCGAGTGACTCCCCATTTCCAATCACGACATTGTGATCGGTCTCGAAGGCTTGCCACTGTGCTCCAGTGACGACACTCAGCGGAGAACCATCGAGCTCGCCGTAGTCCACCTCGATGAACGCGTCGCGTACGTCTTGGTTCGCGTCGGGCAGTGCGATGCTCGCCGTCGCCCGCGCACGTTGCAGTGGCGACACCCACACCTCTTTCACTTGACTGAGCAGCGGGCGAAGCGCGCGAGCCTGCCGCTCACCGAGTTCGGTCAACGCAGGGTCGCTTCGGCCCACCAGGAGGCCCTGCGCGTTGGTCGTGGTCTGACCGTGACGGATGAGAATGATCATGGCAGCAAAATCCTGCCACACTCGGGGCAATTCATCAGAGTCCCCGGTGCCATACTCTTCCAGCGATCGTGGTCGAGCGGCGACAACGCAATCCGACACCCGTCGCAGCGCCCTTCGTCGACTTGCGCGGCGCCCGAACCCCCAACCCGGAGCAAAGCTTGATCGTAGCGAGCACGTAGTTCGCCACTAACCGCCAGCGCCCGTACCTGGCGTTCCTCGCGCAACGAGACCAGTTCTTCGTCGAGTGTCGCCTGCAGTTGAACGATGCTTGCCTGCAGTTCGCTTCGGCGCACGGCTCCTGGTTGGGCGTGTTCCTTGATGGAACGCACCGTCTCCTCGAGAGGCTCGAGCGCGAGCAAGAACTCGAGTTCGCGGTCCTCGCTCAGCGAGAGGAGTTCACGAACGTGATCGAGTTCTTTTTGGATGGCGCTCAGATCACGGGCGTTGGCAGTCGACGAGCTGAGCGTCTTCTCGAGGTCGGTCGCGCGATCTCGAAGACGAGTTGCCTCAGCGTGCGCATCGTCATAGGCGCTACGTACGGGTGAGAGAACGGCTTGGGCCTCATTGAGGGCCTTGACGAGTTCGCGCAACTCTCCCTCCACAGTCGACAGTTCGTTCATCTCGGGCAGGTGGTTGCGCTGCGCGGTCACCCGATCGATCCAACGGTCCGCCTCCATGAGTGCTCGTAACAGTTCGGCGTCGCTCATGGAGTCATTCTCGCACGTCGAATCGCGACGCTGCAGCGCCGAGTTTCTTGATCGCCGCCACCAACGTCGGCTCACAGCGCTCAATCGCCTGATCGAAGGAAAACCAATAGACCTCTGGACTCTCGCTTGGTGGGGGCATTGGATCAATGCCGGGAGCGAGCAAGACGTATCGAAGGTCATAATGCGTGTGCCCTTTGGGGCCGGGATGGACGTCCACGTGGAACAGCTCAATTGGGTCGGGGTGGCGCACCGCGAGTCCGGTCTCTTCAGTGCACTCTCGTTGAGCCGCGGTGGCGGGTGATTCGCCTTGATCCACGTGACCTCCGGGCTGGACCCAGATCCCAAGGCGCCGGTGGCGATGCAAGATGACACCTCGCGTCGAGAGGATGAAGCCCGATGCCGTCACGTGGTGAGCGTTGGCGTTCTCATCGAAGGGATCACCCGGCCACGTCAAGCGATCAAGCGTCGCTGTGATCGAGAACGCCTCGCGCTCATCAACGGCCACGAGTGCCTCGATCGAAGCACGCAGATCATCGACGTCGTTCACCAAGAATTGCCCAAGAGTCGCTGCACTGACTGCGGGAGGACGATTGAGTCGTCCGCCATCGCCCCATCACGACTGGGAACGGGTGCGCCGAAACTCAAACGAGCGGGTATGACGCCGGACCAGATGTGAAGCGCCTTGTCCTCATCGGGATCCTCAGTCGGTCCGCTCGAGACCTTGGCCGATGCCTCTTCGATCTTCAGTGCGAGCACCATGGTGAGCCGCTGTTCTTGATCGGTCATGGGACGCACCTCGGCCAGTCGCCCTGGAAGAACCGCGTCAACGAAGAGATCGAGGACTCTCCCCTTCTCATGTTGGTCCTCGACGCGTTCGATCGCGCCGACCACGACCACCGAGCGATAGGCAATCGATGATTCGAAGCCACTGCGCGCCAGACGAAGTCCGTCGTAGATCGTCACTGACAGGCAAGCTCGACCCGCTTCGAGCACTGACTTCATGAGGGCATTGGACTGACTGCCGTGCAGATATACGGTGCGACCTTCACGAGCGTGCAGGGTCGGCAACGCCATTGCGAGTCCGTCCACAACGCCAGCCAGAGTGCAGAATCGTGCCTCGTCGAGGATCTCGTTGACCGTGACCTCGTCGTAGCGCGCCTTCTCGGGGAGTCGCCGGACCCTCGTATGAGGCCCGGGGCCCAGCACCTGATCACTCATGCCCGTAGATAACCTTCGAAGAACGTGCGCGCAGCGCCCGCAACTTCAACGTTCTTCTCAAAGAGACGCGCGTGCATCACGCCGCCTCGGGCCGAGGCTTGACGAACCGACACGGTTGGTGAACCGACCTTTTCAACCCACCAGGGCGCGACGGCACACATGGCACTGCCCGTGACAGGATCCTCGGCGAGACCAAGGCGTGGCGCGAAGACCCGAATCGAGACGTCGACGTCAGGCCCGCCGTGACAGGCCGCGATCACAATGGAGCTCGGTACGAGAAAGAGACTCATCGGATCCACCGAGAGCCCACACAGTGTGTCGTAGTCCTCCACGATGGCAAGAACACTCTGGGGGCCAGCTTGGAAGACCTCCCTGACTGGACCGAGGGTTCCATTGAGGACCGAATCATCGAGCGGCTCAATGTACGCCCTCGGCAAGTCCAACCCCAAGAGGCCATCCTTCAGACGTCGACCGGACAGAACGCCCGATCGCGTCTGAAAATAGAACTCGCCTCCCGGAACTGCCAATTCGGTGAGCAGGACATGCAGCGTGGCCAGGGTCGCGTGACCGCAGAGGTCGACCTCAACGGTTGGCGTGAACCAGCGAAGCGACCAACCATCACCCACGCGCCGCAGGAACGCGGTCTCCGAGACTCCCAGTTCGAAGGCAATCTGCTGGAGTGCTTGATCCTCCAAGGGGCGTTCCAGCAGCACAACGACTGCGGGATTGCCTCGCTCCGTGTCACCAATGAATGCGTCGACCCACCAAAGTCGGTGACCGAAACTGACATTGACCGAATCCACCCTTAGAGACTGCCACACCGCGACCCACGGCGACGTAGTGTTTTGGTGTGCGTGTCGCGACGTTTAACCTTCACGCCGGGGTTGACGGGTGGGGTCGATCGACCGGGGCCCTCGAGTACGCCATCGCGCTCGACCCGGACATCCTTGTTACGCCTGAGCTTTGGCGTGGAGATGAAGGCACCGACTTCTTTGAGGTGCTCTCGCAGCGACTGGGGATGAAGGGGGCGTTTGTGCCTCTCGCACGATGCGAGAGGGTGACCACGGGCTCAGGTGGACGCACCTGGCAACCTCGACTGGCCCATCTCTTTGGCGAGCGTGGCCTCTACTTCAGTGAGCATCGCACCCTGAGCGCGTCACAGCGCGCACGACGCGAATCCCATGGGAACCTCGAGACGGGCGAATGGGGGCTCTCGCTGTTGACTCGATTCGCCATTGAAGAGATTCGAATCGAACCACTCGGGCGTCTACCTCGAGAGCGCGTGCGCCGCGCCGTCATCGTCGCTCGTCTCGCGCACCAGGGGCATTCCTTTTACGTGCTGGCCATACACGGTGCGCACATCAGTCACGGCTCGTATCGCCAGTACCGACGAGTGAATCAAATCGTGCGATCACTCGATCCGACACGGCCGGTGATGCTCGCGGGCGACTTCAATTGCTGGCGTCCACTCCTGCGCGTCTTGTTGCCCGGGTGGCGCACGTTGGTGCGAGCGCGGACCTGGCCCGCGCGTCTTCCCCACTCTCAAATCGACCACATCCTCGGCCGGGGCCCTTGGATTCGTCGTGGCGGTACCGCAAAAGACGGCGGGAGCGACCACCGAGCGCTCATCGCCGAGGTGGAACTGGCTTAACTGAGTTCCATCCGTGAACTCTCTGGGAGCCGGCGAAGTAGCAGGACCGAAGGAACCAGAGGTAAGAAGGTCACGAGCGCCGGAATACGAAGTGACGTCACGGTGGCAGTGTGAATGGCGTCACCAACCCAACCAAAGAGCGCGAGCCCGGCGGTCGCCCCGAGTACCCCAGCGACCACCACCCATCCCGCTGCGGTGGCGCGGTGCGAGTGCGAGAAGATCTCGGTGCTGATCGCGGTGGCCGCCGGGGCCAGAACCCCGGCCGCGCCAACGCCGATCAAGTAGCCAGCAACAAAGCTCGCCCGCCCGCCGCTGTAGGCGAGCACCGACGTGACACCCGAACCCACGACTCCTAGAGCAACTGTCCATCGTCTGCCAATGGACCGCGACAGGCGACGACTGACGAGCAAGCCCGCGAGGCCCGTCGCCGCGCTCAACGCCACCACTGACGCAACGATGTGGGGGCTGATCTTGAGCACCCCTTCGCCGTAGACGAAGGCGAAGCCATTGGCGGGCCCGGTGATCATTCCAATGGCGAACGCGATAGTCGCAACGACCCCTAAGTGACCCCTGATATCTCTAGGCACCGACGTCAAGCGTGCGCGCGACGAAGGATCGCGGGGGTCACCTGGCTCGTGTACGGCGCTCAGGAGCGGGCGAATGAAGAGTGCCGGGACGAGCGCAACGCCGAAGAGCCAACGAAAAGAACCAGGGCCACGGATGACACCGTGCAAGACCGCAGAGAGACCCGCGCCGATGCCGGCACCGGCGGCCATGATCGCCAGTCGATGAATCCTATTCGCGCTCGTCGCCAGCTCCACCGTGATGACCTGTATGAGTGCGGACGCCGCTGAGAGCAGAGGGCGCGCCAATGCGAAGCACAGGACAAAGAACCAGTAGGACGGGCTCAGTGACGCCACGGCGGTCGTGAGTAGTCCAAGAAGCATGGCTCGGCGAAGTACTCGCGTGCGACCCCACCGATCGGCCAATGACGCGAGCGGTAAGGCGCCGAGCGACGCGAGTCGCAAGATACCGAGCCCTACGCCGAGTGTTGAGCCCGAGAGGCCGACGACGCTGCGCAACGAGCCATTCGACGATACATGCCCGAAGTGGCGCGCAACGTCGTTGAGCGACGCGATCGCCCCAAACTGCGCGAATGACGCAAAGAGCATCGCAAAAAACAGTGCCAGGGTGACTCGATCGAAATCATGAATCGATGACCCAGCTCGGGCCCGCTCAGCCAAGCTGCACTTCCTGATCCACTACGACGAGTGTCTTACCGTGATTTCCTCCGCTAAAGAGCAGGTTCAACGCATCAGGCGCGTGCTCGAGTCCAACGACGAGGTGCTCAGAATGCACCAATGAACCCGCGTGGACCATCTGTGCAAGCTCCGTCTGTGCCTCGCCAAATCGTGACGCGTAGTCAAGGACAATGAAGCCTTCCATGCGCGCGCGACGCATGATCAACATCGAGGTGTTGACCAAGCCTTTCGCATTCTGCATCGTGTTGTACTGCGAGATTGCCCCGCACATGACAATGCGCCCACGCATGGCGATGTTCGAGAGTGCGGCGTCGAGGATCTCCCCTCCAACGTTGTCGAAGTACACATCAATCCCCTTCGGGCACGCTTCGTGGAGTCGACGAGCCAGGTGTGGTTCGCGATAGTCCAAGCATTCATCGAAGCCATATTTCTCGACGACCTCGGCGCACTTCTCCGGTCCACCCGCAATCCCAACAACCCGACCCGCGCCACGCGCCTTGGCAATCTGACCAACGACCGAGCCCGTGGCGCCCGCGGCACCTGACACGACGACCACGTCCCCCTCTTGGAAGCGGCCAACGTCAGTGAGGCCGAAGTATGCAGTGATACCGGTGACGCCGAGCACGTTCATGACCGTGGCGAGGTCAAGACCCATACCGCTCGGTAGCACGGTGAATCTGTTCTGCTCATCCGCGAGGACCCATTCCTGCCAGTTCGTCATGCCGTAGACAATGTCGCCGGGGGTGTAGCGAGAAGAATTACTCTCAACGACGACTCCGGCGCCACTTGAGCGGATCACGTCGCCGATTCCGATTGGTGGAAGGTATCCGGGAGCGTCATTCATCCACGTGCGAATGGTTGGGTCGATGGATAACATGCCGACCTTGATCAACGCCTGGTCCGGGCCGCAATTGGGGCGAGGAGACGTTACCAGCGACGTGGTGGTGCTGTCGACTGCACCAATCGGGCGCTGCGCGAGAATGATTTGACGATTCATTGTGGACCTCCAAGTTGTCAACGCCACGTTAGGGGCTGCGCCACGCCGACGCGAAATGAGTGCGAGCTGCGAAACACTGCGCCATTCAGTTACATTCTTGGCGTAGGGGAGGCGCCATGACTCGCGAACGAGGACTTCGATCACAGTTGTATCGAGATGCGCGCATACTGGGTAACGTCGAGGCACTCTCCAAGGGACCCATTTCGTACGGCCGGCGATACGCACGACGCAGGACCTACGCGACGTCAAACAAGTTGGCACACAGCGTGCTGCGCTCGCTCGGGCTCTCTCGGTGACACCAGGCTGGCCCTGCTGCTACAGGTTCGACGCCAATGTTCCAGATACTGTCGAGTCCTGAGCCAGTTCAATCACCACTGTCAGACCCCCGCCCGGGGTGTCTTCGAAACGAAGTCCGCCCTTCAACAGGCGAATGAAGCCTTCAGCGACGCTCAAGGCAATATTCTCCTCGCCAGGCCCGTCTGGGGCATGATTGGCGAGCGAACTCGGAATTCGCCGTCGAGGGTCACGCGTTCCGGGCCCACGATCAATGACGAGCAATTCAATGCCCGTGGCCGTTACACCAGCGCTCAATCGAACCGGTTGATCCTGCGGCGAGAAATCGCACGCATTACTCACCACATTGGCGATGATCCGTTCAAGGAGGTCCGGATCTGTCGTGAGCGGAGGAAGATCGTCCGGGAGCTCATAGCGCAGAGTTCTACCTCGCGTGTCAATTGTCTCTATGGCACGATCCACAGTGTCGCGAAGCACCACCCTTCGAGATCGCGGCGCTACCAATCTCGCTTCCAGTCTCCCCGAATCGAGCAGATTGGTCACGAGGCGCGTGAGGCTGTTGGCTTCGCGCCCGATGCCGCGCACGAATTCCCTCTGTTGATGCTCGCTCCAAGTCGTATTAACCCTCAGGAGTGCCGCCACATTCTTCTCAATCCTCGCCAACGATGGGCTCAGATCGTGCGACACGGCTCGCAGCAAGCCCACTCTCAGTGCGTCTCTCTCCGCGCTGCGCTTGAGGATTGCCGCATCGTCCGCAAGCTTCTGCCATTCAATGCCGGCGGCGATACGCCCAGCGAACGCCGCGATGACTGTGCGGTCTTGGTTGTCGAGTTCGGCTCCGACCAATACCAATGACGTCGTCTCATCGACTTCAAATCGTGCATTGATCTCATCGTCGGAGAAGTCGTCGCCACTCACCAAGTCGGGAATCCACACGTCGTCACGCTTTGCGAGAAGCGCTACGGTGGGCGCCGCATAGATCGCACGAAGTGAGTTGAGCAGTGGCATCAAGTCTCCGCGGCTCGTCGCCACCGTCGCGGCCGCCTTCGCCAAGAGCTCCGCCTCCATTCGCGCACGCGACGCTTCATTGGATCGAAGGGCGAACTGATTCACCACGAAACTCGTTCCAATGGCGAAGACCAGAAACGCAATGATCGCCACGACATCGTCGGGCCGAGCAACATCAAAAGTGTGTAACGGGTGGACAAAGTAATAGTTCTCCAACCCCGACGCCGTGAGAGCCGCGACCACTCCGACCACAACGCCCGACATGATTGCGAGAGCGAGCACGACTACGAGATAGATCAGAAAGACGGTGGAGGCTGAGATCACCGTACGGGACTGGGACATCAACACGGTGAGCGCTGGCATGATCAGCGCGAGCGCGACTATCCCGACCATGATGCGCGCACGCGACACTGAATGAACCGCGCGACGCCGTCGTGACACGGTGGCGGGTTCGCCCGTGACCGCAATGATGTGCACGTCGAGGTCGCGAGCCTGTCGCAGGACGTTTTCGACCACTCCAGGAATCCGAAGGAATTTTCTCTTGCGGCTCGAACCAAGAACAATCTGTGTCCCGCGCTCAGCTCGGGCAAAGGCCACCAGCGCACCCGCAATGTCTTCGTCGACGATTTCGTGGAATGTCCCCTCAAACTCAGCGACCAACTCGCGCGCCGGAGAGGTGTCGCACGCACGATTGTGCCCCCCAGCGATCTCACCGACGTGCACCGCCATCAGCTCCGCGTGATTTCTGGCCGCGATGCGAGCGGCCCGACGAAGGAGCACCTCGTCGAGCGCACTTCCCGTCACCGCAACAACGAGGCGCTCACGAGTCTCCCAACTCTCCTTGATGTCGTGAGCCTCCAGATAGTCCTGCAGCGAATCCTCGACCCTGTCAGCGAGCCAGAGCAAGGAAAGCTCTCGAAGGGCGGTCAGATTTCCCGATCGAAAGAAGTTCGACAGTGATGCGTCGATCTTTTCAGCTGGGTAGATGTTTCCGTGGGCCATCCTTCGACGAAGAGCCTCGGGTGTGATGTCGACCAGTTCAATCTGATCGGCTCGACGGACGACGAAATCGGGCACGGTCTCTTTTTGAGCAATGCCGGTTATCTTCTCAACGACGTCATTCACTGACTCGAGGTGCTGGATGTTTACCGTCGTGATCACATCTATGCCGGCGTCTAAGAGCGCTTCCACGTCCTGCCAACGCTTCTCGTTCGCACCACCTGGCGCATTGGTATGAGCGAGTTCATCGACGAGGGCCAACTCCGGTTTACGAGCAATGACCGCATCGAGATCCAACTCTTCAAGCGTCGTCCCACGGTACTGAACCTTCTTGCGCGAGATGACTTCGAGATCGCGAAGTTGTGCGGCGGTGAGGATCCTGGCGTGCGTCTCGACGTAGGCCGCCACCACGTCAGTACCACGCTCCTTGCGACGCCACCCCTCGTCAAGCATGCGATACGTCTTGCCAACACCCGGGGCGAGCCCCAAGTAGACACGAAGCTCCCCACGCGATGGACGCACCTGATCAGCCAACGGTGGTGTCGACGTCTTCAAGGTTGACTCCCCGGCTCACTCGTTTCACGCACGTTGGGTGCGAACAGCCCGACGAGCACAACGGCCATTTCGAGTCGTTCGCTCGAGAGTGCGAGTCCTGGTGTCGGAGTCAGAACGAAGCGCCCAACTTGTGCCCCGCGATCCAAACACAGGATCTCGCACTGCGGACCCGGGAGACCCATCTCTCCAACGGGCCAGCGAAGTCCCACGTGGCGTACCTCGCCGCCCGGCTGAATCCGAGCGAGCGGCGGTTCGGTCACGAGTGGATCAAATCGGCAACCCCTGAGCTCGAGAATCTGCGTGAGCGAGCGTGTCGCATGTTCAACGAGGAGCATCCGGCGTTCGTTTCGAGAACTCATCACGGCCATATCGCGCAATATAGAGATGAAGTGTGCCTCTTCGTCCGCCGCTCTTCGATGATGATTGCTTCGCGCCGCAAATTCGGTGACGATGGCTCCGATCACGACGATAGAGAGCGTTATTTCAATGTCGAGGCGTCGATTGATGCTCAGGTGCTCGAACGGCGCGGTGAGAAAGAAATCGAACCACACCGCCGCGCTCAACGTGGCCAGTGCGCCGGTCACTCGAGTACCGAGGATGGCGAGCGCTTCGATGAGTGCCACCATGCTGAGCGCAGCCGCCACGTTGGTGAATGTCGCGCGGAACGGTACAAACACAGTCGCAAGGCAGAGTGGAGCAACCAATGCTGCCACGTTGAGCACGCGTCGTCGATGCTTGGCCCACACTTGACCTATAGGCAATGACACCATATCGGCACCACCCTCTCTATCCTCACGTCTCCTCGACCACACCGCGTCAACTCAGCGAAGTCGAGCCAGTGCTTCGTTGAGCTGCAATACATTGATGTAACTGCTGCCGAGAAAGCCGAATTGGGGGCCGTGCGTCTGCGCCGATATCAAGGTGCGCAAGCGCGTCGGTGCGATACCGGTCGCTCTAGCCACCATTGGGACCTGCACGAGCGCATCTTGGGGCGAGATGTCTGGGTCGTATCCACTTGCAGAAGTGGTAACGAGATCGGGCGTCGGATTCACCCCGAGCTTGTGCCAGTACGCGACGAGCTGTTTGGTGTCTGCGAGCAGCGCCGCTGATCGCGGACCCAGGTTCGTGGCACCCGATTCACCGCTGACACCGTTCGCCTTCAGAGGATTGTCTCCTCCAGATGTGCCCTTTGCAGGATCAGCGGCGTAGGGGCCGGTGTCGTCAGGTCGACCGTGGAACCAATTCGGGCTCGACCAGTTTTGGCCGATCAGCAGCGAACCATTCGCGCCCACCGACCCATTGGCTTGGCTGCGAAAGAGTAGCTGAGCCACACCCGTACCGGCGAAGGCATAGACAAAGCCAAAAAGGACCATGCAAATCGTCGCCATAACCAAGGAACGTCGAAGATGAACAAGCATTGAAGGTGCCCTTCTAATAGGCGTGCAGGGAAACCAGCACGAGATCAATGAGTTTTATGAAGACGAACGGGATCATCACGCCGCCCACGCCGTAGATCAGCACATTGCGTCTCAGAATCGCGGCAGAATCAGCTGCGCGAAAACGCACCCCGCGCAGCGCCAGGGGAATGAGCGCGACGATGACGAGGGCGTTGAAAATCACCGCGGACAGTACGGCACTCTGTGGGCTGTGCAGGCGCATGATGTTAAGAGCCCCCAACTGAGGGTACGTTGACACGAACAACGCGGGAATGATCGCGAAATACTTCGCGATGTCATTGGCGATCGAAAACGTCGTCAAGGAACCTCTGGTGATCAACAGCTGCTTACCGATCTCGACGATGTCAATCAATTTGGTGGGATTCGAATCGAGGTCGACCATGTTGCCCGCTTCCTTCGCGGCGGTGGTGCCCGTGTTCATCGCAACACCCACGTCGGCTTGCGCGAGCGCGGGCGCATCATTGGTACCATCGCCGGTCATCGCAACCAACTTGCCGCCTTCTTGTTCTTGCTTGATCAAGGCCATCTTCGCTTCGGGTGTGGCCTCGGCGAGAAAGTCATCGACGCCAGCCTCTTGAGCAATAGCCGCAGCCGTCAGTGGATTGTCACCGGTGATCATCACGGTGCGGATTCCCATGCGGCGCATCTCTTCGAACTTGGCCTTGATGCCCTTCTTCACGACGTCCTTGAGTTCGATCACGCCGAGAATCTGCGCACCATCAGCCACTGCCAATGGCGTCGACCCCGCCCTCGACACCCGCTCGACGATGCCATCGAGGTCCGGCGGGATCACCCCGCCCTGCTCGAGGACCCAACGCTTGACCGATTCAGCGGCACCCTTTCGTATCTGACGCAGACCCATGTCAAGACCGGACATTCGCGTGGTCGCGGTAAAGGGAACAAAGACGTGCGACGACTCAAGTTGACGTTCTCGGATACCGAAGGTTTCCTTCGCGAGCACGACAACCGATCGACCCTCGGGGGTTTCATCAGCGAGCGACGCAAGTTGAGCGACGTCGGCGACACTTTGCTCACTACATCCGTCCACGGGAAAGAATCCCGCCGCCATGCGATTTCCAAGTGTGATTGTCCCGGTCTTGTCGAGAAGCAGCGTCTGCACATCCCCCGCCGCCTCTACCGCGCGACCACTCATCGCCAGTACATTGCGCTGGACGAGACGGTCCATGCCGGCTATCCCAATGGCCGACAAGAGCGCGCCAATAGTCGTCGGGATGAGGCACACGAGAAGTGCCACGAGGACGACGACCGACACTTGGGTGCCGGCGAAATGGGCAAACGGCTGCAGCGTCACGACGACGGGGATGAACACGATGGTGAGGACCGAGAGTAAGATCGTAAGGGCAATCTCGTTCGGCGTCTTCTGGCGATCCGCGCCCTCGACGAGAGAGATCATCCGGTCGATGAAAGTATGTCCACGCTCAGCCGTGATGCGCACGACAATCCGGTCCGATAACACCCTTGTGCCACCGGTGACCGCAGACCGGTCGCCCCCTGATTCACGAATCACTGGCGCCGACTCCCCGGTAATCGCCGACTCGTCCACCGAGGCAATTCCTTCGATGATCTCGCCATCGGAAGGAATGACATCGTTCGCCTCGCAAATCACCAGGTCTCCCTTGGAAAGCAGTGCGGCGGCCACGAGTTCTTCTGTGCCGTCAGCGCCCACACGCCGCGCTTCGGTCTCCGAGCGCATCTTTCGAAGAGTGTCCGCTTGGGCCTTGCCGCGTCCCTCGGCCATCGCCTCGGCGAAGTTGGCGAACAAGACCGTGAGAAAGAGCCACACGGTGATTGACCACGTGAACACACCCGGGTGCGCCACTGCTTCGACGAGGGTGATGATCGATCCGACCAATACAACGAACATGACGGGATTTCGCACCTGAATCCTTGGGTCCATCTTTCGAAGCGACTCCTTAAGCGCCTCTCTCAAGATCTCCTTGTCGAATAGGCCACGCGCCTGGGCTACTCCGTGGGGCGTGGAATCTGACACTAAATGATCAATGGTTGATGTCATTAGAAGAACCTCACGTGACTTAATTGCTCGACGATTGGACCGAGTGAGATCGCGGGGAAGAAGGTGAGTCCGCCAATGATCAAGATGACACCAATCGTGAGTCCCACGAACATCCCATTGT
The DNA here is from genome assembly GCA_027355725.1 of Acidimicrobiaceae bacterium. GTDB lineage: Bacteria > Actinomycetota > Acidimicrobiia > Acidimicrobiales > RAAP-2 > RAAP-2. Next base: position 50,731 of record DAIEHI010000101.1, read on the forward strand.
CCGTGCGAAACGTACCGAGTGATTCAGGGACGGCGCTCTTTTGTGCGAGCGCACCGCCAAGAGCGAGTACCGGGATCATGATGGCGAAGCGACCTAACAACATGTCAATCGCTCCGACGACGTTGTAGAACGGCGTGTTACCGCTGAGCCCGCCAAATGCAGAACCGTTGTTGTTCCCTTGCGAAGTGAGGCCGTAGAGGATCTCTGAAAATCCGTGCGGACCACCATTCAAGGGTCCCGCCCGTCCTGCAGCAATCGAGACCGCGAGTGCCGTGACAATAAGCACCGTGATCGGCATGATGAGCGCCCCGAGGCCCGCGAGTTTGACCTCTCTCGCTTGAATCTTCTTGCCCAAGTACTCCGGCGTTCGCCCGATCATTAGTCCGCCGATGAAGACGGCAAGAATCGCATAGATCAACAACGTGTAGAGACCACTCCCGGTGCCGCCAGGCGACACCTCGCCGATCATCATGCCCGACATGAGTCCGAGGCCTCCAATAGGTGTGAATGAGTCATACGAAGCGTCGGCGGAACCGGTTGACGTCGACGTGGAGGCGACCGCGAAGAGTGCTGATGAGGTGTCACCAAAGCGCACCTCCTTGCCTTCGGTGTTGCCCACAGTGGAGTGAACGCCCGCAGCCGCCACGGCCGGGTTGTTCTGGTGTTCGGCAAAACTCGTGAATCCTACCCACACGCCAAAGAGCAGCGTCATCACCGAAAGCAGTGCAATCCCGTGTCGGATGCTCCCCACCATCTTGCCGAAGGTGTAGGTCAGCGCAACTGGGATTGCGAGAAGGAGATAGATGGAAAGGAAGTTCGTCAGTCCAGTCGGATTCTCCAGTGTGGTGCCAGAGTTGGCGTTGAGGAATCCACCACCATTTGTCCCGAGCTGTTTGATTGCTTCCATGAACGCAATCGGTCCGCGAGCCATGGTCTGTGTGACGTTGTTGAGCGCGTCATGAAAGCTCACGGTACCCGCCAACGTTTGCACTGCTCCTTGCGCGACGAAGATGATGCCGAAAAGAAACGCAGCCGGCAAGAGGATGTAGAGCAAGCACCGGGTGATGTCAACCCAGAAATTTCCCACCGTTTGCGAGTTTCGTCGTGAGAAGCCCCTCACCACGACGATTGCGACAGCAATTCCTACCGCGGGGGTCACAAACTGCTGGACGGTCAATGCACCCATCTGTGAGAAATACGACATAGTCGTCTCGCCGCCATAGTTCTGCCAGTTCGTATTCGTGACGAAGGAGACGCTCGTGTTGAATGCGAGCGCTGGGTTCAGTGAACCAAGGTGCTGGGGATTGAGGGGTAGCGATCCTTGCAAGCGCAAGACCACGTACGTGAAGAACATCGAGACCGCGGAGAAGATTACAAGGGCACCCGCATAGCGCTTCCAGGTTTGTTCGTGCTCTGGGCTCGTTGCCAGGAGACGGTAGATAGGTCGCTCAAGGCGACCGAGGAAATGGACTCGTCCTTCGAAGACGCTGGCCATATACGATCCGAGGTAGCGCCAGGTGAATCCGAGTGCGACAACGAGCGCGAGCAGTGTGAAGAAGAACGACATTAGAACTTCTCAGGCTTGAACATCGCGTAACCCAAGTAACAAATCATGATCACCGCAATGATCAGAAGGACTGTCTGGGTCAGTGTCATACGCGCTCCAATGACCAGATGAGCCCGAGCATTGCTGCCGCGAATCCGAAGATTCCAAGTACCACATAGATATCTGCCATGTAGCGAGTCTCGCTGGACGTTTCTCAATGAGATATTCAAAGTGACCCGTCGGTCTTAATAATTCCTTCACGCCGCCAATTTGCCCACGCTCTTGAGGTTGATGAGACAATGGCAAGGTGCGCACACGTCTCGCCGGTTGGTTACTTGGGGTGGCGAGCATCATCGCGCTCGTGCTCGTGCTCTTACCGTTTCGAGATCACATTGCCGTTGCAACGACCACCCTTGTCTTCGTGATTCCAGTGATCATTAGCGTGGTGCGGGGCGGTCTGGTCGCCGGTCTCATCAACACACTCATTAGCGCACTGCTCCTCGACTTCTTCTTCATCCAGCCATACGGCACGCTCACCGTCGGCTCGACACAGAACTGGGTCGGACTCGGCGTGTATCTCGTCGTGGTGACCTTGGTTGCTCGAGTTGTTGCCAACCTCGACGAGGTGAGCGCAAAGGCGAATCGTGATGCTGAGAGTATGCGCAGGATCTACGAACTCTCTGAGCGGTTGGTTGAGGGCCAGACGGTCGATGAGCTGCTCTCAGCAATCGTCCACGCTGTACAAAGCGTCTTTGGCTTCGATGGGGTTTCGCTGTTTGTCCTTCAAGGGAATTCACTTCAAATGGCCGCCTCAGTCGGCACCGCACTGACCGAGAGCGAATTGCGTCACTTCAGTTCACGCAACGCTGAACCCACGAGCGTCTCGACCGTGATCGGAACCGATACGGGACTTCGCACCGTTGCGCTCGCCTCTTCTGGCCGACCTATCGGTCTGCTCACTTTGAAGGGATCGCAGATCTCAGACGCCGATCACAATGTCCTCATCACGTTCACGAATGATGCGGCGCTCGCCATCGAGCGAGCGCACTTGCACGAGCAGGCACGTCGAACCGCTTTCCTTGAGGAGGTGGACCGTCTTCGTCAAGCTTTGCTCGGCGCAGTCTCACACGATCTACGTACTCCACTCGCCACAATCAAGGTCGCTTCTTCCACACTGGTCGATGCGACTCACCCGCTCACTTCGTCGGACGTTGTTGAATTGAGCGAACTTATTGAGATAGAAGCGGACCGATTGACGCGTCTCGTGTCAAACCTCCTCGATATGACTCGCATTGAAGCGGGCGTCTTGGAGGTGCATCGTGAGGAAACATTCGTCAGTGTCCTCGTGACCGAAGCGATGTCGATCATGGGTCAGAGCATGAAGCGAGATCGAATCTCCATTCGAGTGTCGGAAGGGCTGCCTGAGGTATCGATCGATCCCCTTCTCATGGTCCAAGTCGTCGTGAACCTACTCGACAATGCCCTTCGACATTCCCCCGAGCTAGGAATCATCACAATCGAGGCGAAAGTAGACGACGACCACGTTGTCCTATCTGTGTGCGACGAGGGACCTGGCGTTGCGCCTGAGGATCGAGAGACAATTTTCAACAGATTCGTCAAATTCGATACCGGTGGACGAGCCGGACTCGGCCTAACGATCGCCAAGACGTTCGTCGACGCACATGGCGAGAGCATTTGGTGCAGCGAAGCTCCCGGAGGTGGTGCGCTGTTCGCTTTCACCATGGCTGTTGTCTCCCCAGTGATGACAGCGGCAAGGTGATCATGGCCAAAGTACTTGTGATCGACGATGACAAGTCACTCTTGCGGGCGATGCAACTCGGCTTGAAAGCGGGCGGTCACAGCGTGATTACCGCCGAGACGGGCGAAAATGGAATTACCCAGACCGCACTACACTCGCCCGACGTTGTGATCTTGGATCTCGGCCTGCCCGACATGGATGGCTCTATCGTCTGTGCACGAATTCGCCAATGGAGTGACGTCCCAATAATCATCCTGTCAGCGGCCGGTGCTGAGAGTCGCAAGATTGCCGCGCTCGATGGGGGCGCGAATGATTACGTCACCAAACCGTTCAGCATGGGTGAACTCGAGGCTCGCATACGAGTGGTCGTTCGCAATCGACACTCCGAGGTGCGGGGCGATCAAGAGACAACAATCACGTGTGGCCCGCTCGTTGTCGACTTGATTCACCACGAAGCGGCACTCAACGACGAGTGGATTACTCTCACGTCAAAAGAATTCGAGGTGCTGGCTTATTTGGCACGTCACGCGGGTCGTACGTGCACCCACCAGATGATCTTGGGTGCCGTATGGGGAATAGGGTTTGGTGAAGAGGCGCACTACGTGCATGCGTATGTCCACCGGTTGCGCAACAAACTCCACGATGAGTCTGGGCAACTGATTCGAACGATTCCCGGAGTCGGCTACTCGATTGAAAATGAGGTCGAGCCACTCGCCACCTAAGGGGCACGCTTCTGTCTACTCCTTGCGTACATTCGATCCCTCACATCGACTCTCACGAGCATCACTTCAGCGTCTACGCATCAACACCAAAGAGAAAGTGTCAGGGCAGAACACGCACCTCGGCTCTCCGTGTCGGACTCGCCACGAGATTCGATCACCTGGCGATAAGCCAGGGCAGAACTACTCCGGACGCAGGGCCAACGCGGTAAAAAAAAGCCTGATCAACTCTAGAAAGATGTGCCCACGGGACCTTGACGCGCCACGTGGGTATTCAATGGCTTTCAAAATCTATGAATTCATGGATATTATGAAAATATGGCCACAAACCGGATAGATCAACCCCTCTACGTAGCCAAGGCTGATTTGTTCCGGTCGCTCGGACATCCGGCACGAATCAGGATTCTGGAACTCCTCGTTGAAGCAGAGCAACCAGTCACGACCTTGCTGGCCGCAACTGGCCTCGAACCATCGTCGCTTTCTCAGCACCTCAATGTCCTAAAGCACACGGCCCTGGTTGAATCGAGTCGAAAGGGCAACGCAGTCACGTACCGAATCACTGATCCGTCCGTTGGTCGCTTCTTAAAAGCGGCGCGGGCAGTGTTGGCTTCAACTTTGGGCCGAGCTCGTCAGACTCTCGAAGACCTCGAGAACCCCGAACTCTCGTGACGTCGTGCGCGAGCTAGGTCACACTGACACTCTGGCAACGGACAGGGGTGCACTCTCGTGAACGCAAACAGGAGAGGCCGCCGATCCATCCTTCGCACCATCTTCTCGCCGCCGGCGACTGAGACCACCAAGGACTCTTCATCACCCACGCCGCTCCCTGGTGTCGCGGTGCGCCTTCGAGGCTCACTGCAACTTCGCCACGTTGATGCAGGATCATGTAATGGTTGCGAAGTCGAGATTGCTTCTGCGTTCGCGCCCACCTACGACGTTGGTCGCTTCGGAGCCCGGTTAGTAGCGTCTCCGCGCCACGCTGACGGACTCTTGATCACCGGTGTAGTGACGCGAAACATGCTCGGACCTTTGGTTCGAGCACTCGCCGCGACCCCTCAGCCGAACGTCATAATTGCGTGCGGCGATTGTGCCGTGAACGGGGGAATCTTCGCGAATGCCTACGGCGTCGCGTCGCCACTCGACGATCTCGTTAATCCCGATGTCCGCATTACCGGTTGCCCACCACACCCTGACGACATTGTGCACGCCCTTCGAACCATCACCGGACTGTGACAATGGATCTAGCGCTTCTAAGCCTGGTGCTCTGCATCGTGGGTGCTCTTCTGGCTTTGTCACTTAACGGTTCGGTGAGGGTCGTCGTGACAGGTATCGTTGGCATTGCTGCCTGCCTGGGAGCACTCGCCGCGGCACTTCGTGTGCTCATAGATGGCAACTCGGTCTCATTTCATTCGACGCTCCTACTTCCCCTATCGGGTATTGACCTCACACTCGACCCGCTCGGGGCCCTCTTTGTTGCGGTGACATCCATAGTGGGCATCGCCTCGTGCCTTTACTACATCGGATATGCGCGAGACGAGTCAGGCTCTCGTCTCAGTCTGTCAATGTTCATGCTCTTTCTCCTTTCTCTGTTGCTCGTTCCCATGGCCTCGAGCGTCATGACGTGGATGTTCGCTTGGGAGATCATGGCGTTGAGCTCCATGCTGCTGATCACCACCGAACACCGTCATAGCCAAGCCGCTCGCCGGGCCGCACTCTGGTATGGCGTGATGACCCAGCTTGGTGCGGGGTCGATCTTGCTCGGGTTCCTGATTATGACGCTCCCCGCGCACGCACAGACCTTCACACTCCTCGAGCAACACGCGGGCGGACTGACGTCACTCGAGCGTTCAGCCGCGTTCATCTTCAGTCTCATTGGATTTGCCTCAAAAGCAGGGGCCGTGCCACTGCACGTCTGGCTCCCAAAGGCGCATCCCGAGGCGCCAAGTCCAATTTCAGCGTTGATGTCGGGTTCAATGGTCGCTCTTGGCATCTACGGGATAATCAGGGTCGGACTGACCCTCCTTGGTGGTGGATCACTCTGGTGGTGGTTAGTGGTGACGTCCCTCGGGGTCGCTTCAGCACTCTTTGGCGCACTGCACGCCACAACCAGTACCGACATCAAACGACTTCTCGCCTACTCCACCATCGACGTCATGGGTCTCGTGCTTCTTGGCGTGGGAGCGGCCGGCGCAATGGCGGCCACTCATCATCACGAAGTTGCCCACCTGGCCATGGTTGCGTCGCTGTTGCTGATCGTCGCCCACAGCGGATTCAAGGGTTGCCTCTTCCTTGCCGCAGGTGCCATCGAACGCTCCACCGGGACTCGCAATCTCGACCAACTGGGCGGGCTGCTTTCTCGAATGCGAGTCACGGCAATAGTCTTCGTCGTCGCGACCCTCTCAGTCATGGCGGTCCCTCTCTTCAGTGGTTTCTCTTCCGAGTGGTTGCTCTTCGAGGGACTACTCGGCGGCTTCATTTCGCACAACAGTGCCACTTCAATCGCAATGCTCGTGAGTGTCACTGCGCTCGCACTCACCGGTGGACTCACCGCGATCGCCTTCGTTAAAGCATTTGGGATTGCATTTCTCGGTCAACCTCGCAGCTCCAACGCCGAACACGCCCGAGATGCGTCACCCACCATGGGGGTGGCGATGTTCTTCTTGTGCATCCCATCAATCGTGTTGGGGCTCGCTCCCGGAAGTGTCATCCCCCTTCTCAATCGCGCAAGTGATGTCGGCCTGCGCCTGCACGTCGCCAGTCCCCTACGACCGGGTGCCGGCCTCGATCTGTTGTCGTCACGGGGTTCCATAGAGCCACTGCTGATTCTCGCAGTTGGAGTCATTGCTTCGTTGGGTCTTTGGGGGCTGCTTCGATTGGTCGCGCGTGGAGGTGTTCGTCGAGCAGCAGCATGGAGTTCTGGCCGTGATGTCTTGACACCTCGGATGCAGTACACCGCAACGTCGTTCGCCGAGCCCCTCCAACGAGTGTTCGTCGACGTCCTGCGACCTGATAACGACCTCGACGTCACTCACGAGAGCGAATCGCGCTACTACGAGCAGCATCTCGCCTTTCTCAACCGGGTCGATGACACGATTGAGAACTCCATCTACCAGCCAGTCATCAAACTGGTTCGCCGAGCGGGTACCGCAGCGCTTCGATTGCAAAATGGCAGCATACATAGATACCTCGCGCTCGGTTTCATTGCGCTCTTGGTCGTTCTGGTCGTGCTGACATGATTCTCGCCGCCACCTCACTCGTCTATTCGATAGGCACTTCACTCCTCCAGTTGGTCCTGCTCACACTCGGCGCGCCGGTGCTACTCGGCGTGATGGACAAGCTGCGCGCTCGCGCCGAAGGGCGACGTGGTGCATCGGTTCTCCAGCCGCTTCGAGACATTCGAAAACTGATGTCCAAGCAACGCCTGCGCGCACATTTCTCGAGTGCGGTCCTCCCTGTCGCGCCTATCGTCCTCCTTGTTGCCACCGTCGTAGCCATTGCAATCGCTCCGCTCGCAAGTACGCAGCCACTACTCGCGCCCAGTGCGGACATCTACGTCATTGTCTATCTCTTGTTGACTGGTTCAATCGCCCTCGCCCTCGCGGGACTGGATGCGGGCACAGCATTTGGGGGGATGGGTTCGAGTAGGGCCATGACCATAAGCGCCCTCGCGGAACCCGCGTTGCTCGTGGCCGTACTCGCGCTCTCGATCCAAGCGGGAACTTCGAACGTTCCCACCATCATCTCTCGCACGCTCGCTAATCCCACCATGCTCTCAAGTCCGACGCGTCTGTTGGCGTTGGTGGCCATTCTGATTGTCGTCATTGCCGAGACCGGGCGAATACCCGTTGACAATCCCAGCACCCACCTCGAATTGACGATGATTCACGAGGCGATGATTCTGGAATACTCTGGAGCAGACTTGGGCCTAGTGAGCATTGCGTCGGCAATGCGTCTTGGACTGCTCTTCGCGTTGGTTGCGAATCTCTTCGTCCCGTGGGGTATTGCCACGGACACCTCGATCGGGGGTCTCGCCATGGGTGTGGTGTGGCTCGCCGTCAAGACCTCCGTGATTGGCGTTGGGGTTTCATTCATGGAAGTCCACCGCGCCAAGTTGCGACTGTTTCGAGTCCCCGAACTTCTGGCGGGCGGTTTCGTCCTATCCATCCTCGCGGTTGTCACTGGACTGGTGACTCGATGAATTCCTCTTCGTACATCGCGGCTCTTGAGATATCTGGCGGTGCGGTGCTGGTATTCGCACTTCTGACCCTTTGGCGCCGCGATGTGAAGGCCAACGTGCGAATGTTGCGACTACAGGGCGTGTCGCTCGCCTGTGTGGCCGGCGTGCTCGCACTGCACCAGCATGACCTTGGACTCGCAGTGACGGCCGTGCTCGTGCTGAGCGTCAAGGGTTTCGTCGCCCCCGAGTTGCTCCATCGTGTCGTTCGGCGCGATCCGCGTAGTCGCGAGACCGCGCCACTGGTCAACGTTCCTGCATCACTCGTCACCGCGGCCGCCCTCATAGTGATTTCTTACGCTGTGAGCACCAAGATCATCGCCCTCGCACCTTCTCCCCCGACTCGCTTGGTGCCCATTGGAGTTGCCACAATCCTCGTCGGCTATTTCATGCTGGTGACTCGACGTAGGGCCGTGTCGCAAATCATCGGCCTGCTTCTTGTCGACAACGGTATCGCTCTCGTGACTTTCCTCTTGACCGCCGGCGTGCCGTTGATCGTAGAACTCGGCGCGTCCCTTGACGTCCTGCTCGTCGTAGTTGTTCTACAAGTCTTACTGGCCAACATGCGCGAACGTCTCGGCACCACAGACCTCGATCAATTGAGAGAGCTGCGCGACTAGTGTTGGTCACTCTCATTCTCCTCGTTCCGTTCGTGACCGGTCTCCTTGTCTTTGTCCTGCGGTGGGGGCCCTGGATTGGCCGACTGATGAGTGCTTCGGCACTCGCCGTGCTCGCCATGGGCATCACACTCTCGGTGACCACCTCGTCGCACGCACCACTGACGTCCCTGCACGGGGCGCTTCGTGCCGACGCCCTGAGTTCCTTCATGGTCGTCGTGATCGGGGTCGTATCACTCCTCGCAGCCCTTCAGACAACACGCGCGATGAATCACGAGATCCTTTCTGGCACAACGCAACGTCAGGCAAGTTCGTACAGCGTTCTCTTCCAAGTCTTTGTCACCTGCATGCTCGCCGCGGTGCTCGCTGCCAATCTGGGCGTGATGTGGATTGCCGTCGAGGCAACGACAATCTCGACGACATTCCTCGTAAATCACCGCCGATCAGAGAAGTCGTTTGAAGCCGCCTGGAAATACGTGATTCTCTGTTCAGTGGGCATCGCCCTTGCCTTCCTCGGCACCGTGCTCATCTATTTCGCGGCACTGCACGCGGGCAATGGCTCTCACAGCGTTGCGACCTTGGACTGGACGTCGCTCATGAAAGTCGCGCCTCGACTCGATCCGGGTGTCGTGCGCCTCGCACTTGCAATTCTGGTGCTCGGTTACGGAACCAAGGTCGGTCTCGCGCCGATGCACAGTTGGCTCCCCGACGCCCACGGCCAAGCACCAGCGCCGATCTCGGCGCTGATGTCTGGGGTGTTGTTGACGGTGGCCTTCTACGCCCTCCTTCGATTCAAGGCCATTGCCGACATCGCGCTCGGAATCAACTTCCCGCGCTATCTCTTCATCGTGGTCGGCCTTGCCTCGTTGCTTGTAGCGAGCGCAATGTTGATCGCCCAACGTGATTACAAGAGGATGCTCGCGTATTCAAGCGTGGAGCACATGGGACTGTTGACCCTCGGCGCTGCTGCTGGTGGGCCCCTCGCCATTGCTGCAGTCCTCTTGCACGTCCTCGGTCACGGAATGACCAAGTCAGTTCTCTTCCTCGCATCAGGAGAGATTCACCACGACGAGGGGACAACGGCCATCGCCCAAGTGAACTCGCTCATCGCACGACGACCAATGCTCGGTGGCATCTTCGGTGTCGCGATGCTCTCACTCTTGGGCTTTCCGCCCTTCAGTCTCTTCGTCAGCGAACTCAATATGGCCAGAGCCGAACTCGATGCGGGCCTGTGGTGGGTCGTGCTGATCTCTCTTGGTTGCCTCGGCGTCATCTTCGCTTCAATGGCCTCTCACGCGCGAAGCATGCTACTGGGCCCCAGTGCAGTGCCCGCTTCGAATGATGCACCACGGTCTGTGGTGGTGCCGCTCGTCGGTGCACTGCTCGCGTGCGCCGTGATTGGCGTCTCATCGTGGCCCCTGCTCTCACTCTTGCACGATGCGGCGAAGGTTCTCTTGCCATGATCAAGACCCGTACCGCCGTTGAACTCTCCGCGCACGACTTGCATTTCAACGCAGAGCGACTCTTCGAGGCTGGTTACACACTCGCAGCAATCACCGCTCATGATGACGATGACGAACTTCGCGTTGTCTATAGCTTCATCATTGGACCACCCGATGAGTGCCACGAACTGATCGTTCGCGTCAGCAAGGACGATCCGACGCTGCCCTCGCTGAGTGATCTCTCATTCCCGGCGAGTCGCTTCGAACGTGAGATCCATGACTTCTTCGGCATCGTACCTGTGGGGCATCGCTTCTTGCGACCGCTCGCACTCCACCAACATTGGCCGGTCGACTGGCGAGCACTGCGTCACGACTCGGGACCCATGCCGCCAATGCGCGACGATGCTGCGCCGTACCCATTCGTTGAAGTTCAAGGCAGTGGGGTGTATGAGATTCCGGTCGGCCCTATTCACGCTGGCCTCATTGAACCGGGTCATTTTCGATTCTCCGTTGTCGGTGAAACAATCCTCAAGATGACTGCTCGCCTCTGGTACGTCCACCGCGGAATTGAGCGTCTCTTCGAGGGGACGGCCCCGGCGCAGGGACTGATGATCGCCGAACGGATCTCCGGCGACACCGCAGTAGGTCATTCACTCGCCTTCGTCATGGCCCTCGAAGACGCGATGGGTATTGAAGTTCAAGTCGAATCCAAGGTCGTGCGCGCACTACTTCTCGAGCTCGAACGGTTGTATAACCACGTCGGAGACATTGGCGCGATGTGCAACGACGTTGGTTTCGGTGTCGCACAGGCGCGAGCGATGATCATCCGCGAAGGACTCCTTCGCCTCAATGAATCGGTCACCGGGCATCGTCTCCTTCGCGGTTCGATAGGACTCGGTACATCACACGTTCGTCGCCTTCCGTCCAGCGAGGAGCTGGATCAGGTTGCACAGGAGCTTGATGACCTCGTGGGTTTGGCGCTTTCGAACACTGTGCTCGTTGACCGCTTCGAGGGCACGGCCGTCCTCCACGCCGACGACGCGCGGCAACTTGGCACACTCGGCCCCGCGGCACGGGCTTCTGGGTGTGGCGTTGACGCGCGAGCCGCGCACGGCTTCGTGGAAAGCCCGGCATTCAGGCTGCTGGTCCAATCTCGCGGAGACGTGATGGCCCGATTCATCCAGCGCGTTGAGGAGGCCCGAATGTCGATTTCAATGATCCAGGATTTCCTCAGACGCGTGGACCGGTTGTCCCACGAGTCAAGAGAACGCGTCGACCCTTCCCGCGAAGGTCTCGGTATCGTCGAGGGTTGGCGCGGGATGATTGTTCATCGCGTGGAGATTGATGTGTCGGGCGCGCTTTCACGTTGCCACGTGGTCGACCCTTCATTTCACAACTGGCCCGCCGTAGCGGTCTCGCTCGCCGACACCATCGTTCCCGACTTTCCTCTCGCCAACAAGAGTTTCAATCTCTCCTACGCCGGTAACGACCTCTAGAACGCCGCAGTCGCGCGGGCGGCTTGGTTATGTGCAGATGTGCAAGTATCGAGAGGTGCCCCTCGACGTCGCTTCGAGCGAAGAAGACCTGGTAGTTCACATCGAACACTTCGCGATGTCTTTCGCTGCTCGCACCGTGATTGAGGACCTTTCATTCGATATCAGGCGTGGAGAGACGTTCGGCTTTCTCGGCAGCAACGGCTCGGGCAAGACAACGACGATACGCGCCCTGCTGGGCATCTACCGGGCGACCTCGGGGACCCTGCTCGTGGAGGGCAAACCTTTCGATCCAGCGAGTGGGATCCGACTTGGCTACCTACCCGAAGAGCGCGGACTCTACAAGAAGGAACCCGTCATCGACGTCATGGTGTACTTCGGACGTCTCAAGGGTCTCAACCATGACGACGCAAAGAAGTGGTCGATGGCGTTTCTCGAGCGTGTTGAACTGGAAGCTCAGGCGCAGATCCGATTAGACAAACTCTCGAGTGGTCAGCAGCAAAAAGTTCAGCTTGGCGTCACAATCATGAACAATCCAACGTTGTTGATTCTGGACGAACCAACCAAGGGATTTGACCCCATCAATCGACGTCTCCTCATGGACATCATTGAAGATCAACGTCGCGCTGGGGCCACGGTCATGATGGTGACGCACCAAATGGATGAGGTGGAGCGCCTGTGCGATCGTGTGGTGCTGTTAAAGGACGGCAGGGCTGAGGCGTACGGCACAATCAGCGCGATTCAAGACCTCTATGGGGGCACCACCATCAAAATCCGTTACTCGGGCGATATTCCCGACAGCGACCTCTACACCATTGCCATTCGCGAACGTAATCACGCCGAGTTGAAAGCAGCCAGTGGCGCGAGCGACGCACAAGTCCTCAAGTACCTCGTCGATGCAGGTGTCGCCGTCAGTGAGTTCTCGACGGGTAGGCCCTCCCTCGACGAGATCTTCCTCAAAGTGTACGGGAACGAATCAAACAAGGCAGGCAGCGCATGAGACGCCATAACCTGCGCACAGTCATCGCCTTCGAAGTCCGTCGCACGCTCAACAAGCGTCGTTTTTGGCTGGCGACGCTGATCGTCCCCGTTGTCATGATTGCGGTCTTTGGCTTGATTCAAGCAAGTAGCCAATCGACTCAGAACAGCCTCGCAGCACAGAAGAAAGTCACGTTCAGCTTCGCCTACTCTGACGCGTCAGGTTACGTCAGCGCCCCGCTCATCGCGAAACTCGGCGGTGTGAATGTCACCTCTCCCGCCAAGGGCATTGCCCTTGTACGCAGTGGTCGCATCGACGCGTACTTCGAGTTTCCAAAGGATCTTCTCACCCAGACCGTCCAAGTCTTCGCGAAGGACGTCGGGGTCTTCAACAATGGTCGATATTCGACCATTGCAACTGACATCTTGCAATCGAGCGCCGACCAAGCGATTCATTCGCCCACACTCGCAACTCTGGCGAGGGGGTCAATCAAGGTCTCGGTCACGACGTACAGTGGTGGCTCCCCTACACCAGGCATCGGCGGACTCATCCCCCCGCTGATCTTCCTCATCATCTTCTACGTCATCATCCTGCTCCTTGGCAATCAGATGCTGAGCAGCACGCTCGAGGAAAAGGAGAATCGGGTCACTGAGATGATTCTCACGACCGTTGACTCAACGACGCTCATTCTTGGAAAGGTGCTGTCACTCTTCACGATAGGTCTCGTGCAGATTCTTATCTTTCTAGCACCGCTCGGCGTCGGCTATGCCTTCATGCGCACCTCGCTCAATCTTCCGAACCTGCATCTCTCGACACTGGTATTCAACCCGGTGCGCATCACGATCGGGGCATTACTCCTTCTCGCAGGATTTTCGCTGTTCTCGGTGACACTGGTTGCGATTGGCGCCATCGTGCCGACCGCTAAAGAAGCCGGCAGTTTCTTTGGTGGCATGATGGCACTCATCTTCGTGCCGTTCTATGCAGTGAGCCTCATCTTGAGCCATCCAAATTCTTTGATCTCGCACGTCTTCACATTCTTTCCCTACTCAGCGCCGGTGACGGGAATGTTGCGTAACGCATTCGGGTCCCTGAGCGTCGCAGCGTCCATCACCGTGATCATCGAATTGTTCATCTTCGCGGCCATAGTTCTTCGAATAGCCGTTCAACTGTTCCGCTACGGGTCCATTGAGTACTCTCGAAAGGTCAACGTCAAAGCTGCGTTGGGTCTTTCGAGGAGTCCTCGATAGGTCCTCGACTCACTGTCGCTTCAAGGGATCAGCTGACGCTAACTGCCACAGCGCCAACCCATGCACCTGCATCGATGTCGCCAGTGCGACACGCAGTGCATACGATCGAGCGTCCGCCCACCACAATTCTGTACCGTTCTTAAGGCGTGCGGTCCACTCACCGCTCGACGAAACCCAATGAGCACGTACGTGATTCCTTTGGACCAGTCTTCGCGCCAGCGAGTCAGAGATCGAGTTGCCTTCGTGGAGCTTCGAGCCCTTCGGCCAGGTGTAGCCATAGCCCGCTACACCGAGATCGACTTTTGATGGGCTCACTTGGGTGAGCAAGACCTTGAGTGCTCGACGTTGCCAATCAAGTGCCCCTATTGGTCCGGGCCCTGACCACGGCCCGTGCTGGTCGTACGCCATGAGCACGACGCGGTCTGCCACTTGAGCGAGACGAGCGAGATCGTACCCTGACGCCTCATACCCAGCGAGCGTCGTTGACGCCTGCACGTCGATGCTCAGACTGCACTGGGTGGGTAACGCACTTCGCAGTTGCGTCATGAACGCAACGAGGCCCGCACTGTCGCTCGCACTGAGCGATTCCAGATCAATCGTGATGCCGTCCCATTTCTCACCCTGGACGAGTTGGCTCAGTTGGCGCGCGACACTAGTCATGTTGTTGACGCTGTGGAGTAGGGCCTGTGCAATCTTGGTGGAGAAATCGTTGATGGTATTGTCAAAATTTCCCACGAGCAACTCACCTCGAAGACCCTCCACGTGGCTCGCGCTGAGCAGCGCAAGCATCGACGCGTCAGGCGTTGAGGTCCGGTTCCCCGCGCTCACAAGGTTGATCCCGTCGATGCCGACCGTGTTCAGGGCGCCGGCGCTTCGTTGAATCATCGCGGGAGACGCCCCCTGCTCGATATAGCCCGTCACCACGAGGGTGGTTGCGCCACCCACTCGAGAAAGACCAGCGCACGACAACACCAGAGCCACAGTGAGCAAGACTCCAATGACACCCCGTTGACCTGTACGCACCAATCCATGTTCTCATAACACGCATCGGTAACGACTCGATTGCATCGCTCGCCGTCACGAGACGTGAATTCGCCCCTTTGACGACTAGCGTGGAGAACTGAGATCAGTACTGGAGTTGGTTTGACTCGATCACTGGTAGCGACTGACATGAGCCCAAGGTGAGGTCTCCCGGCACCCCACCGGGCGCTCTGCGCCCGCGGTGGGACCGAAGAATCGTGACGGTCACCGCCCTAACCGTTGCAGTCACTATCGGAGCCGTGCTCTGGCTCGGTCTCACCAACAAGGTGCCCGAATCCCTCGGCCACTTCCCTGTCGTCACGACGAGCCACAGCACCACATATCCACTAGGAACGCCTGATCGTGCTCATCCCTCTCGCATGGCGCCCCCGGGGCCTGATGCCTTGACTGGCTATCGCCGCAGCTACGTGAACGACTTCACGGGCACGAAACCTCCGCCGGGGTGGTACCTCTTCGCCGGTGTGCCGAGCGGTGACCCCAGCGGGCAGTTCGCTGAGCGTCACGTGGTGTTCGCGAATGGGATTCTGCAGTTGAACACGTGGAAGGATCCCAAGTACGCGAACAAGTGGGTGACCGGCGGAATCTGTCAATGCGGACTGCACCAGACCTACGGCGCGTACTTCGTCCGCTCGCGCATCACCGGCCCGGGACCTAATGAAGTGCAGCTGCTCTGGCCGACCTCAAACAACTGGCCGCCGGAGATCGACTTCAATGAAACGGGTAATTCGATCCGCTCCAGTTCCTGGACGGTGCATTGGGGCATCACCAATCATCTTGCCCAGCAGTCACTCTTCATCAACATGCTCACCTGGCACACCTGGGGCGTGATTTGGTCACCCACCTCCATCATCTTCACTGTCGATGGAAGAAGGTGGGGTGCCTTTCAAGTCACAGCGAACATTCCCAAAGAGCCGATGTCACTTCACTTCGAACAACTCGCTTCGTGCGCGAACACGCGATACTGCCCAAGTGCACCTGCGTCGATGCAGATTGACTGGGTGGCTGAATACACGCGCGTCGGCCAGCCTTGATTGAGTGACGCCGCTTCAGTCGACAGCGCATCGACCAACGTCGAAGCGCTGTGGGTCTCGTCGCCGTCAGATCAACATCTAGCTATACGCCGCGGGTGCTCGAATGAGTGCTGCAGACGCCTCGAGCCCATCCACTGTCGTGATGCAACTGCACGAGAGCAAAGTAGTACGGTCAGTGTCATGGTGGTTCTGAGTGCCGCGCAAAGAATCCACGTTAGTGACCCCGGCACTGGGCTACGTACGCACGCGTCAAACACTGGTCGTGCACGATGGCAATGAAACACTCTCGTCCAGCGATCCGGTGGCTCACCCGGCAATCCTTGACAAGGCGCTCGATCACTCGCGACGACCACGGTGAGGCCAATAACGTGCGGCCGGCTCACATCATGGTGATGGATGTGGATTGCGACGTGCCGTCCCTACCGGGCGAGGACCACTACAAAGACGCCTGGACCGTCCTCTGCTTTCGAGGCACTCCGCGAGCGGTCGTCGTACTCGACCTGAGCGCGAGTGTCGAAGCCAATCAAGCCAGACTGCGCGAGGAGTACTCGAAAGTCCGTGAAGCACATCGTGACGAACCTTTGGTCACGCTCACCGCAGCTGATCTACCACGTATCAGTGTCGTCGTACCAACCATTGCTCACGACGTCAACGAAGTGTCGCGCTGCATAGACGGCCTTGGCGGCTTGGACTACCCAGATTTTGAAGTGGTCCTCGTTGACAATCGACAAAGCATTCCCACACCCGATACCTTGTCATCTCTAGCAGTCTCGCGTCCCTGGTTACGGGTTGTTCGCGAGCCGAGACCCGGCATCTCAGCCGCGCGCAATCGAGGCGTCATTGAGTCCAGGGCAGACCTCATTGCCTTCACTGACGACGACGTGAGCGTCGACCGTGAATGGCTGCGCGCCGCCGCAACCCGCTTCGCCATCGAGCCGCAACTCGACGTCGTCACGGGACTAGTGCTGCCACAGGAATTGGAGAATGAAACCCAGATTTGGTACGAGAGATACTTTGGTGGCTTTGGTGGCGTGCGTTCGTTTCGCCCAGTCACTCTGGAAATCAACCCATCGAAGACGTGGCTCTCGTGTCCCGGTCGGCTCAATGAGTTCGACTCCCACCACAGAGTCCTAAAAAAGTCATCGCTGTATGGCGTCGGTCGCTATGTCGTCGGCGCAAATATGGTCTTTCGACGATCGGCCCTCGAGCGAATCCACGGTTTCGACGTTGCGCTCGGGACAGGCACACCATCGCGCGGCGGCGAGGACTTGGCGGCCACCATCAGCGTTCTCTGGAGCGGCGGGAAAATCGGCTACGAGCCGTCAGCGTTCGTGTTCCACCGACATCGACGCGAGTATCCACAATTGCTCAACCAACTCGACGGGAGCGGCATTGGATTCACCGCAATGCTCACTTCTCTCGTGCGACGTGATCCGCGTCACGCCATCGCCCTCGTCGTCCAGATGCCACTGGCCAGCGCACGTCTGTTCGTTCAAAGTGTTCGTCGCCTTCGAGGTGAGTCGGTAGGTGAACTGGGAGCACAACACTCGTCAAACACTCACCTGTACCCCTCGAGGCTCTTCCGTCGAGAATTCGCGGGATATTTTCGAGGACCGCTCGCCTATGCGCGCAGCGTCAGCCGAGGACAGAAGCACCAGTAGATCGCCAGGACTCGCGAGCACTCACGACACTGCGTCAATCCTTTGGATGCGCTTGATCAGGACCGGGAGAAACACCAACCCTTGGATTCCCGATGTCACCAGTGAAGCAATGCCCACCGCGAGCAGGGCGAAGTGGCCAATCAGTGTCAGCACGAGCGCGAAGTACATCACCATGATGATGAGTTGACGAATCGCCAGCCACCAGACGCGTTTGTCGAGCCACGCAAAAGATGTATAGAAGATGGTCACCGCACTTCCCGGGAGTGACAGCAACAACATACGCAACAACGTCGTACCGTGTAGCGCATACGTCGCTCCAAAGACCCTCAGTAATTGAGGCGCGAAGGCCACACCAATGATCACACAGGGCGTAATCACCGTGATCCCGGTCCACATGGTGGTGATGGCGTGACGATGTAGCGACGCCGGTTCGCTGGATGCTTCGACAATGAATGAAGTAGCGATATTCCAAAGGAACATACTGAGCCCGCTCGCGATGAGTGCGGGAAGGTAGTAGTGGGCATTGGCTATCGCCCCCAGACGATCAAGCACGATCAGCGCCACAATGGTTGGAGTGAACATCGCCAGGAGAAATGTCGAGTACTGCGCCAGCGCCAATTGGCTGATTTCGCGAATCGACGGGAGGCTTTCGCTCGGTGTGACCCTCAATTGATGCGCCGGGATGCGCCACTTGAAGAGATATACGTTGACGACGATCACCATCACGACAACGGGTGTCGACCACGCAAGAAATATCCCTTGACTGGCAGAGACATCAATGAGCCACGAAAGCAGCACGAGCTTCACCACCGCGAAAAGAATGTTCTCGACTGGCACCCATTTCGACGCACGCAGTCCAACGAGTGCTGAATCTTGGAGAACGAAAATGGTCCAGAACATGACCACGACGACGAACAAGAACCGCCATTGAACACCCGGGGGAAGGAATCCGTTCGATAGACCGGTGATGACATACACCGTGCTCACGATGAGTGCCACCGCGACACACAACGCATAGGCGCGAGCGACGAACCTGCGTGTCTCATTGCCAGCGATTGGCAGAAAGCGTTCAAAGAGTGTTCCAAAACTGAGTTGCGCAATATTGGCGAGCAGCATCATGGCCGCGATCTCCGCCGAGGTTCGACCAACGACGGTGGTGGTAGCGAGGTGCGCGGCGATGCCCCAAAAGACGACTCCTAACACCGCCGTGCCACCCGAAGAGATCATGAGAGCAACCGCATTGCGGACCAACTGACCGTCCTTGAATCGTGATCGGAGCGCGCGAAGCCTGCTCTCGCTCACTTCAACCGCCGCGCCGGCACTCCGCCATAGAGCCCGCCTGGGCCGAGGTCTGACGCAACTACTGCGCCTGCGGCGACAGTCACGTCATCGGCGATCGTGACACCCGGCAGAACGATGACCCTCGCGCCCAACCAGCAGTGGTTTCCAATGCGCACGGGCATATACGTTGATGTCGAACGAACGCGTGCTCCTTGGGTGCGTTCGTGGGTTGAAGTGACGATCAGAACTTCAGGTCCAATCAGCACATCTTCGCCAATCACCACCGACCCGCGACCTTCAATGCAGACCGCGCGATTCGCCCACGACCTCACACCAACGCTCAAGTCGGCCGTTTGAATTCGAGCACAGCTGAAGCCACACGGTTGAACAACGCTGAAGCCTGAAAACTTGAGAGTACGAAAGACGAGCCACTCTGGAAAGAGATCCGACGGCAGGAAGTATCTCGTGAGTATCGCCCGCAGAACATCTCGTGGCTCGCTCAACCGACGAATTCTCGCCAACTGACGCCGCACAAAACCTCGCGCGATCAACTCGTCTCCTTGCTGCTTCAATCGGGCTTCGAAGCTCATTTTCCCTGGCCCAACTCAAGTACCGTCGCCGTTGGCCAGCGCGCTGCTACGTGATAACTATCTTTCACGAGCTGGGCTTGAAGGGTCTTGATCCAATCTCGTGGGTATCCCGCCACAATTTCCCCCCACGCTTCTTGAGAGCGGCTCAACACGATCCAATGTGGGCGCTTCTTCGAAAAGGTCTCCAACACAGCACGTGGCGTTGGAGTTGACTGACCATCCGCGATGAAGATGTCAACTGTGCCAAGGTCGCGCTGCCCCAAAGGCAGATATGCCGAGACCACGCCGATGACTTGGCCAGCGCGCGCGTGAGAGTACGTGAAGTTCACAGCAGATACTTCGCCAAGAGAGAACGCTTCGTACGCATCGTTACCGCCTCGCACCACAGTAGTTCCAAGAGAAAACGCGAGGAGAACTACGCCAGTCACAACGCCCACGGTGAACCGGTGGCGCTTGTGGTGGACGGTCTTCGAGCGAACGTATCTCACCGAACTGCGTGTGCGCGGAAGGATCGCTGACGCTGCGAGCAGCGAGGAAAACGGCAAGGCGAACAGCACCACCCGTAACAACCCCTCGCCGCCGTAATTCTGCAGTGCGAGCAGAATAAATGGCGCACCGACCAGCGCCTCTAGCGCACGAGAGTCCGCAGCCCGGCGCAATGCGCCGACGCCCGCAAAGAGATACAGCATCACAATGATTCCCATACGCCACTGCACTATGAGTCGATGACTTGCACTGCCCGTGACACGATTGGTGACATTGGAGCCCACGGTGGTCGAGATCTGTCCGATGCCGCCAAAAATGTCATTCAAGTGACCAATCCAGTAGTTGCTCGCGCCCAAACTGAGCCAGCCAACTGCGAACAGAGCGCCGACCACAACGAGCTCCGGTCTCCCGAGCCTTCTCGTGATGAGCAATGCCGTAAGTGCGACGACCAATGCGTAAGGAGTCAATTGGTGGCTCATAACCGATGCACCGATCATCAGCGTCAAGAGCGCGAGAATCCACAGGAGCGTCGTAGGATCTCGCGAGGGCACGACGTCTCGTCCATTCAATCTTCGAACGCGAAGAGCGTCTCTCGCCTGCTCCACCAATGAGCGCACGCGAAGCCCAACTGGACGTCGTCGCTCAGGCTGCTTCGGTCGCCAGCACGCAAAAACGCCGGCAATTACAACAAGGAAGAACAGATAGTTGAGGGCCTGGGGTGAGAAGTAATCCTGGTATATCCAGTTGGTCGCGTAAAAGAGTGCGACGCCGAGAAACCCACCTCGTCGACTCACGCCGCTGCGTGCCGCGATGGCCAAGAGTGGCGCAAGATACAGCAACTCAATCAGGAGTGGAAACCAGCGAAGCATCGCTATGGCATTCGGTTCACCCGTGAACGCCACCAGGACCGCCGCAAGTGAAAAAGCGCCGGGCCATGAGAAACGCGCGTCATAGTTGTTAAGGATGTGCCCATGTTGGACTATGTACTGGGTGAATCCTGCGTGGATCCAAGAGTCGGTCAGCGACGAAGTGGGCTCAACGGCAGCGGCCGTACCGTAGAGGAAGACCACCAGTACCACAAGTGAAATCACCAGGCGACTCGTGCGCACTGGTGTGCGCAGGAGCGCTATCACAAAGCTCGCAACTGCTATCGCCAAACCGAGGAAGTACGTCCAACCAAGAATTGTGACGAGACCGAGCAAGCGCATACTCGCGAAGTTCGCGCGGTGGACGGTGATGAACCACAACGTCAGCGCCACTGCGGCGAGGCCAAGCGACCATACGTCGAAGTAGGACCGAACGATCGACCCCCAACGTAGTGTCCGAATCTGGCGATCATCGCTACGCAAGGGTCGCGAACCTCACGATGACGAGGATCACAAAGGTCACGAGTAGAACCGCAATCGCCGCGTCCAAGACCAGGAGCGCCTGGCGCGTGAGGTCGAGGCCGACCACGTCACGAATCGCCCTCACCGAGAGCAGCAGAACGCAGGCAACTATTACTACGAAGAGCGCCCCCGGCTGGGAGAAGGCACTGACACCCGCGAGCACGACGTTCATCATCGTCGGCGATTCGTGACCCGTTGAAAGTCCCTTGACTGCCAGATCAGTGACGGCGCGCAGGCCACGCACAAGGCCTCCTCAAGCGCCACCGGGTGCCAGAGACCCATCGTCATCATCACTTGAGCGCACAACACTATCAGCGCCAGACTCGAGGCGATTGATAGTCCCGTTTCGAGTGCACTGCTTCTCAGATGAACCAGTCCCACAAGAGACCATCCCGGTGTGGTGAGGGCGAACACCAGACCGAGTACGAAACGCCACGGTCCCAACACGTGGCTCAGCGTCAAGACAAACAAGAGGCCGTCCACACACAACAACGTCACTGAAATCATCGCCCGAGCATCTCGGGCGTTGACTGCGCCGGATCTCGAATCTCGTGACCACTCACCCATAGCGCCGTCGGCTGCTTCTCACGCTTCGAACGTACGCGACTGGACCACACGCGAGACCCACCACTTGCACGGCCAGCGTTGAACGCGGGTAACTCGTCACTGAACTGACGGAGCGCTCAGATCGAGGACGCACGAGGAGACGAAGAGCGGCCGGCACTCTACGCACCATTGCCCAGAGGTGACGCGGATTCTCACGCACGAGCGCGGTGTACATCGCCCCAAGGCCAATCCCGTAGCTATAGACCTGCTTCATAAAGGCCCCGTACGTGCGTCGATGATGGTGACGTACGAGTGCTGCGGGCTCGAAGGCGAGCGTGCCCCCGCTGAAGAGCAACTTCAAGAACATCGCTAGGTCCTCACCTCCTCTGGTCGGCGTTCCGACCCCCAGGTCGAGATCGAATCCGCCAATCGAGTTGAACGCCGATCGACGTATGGCTATATTGCATCCGGCACCAAATCGACCCGCGTTGTAGGGAAAGAGCACATCGGCGCGATCGTGATCAGACAGTCGAACAGTCGATGCCTGAAACGATTGGCTGAACCCGCCATAGAACTCCTCGAACCAGAGTTGGGGTTGTGCATCGAGCTCGGCTGGTAGCACCAGACCCCCAATGGCGTCAATTGAACGGTCGAGGGCGAAACGCGCGCCGAGGGCTCGAAGCCACCCTTTGTCTACAACGACGTCATCATCAGTGAAGGCGAAGAAGTCACCACGAGCCACCGCGGCACCGCAATTTCGTGCCGCCGAGACGCCGGGACGAGACTCTTCAACAATGCGCAATCGTGCATTCTCTCGAAACTCTGGCAGCGGTCTCTTGTTGTTCGCGGCGCGATTGTCGACAACGATGACTTCGAAATCTGGATAATCGAGTTGCAAGAGTGACTCGACGACGTCGATCAGTTCCTCAGGGTCCTCACAGATCGTCGGCACAATCACCGAGGCGCGCGACAGTTCCTCATCACCGACCCCACCAATCCCCGAAGGCACGACCCCTCGAAATCCTTCGGCGACTTCTCGAAGTGTCGATGGCGAGATTTCGCCAGTCTCACTGACAACCTCACTGAGGCCAACCACCTGTCCTGATCGCTTCACCTCAATCCAGGCTCGCTGACCGGGCTTGAGCCGAAGCGTCGTCTCATCCCCCCCTGTCTCTGGTGCGATCTCGATCAACTCGATTGGCAGCCAACTTGCGCGCTTCGCGTGCGATAGATCTGTGGCATTCAGTGAGACTTCGGGTGACTCGCGCAACTTGCGGCGGCCCCAAAGGAAACCCGCCACGGTGCAGAGACTCCCACTTGCCACTAACCCGATGCGACGTGACATTGCAATGGGCTCGCGCGTCAATCGTGCGAAGCTTCGTGCGACGTCTCGAGGGAGCGCGCGCAGTAAATGGGCACGCTCGGCCGAGAGCCCTGCATCAGAACCCACCAGTGAAGCAATGACTGCCTTGGAGAGCCCTTCAGACCAACAACGGCGCCAGAAATAGTGAAAAGTCAGCCGCGAAGATGGGACTCGATGGTGCACAACGGCACTCCTCGCAAGCACAAAGTGATCGTCGTGATGCTTGGCGCTGTACCTGATGCACAGTTCGGTCTCCTCGCCCCCCAACGGTGCGTCGCTGATTCGCCCTAATCCCGAAGAAAAGCCACCTGCGCGCTCGATGACGTACTTTCTCAGCGCCATGTTTGAACCTATTGGGTTTCGTATGCGCGACAGATCCGGCGGTAGGCCGGCATAACTGCAACCAAGCACCCAGTAGAAAGTCTCTGGGAACCATGAGGGCTCTTCGCCAGGCCATTGTGGGATCGCCCACCCGCCGACGCCGGCGACACGCTGATCCTCGAAAGGACGAACCAAATTTTCCAACCACTGAGATTCGGCGTAGGCATCGTCGTCGAGAAAGGCGATAATGTCACCCCTCGCGAGCTCAACACCAGCGTTCCTCGCTCCAGACAGTCCTTTCACGGAATCATTCACCGTGACAATGACCTCGGGGAAGGTTGCGGCGGCGCGCGAGCGAAGTTCCTCGTTGTAATCAATGACGAGGAGAACCTCCAGAGGCGCGAGTGACTGGACGAAACAACTCCGCACGGCAGCGACCAAATCGTCCCAACGCTCCATTGAATAGGCGCAGATGACAACCGAGACGTTCATATGCTCACGCTAAGGGACGGGTCTCGTCAGACGTAAATTCCTTGAGGAGTGGTACGGCATTGAGACGCTGGGCCAACTCCGCCCAAGAATCAGGACTCGGAAATCGTAGTTCAGCAAGACGTAACGCGTGAGCCAATGCAACGTCGATAGCCGCAGGGAAGTTGATGTCCGCGAGAAGTCCACCCACGTAGCCAACACCGACGTCGGGCAGGTCTGACGGTGAGAGGACAATTGTGGCGATGCCACATTCAACGGCAATCTGGAAGACGCGAGAGTTGACCAACGGGTCTGCAATGATCAACGCCGACGATGCTTCACACATGCTCATCATGTCCTCATCCGCAATTCTCTCGTCGAGCAATCGCACATGATTTCCGTGAAAACTGCCCGCGACCATTTCAGGTACGACTTGACTTGTGTATCGCATGGCTATCTGTAACTCGTACTGTCCAATCCACGAATGGGGAATCGCGTCAAACGCGGAAAGCAGGGTCGCAAGAATGTCGGTGCTGTCCTTGGGTAAGAACGCAGTAACGCGGTGCGTGGAATGCTGATCGGCTCGACCCTTCAGAGACAGTGATCGATGGACCTCAACAACCGGACCCGCTGTCGCGAAGGCACTCGTGTATTCACTCGCTTCGAGCGGGTCACCCACTAGGACCAAGTCTGCGCTGGAAATGATGTCCGCCAAGATGGCCGTGGAGGAATGATCCGACTTGGGCAGGCCCGCCACAGCTACAGCGCACGGCACTCGCTGCGACTTCGCGGCTCGTACGAAGTCGCGAATCCAGGCATTGTCAAGTCCCGGCCACGCGTAAGCAAAAGCGACGCGAATGTCAGGACCAAGCCAGTCTTCAAATGCCTGTCTGCGAAGTCGCGCATTCATCGGCGCCCGACGGGTCGTCAACATGTCACTGTGCGCTTCGACAAAGGCTGCGCTGAGTGACGGCGAGCGCGTAAGCCCTTCGGCGTAATCCGGATCGGCGTCGACCTCAATGCGTACCACCGGAGTCGCCCCCGAAAGGGTTCGAGCAATCTCGGACACGATGATTCCAGGAAGTGTCAGTGAGGAGCCAGGGCCGGCGACAATCGCGCTCCCCTTGCGCTCGCCCAACTTTTGAACTTCATAGACCGTTTCGTGGCGAGGACCGACACGATGACGATGCAGCCGCTCTTCGACAATGACTCGAATGATGCGCAGTCCGTCACGCATCGCACTGAGATTGCTCTTACCATGGATGCGCTTTGCCTCGAAGCACGGGACCTCGGCGGTTCGCAGGCCCGCACGGTACGCGCGAATCCCAATGAGAGTCTCAACGCCGAAGCCATCGGTGTCGATACCAATGGCGTCCATCTGATCCGACCAGAAACCTATGTACCCGTAGGTGGCGTCAACGTACTTCGCGCCGAAGAGCACACGGATGAGCCAGCAAATCCCTCGATCACCCAGACGTCGAAACCACGTGATGTCATTTGACCCGCCGCCAGGACAGAATCGACACCCCTTCACATAGTCTGCGCCCGACACCAACGCATCACGGAACGCTCCGATGGCCGCGCCGTCCATTGAACCATCGGCGTCTAATGCAATGAGAATCCTCCCGGTAGCGGCGTCGAAGCCCGCCTGGAGAGCCGCACCCTTGCCAGGTCGCCTCTGCTCGATGATTCGAACGTCCGCCCTGAGTGCCCTTGCGACGCGCTCGGTGTCATCGCTGGAACGACCGTCGACGATGATGACCTCGTCCACCCAGCTTGGAATGGTATTGAGGACGTAGGGTAGATTTCCCGACTCATTAAGCGTAGGGATAATGACCGACACTGTTGGCTCGCCCCGTCCAGGACCACCGTGAGTCGCACCACTTGATTGATTGGGCTTGCGCCAGCGATCCGACATGTGCTCGCCAACTCCCCTCGTTGATCACATTATTCATGAGAATTACAGCAAAACCAAGCAAAGTCAACCCGTATCACCAGGTCGATAGACCCTTTATGCGGGCCCAAGCCAAGCGAGACGACGCCAAACCGTGAAGGTAGGTCCCGTCCGTGATCCTCGCGGGTCTCCAACCAACCTCAGGACACTGGCTATGCCGGTGCGTACTCCGCAACCCAGTCAACCTGCAAGGACTGAGGTGTCGTTGGACAAGCCCATCCCGCCGCACACCACGTCTGTTGTTGGAGGTCGAGGGTCATTGGTTGATGTGGGACCTCAGTGCTGGCGTTCACTTCTCCCCATATCTTGCCGTCGACGGTGTACAGCACCGACGTGGGTGTCCAAATCACTCCCCAGGTGTGCCACTGGGTCATGTCAACCGACACCTGACGCTGCACAAACTGATTCGCTGAAGCGAAATGCAGGGTTGCCGAACTCGACGATGTTTGGCCACCCGTTTCACTGAAATCGATCTCCGGTGGCCACACGTGGGCGACGGGCCACAAGAGTTCGACTGCGGTCGGGCCCGCGCCGGTGACGCGTGATCGAACGAAGTACGCTCCGTAGGTTCGAGCGACACCGCACTGGCACAACCCGCCAGTGACCCACTCATTATTGAACGACGGGTCTTGCCAGGTGTTGAGTGTGAGCAGACCATTGTTCACAACCACGTGTGATGGGGAGAATTGACCACCCGCATCTCCGCTCGGTACCCCGCTGTAGGGCACCCAACCACTGGGCAGCGAGTCCCCGGTGAATCCATTTTGGTAAATCAATCGGAATCCTGCCATTGCGCCACTCGCTGGAGGAGCACGTCCGGAGGGTTGCGCAGCATCAATCCTGCCGACGGGATAGTGAGCGTAACGCCTGAATCGCAGTGAGGGCTGACGCGACACTGCATCGTTCGTGACTGGAGAAGTCAATACGACATTGCTCGCGAGGGTCGCGACGCTGCGCGCACTGGGGGGCAGTGCGTGAGCGTCCGCTGAGGACACGTTGCTCGAACTCGCCGACCACGCGATGCCCACGGCGTTCGCTGGAGTGACCGATCTCGCATTTCGATGCGAAGAGTTGGCCACGCACAATGCTGTGCTAGCGACGAGAAGAACTGCGACGATGACAAAAATACGGCGTCGCATCATCGATCGTCCCTTGATTGCGGATGTCATCATCCCCCCGACACGACCCAAGACCGTAGCGTCGCCCGACGTAGAGACGACGCGAGCATCGTCAACGGCCACCTAAAAACGTTATCGTTGCCGTTCGCCGCGAGCGCGCCAACGCCTCTTCGCAAAAATACTGGTCAGCGTGTTCGTGAGCCAATTCACACGATATTTTCATGGAGACGCGTCACCAGAGGTGGCCGGTATCGCGCATCTCAATGCCCCATCGGTCTCGAACGCGGGCCCTCTAGTCTTGGCCACTTTGAAGTCTGGACGCCCACGCATCAGCGACGATCGACTCCAATTCGGAACGATGGGGCTGCCACTGCAAGATGTCGCGCGCCATGGCGTTACTCGCTATTGCAGCGGCTGGGTC
This sequence comes from Acidimicrobiaceae bacterium, assembly GCA_027355725.1. Taxonomy (GTDB): domain Bacteria; phylum Actinomycetota; class Acidimicrobiia; order Acidimicrobiales; family RAAP-2; genus RAAP-2. The sequence goes on from DAIEHI010000101.1 coordinate 78,436, forward strand.
CCCGGGACGGCGCTCGACGTAGCGTACGTCGAGATCCACGCCCGTGACACGCTCCACCGCGTCAACAACTTGTCGATTTGAAGAGCCCACCGCACTTCCAAGATTGAGGGTGATGTCACGGTGTTCTGCGAGCGCTTCAATCGCTAAGAGATGGGCGTCAGCGAGGTCGCTCACGTGGATGTAGTCACGAATGCACGTTCCGTCGGGCGTTGGATAGTCGGTGCCGAATATCTCGAGATGATCACGTTGCCCCGTCGCGACATCGAGGGCCAGGGGTATGAGGTGCGTCTCGGGCCGATGCTGTTCAGGGTGGGCCAGTGTGCCTCCTGCTGCGTTGAAGTAGCGAAGCGACGCCGTACGAATGCGTCCCAATTTCGCTAGCCACGCCATTCCCTCCTCGACCATTCGCTTGGACTGACCGTATGGGCTCAGTGGATCAATCGATCGCGTCTCATCGATTGGCATCTCGATTTGATTCCCGTAGACCGCGCAGGACGAAGAGAAGACAAACCGCTCGACACCACTCTGGACAAGAGCCTCAAGGAGCCGAAAGCTCGACGCGACGTTGTTCTGAAAGAACAACTCCGGTTGTTCCATGGATACTCGTGGCTCGATGAGCCCCGCGAAATGGACACAGGCGTCAAACCTGCCGAGTGACGCGATCAGATCCATGTCACCACAGTCGCCTTCGACAAACGTGGCTCCGGACGGCACATTCTCAAGTCGTCCCGCAATCAGATTGTCGAGCGCAACAACCTCGTGTCCACTTGACACCATGAGTTCAGCGGTCGTTGAACCAATGAAACCGGCAGCTCCGGTGACGAGAACCCTCATAACACTCCTCGATCGCTCGCTGTGACGTGCGCACTCGACACCATCTTCCCGCATCCAAGTGACGGGCCAACGCCAGAAGATCGGGAGACTGCTTGATTGGCGTAGCGGCTCCTCAGTTCAACGTCCACGACACGAACCTCTCTTGAGTGCGATCATGCTCGAAATCGCATCGTATCGTCGTCGGTTACTACGCGCAAAGTAGGTCAGTCCAACTCTCAACGATCATCGGCGTCGATCCACCATGACCTTCGACGTGGCAAGATTGAAGTCCACTCTCGCCTTGAGCCGCTCGATGATCACTGGGACTCAGCGACCCGCTTCAGCGCCGCCAAGGTTTCGGGGATGCCCTCACGAGCGCTCTTCTGGCGATCGGCAATCTGGTTGGGCGCATCATCTCCGAAGCGCTCTTCGAATCTCTCGATACCCCCGGGCAGAAACTCCCAGGATTCAGTCACGACGGTGCCGGCTTCGGATTCATAGAACGTGTACCCCCAGCGTGTCCACGTTCCGCCGACCACGAAAGAGAACTCACGCCCAGGTTCGGCCGCAACGACCTGCGAGCGCGTCTCCCAGGTTCGATCGGGTGTCACGTTTCGACCAATGAACCAGGCCCCGGTCCGCGGTGTATCACTTTCCTCCCACCAACACTCCTTACAGACGGGGCTCCACTCACCCATTCGCGTCACATCAGAAATCATGTCGTAGAGCTCATCGGCGCTACGCGAAATTGTTATCGAATCAGAGTACTGAAGGTCTTCCATGGAGACAGTATTCCACCACTTGATGCACAACCGACATCCCTTCGCTGTGTGCACCACCCCGATGCACGACGCCGCGCGGCCCTTGCGTGCCAACTTCGCACGATATAACGGCTCCACGATCGACGCTTCGTTTGCGACGGGAAATTGCGCAAGCACCGTGTGTCGAATAGTGACGAGAGTCTCACCCGCAAGGAAGTCTGAATTACAGGTCTGGCAAACCGAAGTCGAGACTGGGGACATCTGTGCCGCCGTCGATCTCGAGCACCTTGCCGGTGATGAATCCGCCCGCGCGAGACGCGAGATACACGACGCCAGCGGCGATCTCCTCAGGTTCAGCAATACGGTGCAGAGGCGTCAGGTCCTCCATCATTGACTTGAGTTCGGGTGTCGAAGTCACGATCTCCAGAGCGGACGTCGCCGTTGACCCAGCGGCAATCGCATTGACCCGGATGCGTGGCGCCAAGTCTTTGGAGATGAGTTCGGTGTAATGGGTCAGCGCGGCCTTGGCCGCGCCGTAGGCGGCGTAGCCTCGCCCAGCGAGGCGACCCATCACCGACGAGATATTCACGATTGCACCGCCGCCGCCTTCGAGCATGATTGGCACCGCCGCGAGATTAAGGGCGTGGGCCGTGGCGACGTTGAAGTGAAATGCCTCTTCTAAGTACTCGGGCGTCGTATCGAAAAATGGAAGGGGGATCGCACCCCCGACATTATTGACAACAATATCGATGCGTCCGAACTGCTCGCGCGCAGTCGCCGCAAGGGATCTGACTGCGTCCAGGTCATTGAGGTCACCGGTGACCGAGACTGCCCTTCGACCCGTCGTCGTCACTTGGGCAACAACTGCATCAAGGTCGCTTCGAGTACGTGAGGCAATGACAACATCGGCACCACACTCAGCGAGCGCCAATGCGCTCGCTGCACCGATACCTCGACCGGCACCGGTGATGATTGCTACCTTCCCCTCGAGGCGAAATAGATCGAGAATCATCGAACCTCCCACTGATCATTAGTGCTACTCACATTCGTAGCACTCTCGCGCGATGAAGATCGAGCTGGATCGAAGGGACACAGTCCGGATCGGAACTCAGCCTTGGTTAGTTGTACATGCGCCCGGTACCTCGAATCAAACCGCCCAACAGGACCGGGGGCTCGTCAGTTCGTGACCCCTGAAGCGAACTCCTCCAACTTCTGAAGGTCCTGCTTCGAACCCAAAGCGGTCAGTCGATCTCGTGACTCAATCACGACATCGCCGGTGGGTTGGATGAGATCACGCTTACGCTCGATGAGTGTGAGAAGGATTCCTCGTGGCACGCCGGCACTGCGCAGCTTCTTTCCCACCATGGCAGAGTTCTCTCCCACTTCTACGTACAGCGACTCCTGGGCTCCATTCAATTCAGTCGCTTCGCGCAGACTCGTCTGCAGCGCCCTTCGGTAGCCTCCCACTATGTCCGAGATGGCTATCGTACCGATCACGTGTCGCTGATCATCAATGACTGCCGCCCATGTCTGTGGCGTGGCCGTGAGAATCTCCAGCACCACGTTCAAACGTACGGCCGTATGTATCGGGGCAAAATCAGGGTCGACGCAGCCAGCAATGCCGGACGTGGCATCACGTTCCATCCGGTCGCGCAAGGCTTCGTAGGTGGTAACACCAACGTACTTGGACTCACTGTCGACAATCGGTGCTGCGGTGACATTGTTCGCGAGGAGTTTGGCAACGGCACTGCCCGGCTCCATTGAGTCATCTAAGAGGCAACGAACGGGAACCATGGCTTGCGAAACCGGAATCGCCGATAACAGTGGCAGGCCCGCAAGGATTCGATGAGCGGGCGATTCGCTTCGACTCTTCAACTGACTGCGATAGATGGTGTCGTCTCCGCGACGCACGATAAGCGTAGCCAGTCCAACGGCCACCATCGCCGGGACGATCATCGACAGGGTGCCGGTCATTTCAGAGACCATGAGCATCACCGCCAATGGAGCCCGCGAGATGCTTCCAAAACAAGCCATCATGCCCACGATCACGTAGGGTGCAGGATCGTGACCGATGCTTCCATTGAGTGGAGCGAGGACTCGCCAGACGCCCGCACCGACGAAGGCACCGATGACCATGCCCGGGCCGAAGATTCCTCCCGATCCGCCCGAACCAATCGAAAGGCCAGTGGTCGCAATGCGTGCAAAGGGCAGGATGAGCACTATCCAGAGCGGTATGTGGAGCAGTTGGGTGCCAAGTCCTTGTTGAATCCATCCATATCCCGTGCCCAGCACTTGAGGAATCGCGAGGCCGATGAGTCCGACGATCAATCCTCCGAGCGCCGGACGCGCCCACGGTGGAAGCGACATCTTCTTGAACAAAGCAACCATGGCGTAGAAACCCTTGGCATACAACAGACCAATCAGGCCGCCGAGGATACCGATGATCGCGAACCACACCAGTTGATACGCGTTAGCAAGGTGGTAGTTCGATGCATAGCCGAAGAGCGGCCCGAATCCCTCCACGGACCCCCACACGGAGTAGCCCACGATGGACGCGATGAGTGCGGGCAGGAGCGCCTCCACCTCAAAGTCATCGCGGTACATGATCTCGGTCGCGAGCACCGCCCCGCCGAGCGGTGCGCCGAAAATTGATCCGATGCCCGAACCAATCCCACTCGAGACCGCAATGCGCGCATCCGTTGGACTCAAGTCCAACAATCGCGCCAGCAAGGACCCAAAACCCGCGCTGATTTGGCCGGTCGGTCCTTCGCGCCCACCCGACCCTCCCGATCCGATTGTGAGTGCGGATGCGATGATCTTGACGATGACGGTACGGAAGCGAATACCTCGGGGATTGTGGTGGACCGCTGATATGGCGGCGTCAGTGCCGTGGCCTTCGGCTTCTGGAGCGATGCGAAAGACGATCACGCCTCCCACCAACGCTCCCAGGCACGCCACCACCGGTATCGCCCACGGACGAGCAAAATGGCTCGACGCCTTCACGAACCCTTCTCCGACCGGGGTCGGCATCGTGTAGCCAGCGAGCACCTTGATGAAGAACCAGTTAGAGAGCTGAAGAGTCTCGTAGAACGCGACTGCGCCAAGTCCGGCAATGATGCCAATGACCGTACCGAGCAGAAGCCATTTGCGACCATAATTCGATTTGCTGATCCACGCCGAAGCCCGGACCTGGAGATGGCGCGAGGAGAATCGTGACCTACGCAAGGTTGAACCGGTATTCGTGGGCATCAGATCTCCCAGCCTGCGGCCCAGTCCCGGTCGGGCACCTCTCCCGCAGCCAGAGCAAATGATGTGAGTATGGTGATCAATGTCTCTTGATCCTGCGCTGAGATGGTCTCCACGATTTGTTGGATCCGATTGCGACGATTCTGAGTCACCCCATCGACCAGTTGCTGCCCTTTTGCACTAAGCGTGATACGTACGTTGCGTCGGTCCTCACGTTGGGTTCGTCGATGGATCAATTTCTTACGTATGAGCCGGTCGCACATTCGTGTGGCCGTGGCCGACGTCACCCCGACCGCTTCGGCGAGGTCTGAGAGGCGTTGTGGCCCCCTAGATGCCAGCACCACCAGCGTTCGATACTGCGTGAGGGTGACCTCTTCGGCTACATCCGCCAGTGACTCGGCGGCAACCGCAACCAGGGCCCGACTTGCAGAGATCACGGCATCAATGACTGGCTCGCTCTGGCGAGGGGGTGAGAGTATCTGTTTCATACACTAATTATTGTAGCCACTAACTAATACCTCGTGCGTCACCGACCGATCGAAGAACTCGACCTTCACCGACATACGCCCTTCGCGACGGACTGTGCACCAGACTATGCCTTCAATCAATGACGCCCCGACCTCGACTAGGTGACGAGTAGTTTCACAACGAGTTGCGACGAGATCAGCGACCATTGACCCGCATGGTGGATCTTGATTTGGAGGCCAGATGTATTTCCAGGACCGATACATGTCCCAAGAACAGCGGATGATGCGCGACACCTGTCGCCAGTACGTTGACCAAGTGGTGATCCCCTTCATTCAAGGCGATCGCACCCGCGAATGGCTCATGGACCCCGATAGTCGGCTCTCGCCACGCATCCTCGAGCAGGCCGATGCCGCAGGGTTGCGAGCGCTCGGCGTTCCCGAGCGCTTCGGGGGCATTGCCCTCGAACCCTCGACCCAGTCACAGACCCTGGCGCTGATCGCGACCGAACTGGCTCGAGGCGACTCAGGTCTCGCGGACAAGTTGGTTCAGAACTGGAAGATCTCGGTGTTGATTGCCCAGTTCGCCCCCGAGCACCTTCAAGAGCACTGGTTCACGCGTTACATGAACGAGCCCCAATTCCTCATGGCACACTGTCTCACCGAGCCACGCGGTGCGTCAGACCGCTGGCTCCCCTACAGCGTCCCTGAAGTCAATATGGACACCAAGGCGATCCTCGACGGGGACCACTGGGTGATCAATGGTCGAAAACAGTTCATCAGCAATGGCTACGATGCCTCGCTCTATGTGGTGTATGCGAACACCGATGATGCAGTCGCGATGCAAAAGGGCACCTCCAGCTTCTTGGTGCCGCGTGACACACCGGGCCTCCATGTCACCCGCTGCAACGAGACCATCGGTGGTCGATTCATGAACAATGGTGAGATCGTCTTCGATGATTGTCGCGTGCCCGCCGATCACATCCTCGTACACAATGACGCCCTGGGCCAGGCTGGTATCTACTTTCGCCCTGGCAAAGTCCTCGTCGCGGCGAAAAGCCTCGGCATCGGCGTCGGTGCGTACGAAGAGACCGTCGCATTCGTCCACGAGAGGGTGCAGGGTGGTCGGGTCTTGATCAAACATCAGGCCGTCGCCTCGCGCATTGCCGACATGGCGACCCGCCTCGAGGCGGTCGCGGCGCTACTTCGTCACGCGGCCCTCGCGGTCGACGAACGGTCGCCCGATGCAGACACGCTGTGCAACATGGTGAAGGTCTTCGCGTCGCACGAGATCGTTGAAGTCTGCAAACACGCCATGGAATTGCACGGCGGCTACGGCGCCATGCTCGAGGTGGGAATCGAGAAGTACATGCGCGACGCCTTGATCAACCTGCACAGCGATGGAACGACCGACGTCTCCAACTTCAAGATTGTCCGGTCAATGTTCCCAGAGACAGCCGGTAGTTACGCCGGCCCCGAGTGAGCGACAACGGAGCTTCCAGTCGTTAGAAGCGCCTTTTGACTACTTCACGCCCCAGTAGTCGTCGCTGGTGCGCGCCTGATCAATGGCGGCGGCGGTGTCAAGACCGGGTGCCAGAGACACACTCCCCTGGTCCATCACCTGGAAATGATCGATGTTGAGTAGACGAATCCAACTCTGTTGGCCCATGGTGAGTGCGACAAAACACGCGAGCTCGACGAGCTCTTCTTCGTTGAAGTGACGTCGCAGGCGGTCCCAGAACGCGTCATCGGTCTCCAAGCGCCAGGTGATGGCTTCTGCGTACGAGAGTGCCGCCCGCTCGCGTTCGCTATAGCGATCAGAGGCCTCAAAGTTCAACAGGTCATCTACCTGAGCCTCGCTCACCAGGTCACGCGCCCCTTCGCTTCGTTGATTACCGCAGTACTCACATTTCACCGAGCGCGAGACGTAGATCCTGCACAACTCCTTTAGCGCATGGTCGACGACGCCGTTTCGAAAGAGTCCGTCCCACGCTTGTTCGAAGGCCCAAAATGCGGCCGGCGAGTGTGCCCGGACTGCCGAGCTTTCCGGCCGCGGCGTACCCTCTCGTGCGCAGCGCTCCAACACCTGGGTCATCGCGTCGTCCAGTTGGCTGATCTCGGCGTAGGAGATTCTTTGTGGTCGATCCATCACACCCCCCTCGGGTCGTCTTCTGAGTCCACCACACATTGTCACTCTGCGATATAGAGCCATCTTGAAAACTTCTCATCTGCGCACTGGAGTCTCGACAAATCGATAGACACTCGGCTCTTCCAGAGTCACGTGGGCAACTGAGCCATAATCGCTCGAGACTGCTGCGCGACGGTAAATACGAGTTCAAGAACCGCACGGTAGAAGAAAGCAAGAGCCTGCACTTGGTGAGACATGACTGGCGCCCGAACCTGCAGCGATCATGCGAATCGCAGTGCCAATTGGTTGGCTTGCAGCTTCGCATGGCGACCGTCCAACACAAGGTGCCAAGAGCACCGAATCCTCGGCCATGAGTGATAGGCGGGCAGCGTGTCCAATAACAGCGACGGCGGAGTGCCTCACGTACAGCGCAATCGCGAACCGGACGAGCAACAACAAGTTCCGAGGATGGTTGGTGAGCCGCGTCGTAACGCTGACCAAGTCTTGAGTCTTCCTCGACGGGAGTATTGGTCGCTCTTGCACGGTCTCTGTCGTGTCGTCATCGCGCCGTGAACACTACGCACCTAAAGCCGGCTGAGAGTTGGACGCAATCGCCGGTTCTAGGAACCTCTGATTGCTTGAATGGGTACGAACAATACGTCTGGACGGTTGCCGTTGTCGCACTAGTTTCGAAACGAGGGATCACCGGACCAAGAGAAGCTGAACGAGGTCAACTTTCCTCGGTAGGTGTAGCGGACAACGAGCTTCGAGAAGAGACGTCCCTGTTTCGTCGCTATTGGTGCGGAAAGACGTACGGTGCTCTTTGGGAAGTAAGAAAGAGGTGATGCGGCGCAGTATGGGGTGCAGAGGTTGATGGCGAATCGCGTGGTCCCCGTCGCACCGCGCGCGTTCCACGTTGACCAGCGAGTCTTCGTCAGGGCCGCATTGGCGTCGGCACAGGAGATGACGAAATTGCTGGGTCGCGACACCGTCGCGCCGTTGCAGGCGAGGACCTTTACCGCGGGCGACTTCACCTGTGAGGCAACAGCACTCGCCGCAACGGTGAGAGCCGGTACTGCGAGTGCCCCAGCGATGGCGATGGGAGTAGCAAATCGGGCGAGACGGGACATGAAGAGACCTTTCATTGTGTTGATGGACATTTTTGGGGATGATGCGAAGGAACGCTCAGACGCGTCAGGAAGTGGAGCGACCAGTCATCTAGACATTCCTGGCGACCACGCGAAACTGAAGGTCTTGCGGGTCAAACCTTGGCCGTAGTGCACAACGAGTCGTGAGAAATGGGTCCCGTGGTTCGACGAGATTGGCGCCGAGAGAGTGACTGAACTGTGGGGAAAGTATGAGATGGGCGACGCCGCGCAGTAGGGGGTGCAGAGATTGATTGCGAAGGTCGTTGTACCAGACGCTCTCGCGGCGCCCCACGTTGACCAATGGGTCGACTGAAGAGACGTGTTGGCGTCGGCACACGACACGATGAGAGTGCTAGGTCGCATCACCGACGAGCCTGAGCAGGTGAGAACCATCGAGCTCGAACTCGCGACTATTGGGTGCGCGGATGTGGGCTTCGTTGCTGAGAAGCCCACATCGTTGACCTCGACACCCACTACAACGCTCACGACGGCAACTCCCGCGAGAACTGCACCCAAACGTCGAATGCGCCGCCGACGCTCGCGACGACGAGCCTCTCGAAAGAGCGCCTCGCTCGCAGGATCCCACGGCTCCATTGGTGAGTCTGATTTCCGAGGAATATCTAACACGCTGGACATGAAGCTATTATAATTAGCGTCATGAGTTTTGTCAATTCTCCCCAGGGTCACACCGAGGTGGATCTCGGTCTGCTTCCCCTCGACCGCAGTGATCCAACCTTGCTCCACGAGCAAGTGGCGGCGGAGATACGCCGGGCAATCGCCCAGGGCGAAGCTAGCCCGGGTGAAAAGATTCCCCAAGCGAGGGACCTCGCCGCGGAACTGGGTGTCAACACGAACACTGTGTTGCGCGCGCTGCGAGTCCTGCGCGACGAGGGACTTGTGGAGATGGGTCGAGGTCGAAGTATCCGAGTTACGGGACAACCTGAGAAGGGACTACTCACAGCGAAGCTCAAGGAACTCGTCGAGTTGGCTCGTCAACAAGGATATCGGCGAGACGACCTCATCGCGATGCTGGAGAGCCTCCCTGCGACTTGATGATTCAACTTGGGTTCTTGGACACGATGACCTGCCCCGGTTGCCCTATTCCTTCTAATTGTCGAGATTGGGCCCAAAGGTCACAAACATGGTTCCACAAGCCCAACGATGAATCCGTTGGTACTTCACGACTCCTGAGTAGTGAGGCTGGGTGGCCTTATCAACTCCAGACTCAAGAAAATAGGAGGTCATGGTTTTGAGTAAGGCGCTTACGGTGGACCTTGGGCCACACAATACGAACCCGCTGCACGAAGCTTGATGATTGTTGCCAGGCCGGCTTCAGTGATTGCGACATTTGGTTCGACTGGGTCAATATGTGCGCCAAGAATTTTTGGGCCCTGGTTATTAGTTTCAAAATTGAGGCCCTTGAACTTCGAGAGTTGTCATCTGATACCACTGTGGTATCATTAATGAATGGCACTCACGCTTAGAACTGACGCAGCGCTAGACGAGGCACTCACCTCCCTCTCAGAATTTGAAGGCATCTCACGTCAAGAGGTCATCCGTCGTGCGGTGCTCGACCGACTCGAGCGATCTCGCCATGTGACAAATGTCGATGATTCGACGAAACGCATGGCGAGACGATGGAACGATGTCCTGGAGCGACTTGGCTCTGCATGAACGAAATTGAATACCTTGAGCTCGAGGACGTCATCACGATGGTTCGAAAGCTAGGAATTGGTCCGGTACGTGATGTCGGCCTGTTGGACTCGGCGGTCAACAGGCCTCGGTCTAGTGCCTTTGGAGAAGATGCCTACGTAACCTTAAGTCTCAAGGCCGCCGCACTCCTGCAATCGATGGCAAAGAACCACGCACTCGTGGACGGTAACAAGCGCCTCGCGTGGCTCAGCACGGTCGTGTTCTGCGACCTCAATGGTCGTTCCCCACAGCTTACCGATGACGAAGCGTTCCAGCTTGTCTACGATGTCGCAAGTTCCCAATTAGACGTCAACGTAATCGCGGAGAGACTCCGTCTCGAATAATCAGGTGGGCCGATGCCCTCGACCGTCAGTTGTAGATCAAGATGACCGGTTGGGCGTCGATACCTGCGCCGACGCCTTCGAATCCTATGAGCCGAGTCACTTGATCGGTCTAGCAGTCGTCAAAAAGCTGTCAACCTTTTCCAGTGGGCGCTGAGGGACTCGAACCCCCGACCTGCTGAGTGTAAATCAGCTGCTCTAACCAACTGAGCTAAGCGCCCGAAGTTGAACAGCCTACTTGGTCGCGAGGGATGCGAGCGCTGTCGGCACCGCTCGCGATTTCAATTACTGCACGCGTAATTGCGCCACACGCGTTTCTCTCTGCTCATCTGCGATCTCGTGAACCTGCCAAGCGACTCTATGCACGCCCAGGAACGCAGAGTTAGATTCAAAATAGTTAGGAGAAAAGAGGATTATGCCAAAGTTCAAGCTCTCCAAATGGATTCCCTCGACTGGGAAGACCCGTGGTAGGTCACACGAAGAAATGCACACGGCATCCAAGCGTGTTGGCCACCGTGCTAATGCATATTGGTCGCGTCACCGCTAATTACGCGCTGACGATAGACACTCACTGGTGGGAGTCCCACGTGTGTGAACGGACGTCACACGTCGCGGCCCGGATTGCGTAGTCGTGGAAACTAAGCAATGATGCAACCGTGAGCCAACCTCCCTCCGGCGACGAGTTCAGTGAAGCGCTGAACGGCGAGGCTGTCTTACGTGGTCTTCTGGGCACCGAGGTGGGGTTGTTGCTTCGCTCGGACCCGATTGCGCGCGCGCGACGTGATCCAGAAGGCGTCCACCAACTTCGCGTGGGTTGCCGTAGGCTGCGCTCCGAGCTTCGCATCCTCGCTCGGGCCATGAAACCAGCGCCCCTTCGCTACTTCCTGCGTGAACTGCGCTGGGTTGGCGGGGTCCTTGGCCGTCAGCGCGATTCTGATGTGCTTGGAGAAGTCCTCGATGACGTCGATGCACAGCTGGAGACACCGCTACCCGCATCTGTGTTGAGACGATTGGCTTTGCTTCAAGACAAGGGCACCAAAGATCTCGAGTCATTGCTCAACTCAAATCGCTATCGACAATTGGTGGCTCGACTGAGCGATGCGGTATTGCGTCCCCCACTGCGCTCGGCAGCGCGCAAGCCCGCAATGGAGTTGATCGGCCCAACGCTTGACAAGACCTTGCGCGAACTCTTTGACGCCGCCGATGGACTTGGAGCACTACCCACGATTCTCGAACTTCATCAGATCAGGATCCTCTCCAAAAAAGGTCGCTACTGTGCCGAAACGGCCAGCGTACTGATCGGCGACACCGCGCGGCGTCTGGCCCGTGAGCTCGAAACCGTCCAAACCGTGCTCGGTGAACTCCACGACTACGCGGTGGCGATCGCTTTTCTCGAAGAGGACATCGAGTCACCGCACTCAACGAACAGAACCGACGACGAGCGAGCCATCTCCGTGGCGATCGAACATCTGGTGGGATTGATCGAGGAAATGAAACTTCAGTGGCGAGACCCCCTAGAACGAGGTCGCGCTCTCAGTGCAGAACTTGACTCGACTTCCAGTCACTAGAGCGCACCCGCGTTGATCACGCTTTCAAGCAATTCCTGAGTCGCACAAAAGACCGGTCGTCGAAGAACTAGTTCAGACGTTTCGAGGTCTTCTCTGTGATAATCACTCGCCACGGCGCCCGCCTCACGTACGATGAGCAACCCCGCCAAGTAGTCCCAGGGGTTGAGCGTCGAATGCTGCGCAACGGCAAAGGCGTCAAGTGATCCATCGGCGACGAGGCAGACCTCGAGACTCGCCGCACCCAGCGCACGTACTTGCGCCCAACCCAGATGTCGTGACGGCCAGCCCGAGAAACTAATGACCGCCTCGCTGATCTCAGCAGTGCGACTCGGTCCGATCGTGACGCCGTCACGCGTCGCGCCGCTACCCTTCTCGGCCTCAAAGACGGTGCCGGTCGCGTGGTTCATGACAAGACCCGCGACCAGTTCATTACCGCGCATGGCGGCGAGGCTCGTGGCATAGAAAGGAACGCCCCGATCGCAGTTTGTCGAGCCATCTATTGGATCGACGACAATGGTCACGCTGGCATCGCCCGTGACGCCCGATTCTTCACTCACCACTCGATAGCCAGCTCCCCCGAGCACGCGCACCGCGACCTCATCGGCCGCGAGATCCAAGTGATACTGCGTTTCGCGAATACCCGAGAACCCGCGCCCGCGGTGTGACTGGACGACTTCACCGATCTCGTGCGCGCACGCACGAAGATCGCTAAGAATCGATTCAGTCACGTAATCAAGGTAGTTGCAATCGGGCTAACCTGATGAGTAATGGCCGCCATTGATGTTGCTGGTTTCGTCGCAGACCTGAAGGACCACGCGGTTACTCACGGATTCCACGTCCACGACGAACGACACTTCGTAGAAACGTATTCACTTCGCCAGGCGTGGGAGGTGGATCTGCATCCCGAGGATGGATGCGGGGGGCCGATTGACCTTCACATCGAGTTAGACGTCGACCCTCGAACGCTGCTCGCCTTCGAAGACGCCGTGCTCGGACTGCCCGATGAAGTGGACCCGCCCGACGAATTTCATTTCCCCCTGGTGCTCACGTGGACGTTGCCACCCATGCCCCACGGACCGGATCTATTGCGCCTCGCCATCGACCTTGCACCGATTGGTGGCTTGGAGATGCCACTCGAAGTGACCGCCACCGATTCCTTCGCGTCGCCCACCGAAGGAAGCGAGCGGCGAATCTCCATAATCGCCCGGCGGGCGATTTCGCTTAGTCAAGTCGCGCGCGGAGAGGATCCGTTGTGCGACATCTTCGAGCGTGGCCACAGCGTGAGTGACTTCTTGCTGCAAGCCGCCGACTCGTGGCTCGCCTAAGGCGCGCCACGGTTGCAGTCGCGCTGCTCGCGGCGGGGCTCGTGTTCAGTTCGTGCGGTACTGGTGGCGCCGTGACTGAAGCGCGCATCTCGTGCGGCTTCGTCGCACGCGCGCTCAACCTCCAGGCTCAAAGCGAGATGACGGGCTTGACTACGCCTCAGCGAGAGAAGTTGCGCGCGGATGCGATGAGTGAGCTACTGAAGGGCACGCAGGCCGCGGCCAATGCGACCTCGATCGATGGCAGTTGGAATCCACTGCAAACGACGATCAATGAGGCAGAACGTGTACCTCTGAAGGACCTCGTGCCAGCCCTCACCCGACTCTGCAAGGTTGCGAATTCGTCAACCCCATATTTGTAGGCGCTACTGGGGAAAGCGTTCGTAGAGCCACGCCAGCGAATTCTCTTCGAGCATGGCGTCCTCCCACCCTCTCAGCTGGTCCTCGAGCGCCGCAAGCGACGGTGACTTGCCAATCACGACCACGGTCAAGTCATTGATCAGTTCGTCAGCCACCAGGAAATCGCCGAAGATGTCCTCGTTGATGAGCGCCTCGGGCTCCACCATCAAATACAGTTCACCGGTTGCCTCGACCCACGACAACTCATACTCGTTGTCCGACGCGTCAGTCCACTCAGAACCGAATTCGAACTCCGCGCTTTCACGACGCGCCTCGTTCTGTTCGTAAAAGGCTTCGATATCCATAACCCCACCTTAGGTCGCTCGTATGTGCGTTGGGAAGTGTGCGCGAGTGTGCACGCTCCTGGTCATCAGAAATGTAGCCCGTTCTGGTGCTCTCGTGGGTATGAAACTGTGCGCACCCGGGCCTGTACTAGTCACCATGACACAACACACCGACGTACTGGGCCAATTGCGGATCGAATGGGACCGCAAAGGTCGAACGAACGAGGCACGAGCCTCACTCCTCGTCCTCATCAATCACTCACCGCAGCTCGGACTGGAGACGCTGGGCGACCTCTGTGACGTGGTGCGTGTCCTAGAACGAGGTGGCGGACGAAGCGTCCTCGAACGCGCGGCACTGATTCAGGCCCTGCTCGAGTGCGCACGAGACCAACTCATCGCGCGCACGCTCTTGCAGACCATGTTGCCCGGCGTCGTCAGCGTCTGTCGCCAACTTCGCTTTGGCGAAGGCATAATCCGCGATCCGAGTGAGACGCTCACAATGGCTCTCGGACTCGCCAGTGAACTCATTGTGGATTGGGCAGGGCAATCTCGTCAGTACGCCGCACCCGACATCCTCTCTGCGCTACGGGGTCGCCTTCGCCGCTGGCTCTTGAAAGAGAAGGCGGCACTTGGAGCACTCTCGTACTTCGAGCAAGGCGACGAGCCAGCCACCGAGGACTCACCGTTGCTCGCTCGATTGGGTAGTTTTCGCGGAAGTCAATACGAGAGAATTGCGCGCCTCACCTACGAACGGGTCTTTGAAGGTCGCTCACTCATTGAACTCGCCGCGACCGACCACAGTGCACCGGGGTCCCTTCGAGCCGAGTTGCAGCACTTCGCCCAGCGTCACCTGCTCTAGTCGGAGCACGAAAAACCCACGTGAATAGCAATTATCCACCATTGCCTCTAACCTGCGAGAACCATGCCAGACCTTCGGCCACCCTTTCGAGCTGCGCACCTCGTGATGTGGTCGAGTCCACTTCTGTTGTTGATACTCGTCTTCACCCTCACGAATGCCTCGAACGCCCCGACTCCGTCATCCACAACTTTGACCACGACGACCAGTTCGAACACTCAGCCGCCAGCGACGACGACGACTGCATCGCTCGCGCCGCGTACGACACAATCGAGCACTCGCTCGCCAGTGACGACGACGAGCGCACCCAACGTCGTAACGACCAGCGAGCCCTACGCCACGACGACAAGTTCGATCGTGAAGTCGCTCGCGCTCGCGCCAAGCGCGAGCGTCTCGAACGGCGCCCTCGCCGGAACGCTCAGCACGGCCCAGCCAGTCGTCGACATCCCACTCGAGGGCCCCGGTTCATGGTCGATCACGACGAGCGCCCCCGTCCTCGAGGTCCTCGCGTGCGACGGCGCCAATCGGAGCGTCGCGACGCAGTTCTCCATCAGTCGTCGCCAGAGTTGCCAACTGGTGATCACGTCGACAGTTCGCGAGGTGCAGCCCTCGTGGCGACTTACTCCAACTCCATAAAGCGATTCGCCAACGGTCCGCTGCACGGCACCGGGCTCGCCCTCTATTTCGTACTCCTGCCCTACGTGGTTCTCAGCAAGTGGCGACTGGCTGGGGAACAGACCCACGGCACGTTGGTGCGAGCGCTCCTCATCTGTCTCGCGCTCTTCTGGCTGGCGTTTCTCGGACAGCTGGGTAGAAACGTGATGCGGCTGCGCCACGGAGCGGGCATCTCCACCAGTGGCAGCGCGTGGCTCGCGGGAATGATCGTTGCGCTCCTTTCATTTCTCATGCCGGGATTCCTGCACACAACGCCCGTCAGCGGACAAGTGAGGAGTTCGCTCTCATCTCGCGCGAGCGGCGTCACCACCACCTCATGGCGCGAACAACGGCCCATCGTCCCCGAGCCCCCAACGACGCGCACGTCCAGCACCCATCAACCGAGTGCACCACCAGCGCATCGCGGCGGTGCACCCTCGGTGCTGAACGCCCTGCCGTTGGCTCTCGTGGCAAAACGTCGCCACGATCAACTCCGTCAGCACCAATTCGAATGTCCCGATGACGACGTAGAAGAACTGATCGATGCCCTTCGCGCGCTCGACCCTCATTTGATCGCGCGATTGCGATTCCTCATTGGACCAGAGCGAAGTGGCGTGATCCATATCTCAGGGGCGCTCGAGACCGGCGAACTCTCCCTTGACGTCGATCCCCTCGTGGGCTGTCTCTTGACGTCAGGCGAAGAAGCGGTCCTCGCCTTCTCGCGCGAAGGCGGCACGCTGTCAGTGAACCCTGACTGGTCGGAGCGTGACATCGAAGATTCCATAGTCGCGTTGCACGATGGCCGGCTGGTGTTTGTCCGCAGTGAGTCAGAGCTCCTGCGCGCGCTGGCGACACGTGCGTTGCACAATGTCACAGTCATCTACCTTGGTGAAGCACTCGATCTGGACGATGAGTTGCGCGCGAGTTGCATCACACTCACCACCATGATCCCGAGTGAGCGAGCGGACATCGGCGCAGTCTTACCCCCAAGGGACTTCGATATCTCAGCTAAGGAGGTCCGCGTCGAATTGCTTCGCGCGAGTCCCGTCGTCACCGGACTGAGCGAGCCGTTCGCTTCCACGCTTCGGCGCCGCTGCATAGAGATGGTCGCGTATCTGGCGCTGCACCGCGATGAGCCGATCACCGGCGAGCGACTCCGTTCTCGGGTGCTTGGCTACGCCGACATCGAAGCGTCGAGTCGTACACTCGCCAATACCGCGAGTGCGGTGCGACGAAGTCTCGGACACGACGCGAAGGGTCCCCTTCTGCATCCGGTCAGCTCATCGGGCCTCTATGAGACCCACGGGGTGACGAGCGACGTGGCGATCTTTCACGAGCTCATCGTGCGCGCGAGAACCCTCGCCGTGCCCGAGGCCTCGATGCTCGCCCACGAAGCGCTCCAACTGGTCCAAGGTGAGCCCCTTGCGAGTGCGCTACGCGGATTCGAATGGTTCCTCGCCGAAGGACATCTCGCTCAGCTCCAGCGCGACGGCGAGTACGCAGCACTCTTGGTGCATCATCAAGCCACCAGTCAAGGAGACTTCGAATTGGCGTTCTGGTCGCTCCAACAGGGGCTGCGCATCGACCCCTTCAGCGACGTGCTCATCGAGACGATCGCGCGGGTTCCGCGCCTACGCCAGTTTGGACGAGATCGACCCAGCCGATCGCAAGACGAGTCCGTCGGCGCCGGCGGCACTGTAGTTGTGGGATGGTCGTTCAATCGCCTCGGCGACCAAATCACTTAGCAACTGCGAGAACGCCAAGGGGGGATCGACGAAGAGGTGCTTCGAGAGCGAGCCGGGGATGGTGTTGATCTCGTTGACGTAGATCTCGTTGTCGTTCGTGAGAAAGTCAACGCGTGCGACCCCGCGCACTGAGGCAAGTTGCGCGATAGTGCGCGCCATGCTCTCGATCTGTTCGCTCTGACCCTGGGCGAGCACTGCCGGCAGTTCGCGCGGCGCCGACACCATGCCCTCACCGCCGACGTACTTGTCGCGATAGTCGAGAATCTCAGCCGTCGCGGACCGTCGAATCGGTCGCTCAATGGATGAAAGCGAAATCGTTGGAAAGCTCCGTATCGCAATCTGGACATCGGTGAGATCCTGGCGAAATGGTTCAACGACACAACCACGCTGAAGGTGGGCATTCGTGCGAAGTCGCGCCTTGGCGGTATCGAGGTCGCCCACAACATCAATGCCGATTGAAGAACCTCCAAAGCGTGGCTTCAAGATGTAAGGCCCTTCGAACGGGAGCGAGGTCGTCTCAGCACCCAACAACACTCGGGGCAGTGTCGGTAGTCCGGCGTGGGCAATGACCGCCCCGAACGCCCACTTGTCCATTCCGAGCGCTGCCCCCGCGACGGTCGGACCGCTGTAGTTGATGCCAGCGAGGTCCAGTGCTGCTTGCAGTGAACCGTCTTCTCCAGGTCCGCCGTGCGTGCACAAGATCACCGCGTCGATCTCGAGACGTCGCTCTTTGCCCAGGCGAGACCCCGCAGTGAAGAATCCGCCCGACTCCCCCTCGCGCAGGCTCAACTCGTTGGACCCCTTGGGTACGCCGTCGAGGAACGCCTCGGCCTCGACCAACGACGCCACACTGAAGAAGGCACCCGTCTTTGTCCAGTAGATCCCGAGGGCGTCGCGCTGGCTCGTCTGCAGTTCACGTAGCGCCAAGAGGCCCGTCAGGATTGAAATGTCGTGTTCCGGTGTCGGACCCCCGAATAGCACCCCAGTAGTCACCACACACCTCTTTGTCGTTTGCTCATCAAGCAATCAAGGGTAGTGGTCGGGAAGATCGTTCAAGTACAGCACCCCGTCGCCGGTTATGAGCGCCGAGCGAACCCACTGCACAGCCTGGTCTCGCGTATCGAATCGGCGCACGGTCCCCTCGTAGCCCATCATCAGAGGTTTTGCATTGGTGCGGCCGACGACGACTAGTTCCGCTCCGTAGGCGGACACCTTTTTCGCCAAGTTCAGGTTTTCAATGTGTTGATCGTCGCCAAGTTCGATCAATCCGGGCGTCACCACGACCCGACGGCCCTCGATCGCCAGTGACGCCAAAAGGCGCAACGCCGCAGTCGCGCTGGCGGGATTGGCGTTGAACGTGTCATCAATCACCATGACCCCAGACGGCGCACGCACAACGTTCGATCGGTTGGGAACAACCGCGACCTCGGCCAAACCGCCAACGATCTGCTCAACGCTCACGCCGAGCTCCAGCGCGGCACCCACCGCGCACGCGAGGTTCGTTGGCTGGATTCCCTTCATCGGCGCCATCGTCGAGACGAGCGATTCGTCGACGAACACCCGCCACTCGGTGTCACCGGCAACGACGCGCACTGAGGCATCGTGGGTTGTCGAACCCACTCGGCGCACGCGCTTACCCTGGGCGATGAGACGCTGCGGCCATTGAGCCAATCGAACGTCGTCAACATTGACAACGACCGAGTGTGCGCGTTCAGTGATCTCGAACTTAGCCCTTTCAATGACGTCGAGCGATTTCATGCGCTCGAGGTGCACGGGTCCGATCGCGGTGATGACTGCGATCTCGGGCGGGCACCACTCACACAGCTGGGCGATCTCACCTTCAGCGAAGGTACCCATCTCGGCGATGAAGATCCCCGTCCCATCGGCCAGGTTCTCATTGATGGCCCTCGAGAGTCCCGCGCGATTGTTAAAGCTCCGAGGCGACGCGACGACGTTGCCGTGCGTGCCCAGCAGATCGCGCAGATGGTTCTTGGTTGATGTCTTGCCGAAAGAACCTGTGATCGCCACCACGCGCGGCTTCACCTTGTTCAATCGTTGTACGGCGAGGTCGACGAACACTTGGGCGCGGCGATTTTCAATCGGCTGAAGGAGTCTGGTCGTCACGTCGAGTAGCAGCGGTACCGCCCACACCGTGGCGATCGCGAGCAGCCACGGACGTCTCGTGAAGGCTCCCGCCAGAGCAAAAATGATGGCGAAGGTTGTCGCAACTACGAACACCGTCGTCAGACGTCTCGTCCATTGCAGTGCACTCGTTCGACCTTTGATTGAGAGTCCCTGAGGGCAGAACACTCCATACCCGACCGAGACCACCGCCGCGAGGACGTCGGCCCTGAGCACGACTGTGATGACGAGCATGATGAGGAAGACGTGTGTCAACGTCACCGGGCGACGGAACTTCGATCGATCAATGGACTTCGCCGAGGCCATCTGCGGAGATGACCAGCGAGCGAGGAACCGACGCATGGAGCTCGCCTCGTAGTGTTCGCGCTGAAGAACGCGCAACCAACGAAGCATCTGGGCGGCGAATGCGGCGCCGAGCGCGAGCGCGAGCACCAGGTCGAAGAAGATCTTCACGCCATCACCCGAGCAACTTCTCTACTTCGGCGACCAATTCTTGAGGGGCCTCGATGGGCATCAGATGTCCCACTGACGCTACGACGCGCAGTGAATGCGCAGAGTGGATGAGATTCTGGGCGCGCTCAGCGACCGCCACTGGCACCTCGGTATCGTGCTCCCCCCACACCAGTGCGACCGGCACCGTTATGTGGGCGAGCTCGTCTTCGTAACTCTCGTTGACGCTCGCGACCAACACGTCGCGAAGCACCCCAGTGGCGTTTCTATAGTCCAGCGACCCGAAACGCTGGCGCGCGGCCTCCATTCGCTGCTCGCCAATCATGCCGCGACGGTGCAGTGCACGAATGATGCGATATTGCAGCGGCGGAGCTCCCGATGGGCCGGTGCGCAGTAAGGGGGCACCTGTCAACACGACCCCCGCCACGAACTCGGGATGAGTCGCCGCGAGTACGGTGGCGATACGTCCGCCAAAGGAATGGCCAACGAGGATGAGACGCCCAGCGCTGAGGTCCTTCAAGGGTCCGGCCAGGAGTGTCGCATAGTGGCGCGCGCCACCAGCGACCGTTGGGAGCGGTGATGCCCCAAAACCAGGTAGGTCTAATGTCACCGACGCCACCCCTCGATCTGCGAGATTCGTCGCACAGACGGCGAAATCGCGACCTCGCCGACCCCATCCATGGAGCCACACCACGTGAATCGGTCCGTCGCCGTAAGGCTCACCGAAGAGAGTTCCATCGCCGTAGGCACGCAGCACGCCCTTCAGGATACTGACATGGCGTGGTCCCCTGGAGCCACGTCACTGCGTGCCGGTAGCGTCATAGTCACAATGAGTGATCAAGTGGCGTTCTCTGAAGACATGTTGGTGGGTCTCACCCCCGAACAGCGTGAGGCTGTCATGTCACCTGCGAAGCGCCTCTTAGTACGCGCGACCGCAGGTTCTGGAAAGACCCACGTGCTCACGCTTCGTATCCAACGACGAATCTCTCAAGGTGAGATCGAACCCAACCAAGTGCTCGCTATGACCTTCACCAGAAAAGCGGGCGACGAGTTACGGCGACGGCTCTCACGTTCGGGTATCCGCGATATCAGGGCGGGTACGTTTCACCGTGCGGCGTTGACGCTCGTCAATCAGTACCGAGAGGACCATCACCTCACGCCGCTCGTGATCGAGGCCAATCGACGCCGTCTCGTGACTACACTCGCCACGCAAGTGAACGCTGCGGGCGAGATTCGACTCGAGGATTGGCAGTTGCCACGGCTCGAACAAGAGATCGGATGGGCGCTCAGCCAAGGCTTCAACGGTGCGTTGTACGCGAAGAACGCGAAGAAATCTCGAAGGGACGCCCCGTTGTCGCCCGCTCAATTCGCCAATGTCCTCGATCGCTACGTGGGACTGTGCCACAGCCGTGGAGTCCTCGATTTCGACCTCCTCTTAAGCGAGGCAATCACGTTGCTTCGCGATGAGCCGAACGTCCTGGCGTCCTTTCGACATCACCACACATCGTTGTACGTGGACGAAACCCAAGACATGAACCCGCTGCAATTCATGCTGCTTCGCCACATGGCCGGCGATGATCCCGACCTGTTCTGCGTCGGAGATCCCAACCAATCGATCTACGGATTCAATGGTGCCAGCCCGCACTTGCTCAGCGAGATCATCCGCACGTGGCCCGACACGCTCGCGCTCGACCTCACCCGCAACCACCGTTCAACCGCGAACATCATCGCTGTGGCCAATACGCTGCTCGATGAAGGCGCCCAGGGGATTACGCCGGCGAAGGACCAGGGAGATGTGCCCATGGTGCGTGCCTACGACACCGACGAGCAAGAGGCATCTCACGTCGCGCGATGGCTCAGTGCGAAACACCAGCCGGGAAGTCCGTGGCGAACAATGGCCGTCTTGGCTCGCACCAACGCGCAGCTGGAATTGTTGGCCAGCCACCTCGATGCGCTCGACATACCTTACGAACGACGTGGGCCTGAGCACTCCCCCGCTTCAGACCTGGCGAACGCTAACGAAGCGTGGTCTAGACAGCTTGACGACGACCACATCGATGCGGTGGCCTTGTCGACAATCCACCGTGCCAAGGGTCTCGAATTT